>JAHDFN010000121.1 GCA_020628145.1 Saprospiraceae bacterium | reverse complement strand
TTTCTTGTCTTCCCTGAATTTTTTAAAAATGTTATTGTCCTGCATAAAGTAGGTGTTCTTGTGTCAAAGTTAGGCATTTTATCCTATAACGATTAGGAACATCAAATGTAATCACCCTATAAGTGCCTTATACTCCGTATGAAAAATTAAATTTGCAAAAAAAAACAGTCATGATCATATATAGTGTTACAGTGAAAGTCATTCCCGGCATACAACAGGATTGGTTGAATTGGATGAAAACGACCCACATCCCCGAAGTCATGGAAACAGGATATTTCAAGGAATGCCGGATGAGTAAGGTACTGGAAGAAGACGAAAGCCAGGGAGTGACCTATAACATGCAGTATCTTTGTGAGAGTTATTCCAATCTGATGGAATATCAGGAGAAAGCTGCACCTGCCTTACAGAAAGATCACAAGAAACGATATGAGGGAAAATTCGTAGCGTTCAGAACGTTATTGAAGCTGAAAGAAGAATTCCGGGTTGGACTGGAATTCCATGAAAACTAAAAAAGCAGGACTTGCATCCTGCTTTCTTATTATTTAACCTAAATTATTTCAAAAATCTGCTACTATATATGTTTACGGCAGCTTTTGGATTTTGTTGCAAAAAAAATTTGCCGTTGCCGATTTTCATTTCCTCGACAAAATCCCGCTAGTTTGCATTCCATTAGAATGGATTGAAAATATTATTCAGAACATTGTAAATGCCATCAGAAGGGAATACATTCCAAACCAACCGCAGGGCTATCATACTCCTATTCATTGCCAACTCGATTTCGGGGGTGGCACAGGGCATCAGTATGATTGCCATACCGTGGTATTTCACGCAAACGGGAGACACTACGCTTTTCGGTTATCTCTATGCAGCCATTACGACAGTTTCACTTTTCTGGGGGCCGTTTTCCGGAACCTTGGTGGACAAATACGACCGTAGGAAGGTTTTCCTTGTTCTGAATATCGTAATGGGAACGATTCTATTTTCCGCTGCTGCATATGGGTTAATCCATGGGCATGTACCCTGGTTGATCGTGGGAGGTGTCTATTTGGCTACATTCATGAATTACAACCTCCACTACCCCAATCTTTATGCCTTTGCCCAGGAAATAACGGAAAAGAAATATTACGGCAAAATCACATCCTACCTTGAAATCCAAGGACAGGTCGCCAGTGTAATGGCCGGAGCGGGTGCCGCCTTACTTTTGGAAGGCACGAAGAACGGCCAATTCGTTTTCTTCGGATTTCCCGTCGGCATCGGCAGGGATATCGCTCCGTGGGGCATCCATCATATTTTCCTCTTGGACGGTTCCACCTATCTCCTTAGTTTCATCATTATCTTCTGTATCCGTTATCGCTCCCTGATTCCAAGAAAGGAAGAAACAGGTAAGGTACTACAACGACTAAAGGTCGGCTTCGATTTCCTGAAAGCCAATACTCCCGTTCTGATATTCGGAGTGGCTTCCTATTCCATTTTCGTAGCGGTATTGGTTGTTGCATTCTATACGAGTCCGATTTATGTGGAAAAACATCTGGAAGCCGGCGGGGATGTATTTGCCTCATCGGAAATGTACTACAGCCTCGGAGCCATTTTCGCAGGATTGGCCATCCGATATATTTTCAGGGAAAAACATATTTCCATTACCCTGTCCATCATCATCATGACGTTCCTGACCGCCGGTCTGTTTTTCGTTTTGAATTTCACACAAAGTATTTTCCTTTTTTATCTGATGATGTTACTATTGGGATTGACCAATGCCGGTACCCGAATTCAAAGAGTGACGTATTTATTCCGAAAAATCCCCAATCAATATTATGGTCGGGCGGGCAGTATATTTTTTGTCACCAATATCCTTTTCAGGATATTCTTCGTATCCCTATTCGCCATCCCGTTTTTCCAAAACAAAAACAACATCATCCATACGATGGGAATCATGGGCATTTTCCTTTGTCTTTCGGGTATCATCCTCATCATTTTCTATTCCCGTATCAGATTGGATGAAAAAGAAAAAAGATAATTACCGCTTATCATCTTATCTTACCACTCGTCACAATTCGCTTTAGCACATTAGGAATATGACTTAGTTTTGATGTATCGATTTTCAATTATAAAATTCATCAACATGAAAAAGATACTGATTCCATTTATTTGTTTTTTACTGAGTACCGTCATCACCAATGCCCAAGATATCAAGGGTGACTGGAACGGGGTACTCGAAGTGCAGGGAACTTCCCTTAGGGTCGTTTTCCATATCGATGAAGATGAAAACGGACTCATCACTACCATGGATAGCCCTGATCAGGGAGCCAAAGGGCTTCCTACGGATAAGACCACATTCGAAAAGGGGAAACTGACCATTGAAATGCCGGCCCTTGCCGGCCGCTACGAAGGAGAAATGAAAGAGGGAAACTTTGAAGGTACTCTCACGCAAGGGCCGATGTCCATGCCCTTGACATTAAAAAGGGAAAAGGTCAAGAAGAAAGTGGTTGCCCGACCACAAGATCCCAAAGATTTCCCCTACCATATCGAAGACATTGTCATCCCCAATGAAGAAGCCGATTTGGAATTGGCGGGAACACTCACTCTGCCAAAAGACAAAAAAGCAAAAAAAATAGTCATCCTGATTTCAGGTTCGGGGCCACAGAACAGAGATGAGGAAATTGCGGCGTTCAACCATCGTCCTTTCCTTGTACTTTCGGATCATCTCACCCGTCAAGGAATAGGAGTATTGAGATTCGACGACAGGGGTGTGGGTGAATCGACCGGTGATCACCAAATAGCCACTTCCGAAGATTTCGCAGGAGATGTAAATGCCATCATCGGTTATATTAAAAATAGAAAAGACTTGAAATCGCTTTCTATCGGATTAGCCGGACATAGTGAAGGAGGGATGATTGCACCGATGGTCGCCGCTAATAATAAAAAGGTCGATTTTATTGTTCTGATGGCAGGCCCCGGCATTCCTTCGACTGAATTAATGCTGAAACAAACAAAAGACAGTCATAAAGCCATCGGCACACCGGATGAGCTTATTGAACAGCAAATGACCCTGAATCAAAAAACATATTCTTTTATCAAGGACAACCCGGAAATGGAAAACGAAAAATTCAAGGGTGAATTGGAAGGAATCATTTCAGAAGGTGTACGTGAATTACCGGAATGGATGCTTGGGGGACAGGATTTGGACAAAGCCGTCAAGCAGCAAGTAGCCGCTTTAAGCTCACCGTGGTTCAGGTATTTTATGGGATATAACCCAGCCGAAAATCTAAAATCCCTTAACTGCCCCGTCTTGGCTATCAATGGCACTTTGGACACCCAAGTCAGTGCGAAAGAAAATCTGGCCGGTATTGAAAAGGCATTGAAAGAAGGCAAAAACACTAATCACAAAATCGTTGCTTTGGAAGGATTGAACCATATGTTCCAAAAAGCGGAAACCGGCAGCATCATTGAATACAAAACCATAGAAGAAACTTTTAATCCGGAAGCACTGGATTTAATTTCGGAATGGATCATTCAATTATAATTAAAAAACGAGCATGTCCGATCAAAAAAACAAAACGGGGAAATATTTTTTCCCCGTTCAATTTATCGCCTGGACATTAATGGGTGCAGTCAATTATATGATTCAGATCGCCGCAGGTGGCGATCATCGAGTTGTCCTTGTCAATGCCTTGAGTTTATTTTTCGGAGGTTTGTTTTTCACCTCGCTGATGCGCTCTTTTTTTAAAAGAAACAATTGGCAGGATTGGGTTCCTTTAAAAATAATAGCCACAACAAGCATAGTCATTATTTCCATTACGATCATCTGGGCAATCATGTCTTTCGGAGTTGCTTCATTCACCATAGACAGCTTCCAATCATCAGCCATCAATTTCGTCGCCGCTCTTTTCCCTTTAGGCATGATCGTCACGATCTGGACCTTGATTTATTTCAGCTACCAACTGATTTTAAAATACCATTTCAACAAAATCAATCAGTTGACTTTGGAGACGGAAATCCAAAAAGCAAGACTCGGCACTTTAAAATCCCAAATCAATCCTCACTTCATGTTCAACACCTTGAATAACATCAAAGCCTTGATGTTGGAAGATGTGGATTTAGCTAGAAAAATGATTACGAATTTTTCAGAATTACTAGGTTACTCGCTGAGGCATTCCGAAAAAATGGAAGTTTCACTAGAAGAGGAATTGAATATCCTCCAAAAATATTTCAATCTCGTTAAGATACAATACGAAGAAAAAATCCAATACGACATCAAGGTTAACGAGGAATTAAAAACAGAAACCGTACCTCCCATGATTTTACAGCTCCTTGTAGAAAACGGAATAAAGCACGGAATTTCACAAATCACCGAAGGAGGGGAAATCGTTGTTGACATTTCCAAAAACAATTCCATTTTAAATATCCTTGTCAAAAATACGGGAAGTTTATCACAAAAAAACCAACTGGAAGAAAAACTCGGCATCGGACAGAAAAACATTTCCGAAAGATTAAAATTAATCTATGGAGAAAATGCAAAATTGGAAATGACCGAAAAACCACCTTATATTTATGTCAACATTAAAATTGACAAAAAATGATCCGGGCCATCATCATTGAAGATTCGAGACTTGCCCGTCTGGAATTAAGGGAATTATTAAAATCATTTCCTCAAATCAACATTATCGGCGAAGCGGAGAATGCAGACACCGCTATCGACATCATTCAAAAAGAAAATCCGGATTTATTATTCCTTGACATCCATTTACCCGGGAAGGATGGTTTCGATTTATTACAGGAACTAAATCATGTACCGGCCGTCATTTTTACGACGGCATTCAACAACTATGCTATCCAATCTTTCGAATTCAACACCATTGATTATTTACTGAAACCACTCTCACACGAGAGGCTTGCCAAAGCCATAGAAAAAGCGAAAAACAATATTTCCACTTCGGAAAAGAAAGAAGAAAAACTATATGAAGACCAAAGGGTTTTTATTCGGGATGGAGAAAAATGTTGGTTTGTCACTATCAGGGACATCCGTTTACTAGAAGGCAAGGGAAATTACACGCAAGTTCATTTCGAAAATAACAAACCCCTTGTCCTTAAACCTTTACAACACTTTGAAAATATTTTGGATGACAGCATTTTTATCCGAGCCAATCGACAACAGATCATTAATTTAAAATATGTAAAAAAGGGAGGGAGCTGGTTCAATGGCAGAATGAAATTGGAAATGATTTCCGGTGAAGAAATAGAGGTTTCCAGAAGGCAAACGGAAAAAATAAAAAAGCTATTTAGTTTTTAATTCGCCAACATATATTCCGCATCTTTCCAAAGCATGCTATCCAAGGAAATATTTTTTTCTTTGGCTTTTTCACGGACATGTCCCAGCCATTTTTCATCCGATTTTATATTTTCAATAATTTTCCGGATTCTATTTTCCCTTTGTTCCTGATTAAATTCATAATTGTTTGAAAAATATTCCAAAAACGCATTTTCAGCACCCCAGGGAAAATAAGCCAGATTTCCTTCCGTTGCCATCATGACAAACACATCCGTATTTGCAAATTCAACATCCCAATCGAAATCTCCGGTAGTTGTCGGATTTTTAAATTCATCCGGATAGACGGTATTAAAATAATACCAAAACTTACCTTGATTAAATATTTTTTCCATCATACCCATATTGAACATTTCCCAGAAAAAACTATCTGCAATACAAATCATTTTCGGGCGATCCTTTTCCTTGTTTTTTATTTCTATTTCGGGATAGGCCATTTTATAATTAGGAAAAGACGAAAACAGATTCAATGCCTGTTCTATATCGTCATCTATCCTCCGTCTTTCGTCCACATATTCTATTTCTCCCCAAACCACATCAGGCAAATCCCAGCCGTTATTTTTTTCCAAACGATGCAGCAGGGAATCCATCCCCAACAACATACCATAATGACTCCAGTGAATGCCCGTCTTAGGATAAAGCGGATAATCCATCTTACCTTTATTTTCCATAAACCAAGCATTGAAATCAATATGGGACACAGCCTGTCTTTTCAATTCCTTTGAAAGAAAAATATAATTTGTAGAATCAGAAGCAGAACCCAATTCATCAGGAATATATTCAGGATAAAAAGAAGCCTTACCCGGTGCCAGGACAATTAAAAAATCCTTACCTCTCGCTTTTAATGTATCTTCAATCATTTTCAATTTCCGAACCTTCTCCACCGTTTCATTCTCACCTATGAAATCCCTGCCTGTGTATGCATCTATATAATTCTGTTCGAATAAATAATTTTGTTCCCCTATTACAATATGCTTAGCACGGAATTCGCCGAAAAGACCGTAAGCCAACTGATTATCCAAACGCACAAAATCAGGACGCAATCCGAAAGATTGGGTAAAATAGTTATCTGCTTCATTCGAAAATTCACCTGACCACCACTTAGACCATTCGAATACCGGAACCCGGGTTTCCTCAATTGCTCCTTTTAATTTTTTCACTTTTGGAAAATCAACAACATGTTGAAACATGGGCAATAACAAAAGCACCATTGTCACCCCTAATAAAATCCGATATAATATCTTATTCTTTTCCTCCATTAAAATCTGAAATAAATAAAAGGATTAAAATCGGCTGTGGACAATGCCCCTACCGAAAAAACAAACAACATCATTGAAGCACACCACATGGCGACATGCATTCTTGAAGAATAGGACTTGAAAAATATTTTATCCTGTATTTTCTTTCCTTGCGGGAAAAAGATAAAAAAGGAGAAAAACAAGGCACAGGAAAATATGAACCAAAAACGCCCATCCGAAAAATCCAAGATACCGAATTCGAAGGAAAATAATTTCCGATAGTAAAGCCCGGCCATTCCGATATCCTCAATCCGGAATACCACCCAACCTAGGACTGAAACTAAAAAACAATAAAACCAGGAAATAAAACCGCCCATTTTTTTCAGCCAGTCATTCAGGAACAACCTTTCCAATATCAGGAACAAACCATGATATGCCCCCCATGCTACAAAATTCCAACCTGCTCCATGCCACAAACCGGAAATTAAAAACACAAACCAGAGATTGAAATACAACCTCGCTACCGTCACCTGATTACCCCCTAGTGGAATATATAGATAATCCCTCATCCAAGTCCCCAATGTCATATGCCAACGCCGCCAGAATTCGGAAATACTTTTGGACACGTAAGGATTATCGAAATTTTCAGGAAAACGAAAACCCATCATTTTCCCTAGACCGATGGCCATATCGGAATATCCCGAAAAATCGAAATAAATCTGGAAGGTATAAGCCAATATCCCCACCCAGGCAGTCGTACTGTCCAAAGTAGAAAAATCCTGCATACCCATGATGGCGTCGGCCTTCGCTCCCAACACATTGGCGATAAGTACTTTTTTCCCTAAACCGATACAGAACCTATAAAACCCCATCAACCTTTCCGCATTCGTTTCCTGCCGTTCGGTTATCTGATCCGCTATTTCATTGAACCGGACGATAGGTCCCGCAATCAACTGGGGAAACATGATGATATACAACATATAGTCCCTTGCTTTTTCCAGTGGACGATGTACGCCCCTATATACATCGATGGAATATGTCAAGGTTTGGAAAGTATAGAAGGAAATCCCAATAGGCAATATGACATCGGCCCAGGGAACCGCCCCCGCCCCGATGGACGTCAGGAAGGCGTTGAGGTTATCAACAAAAAAATTGGCATACTTGAAATAAGCCAACAATCCTACATTCAAAAAAATGGATAATCCCAGCAACCATTTTTTCCTCATCGGATTTTTCTCCCGATACATATGGCCGACCAAATGGAAATCCAGCCAGGTAGAGGCCAAGAGAATGAAAACAAAACGGGGTGCTCCCCAACTGTAGAACAGGATGCTCGCTAGTAATATGACCCAATTCCGGTACTTCTTTCCTGCCAAAAAATATAGGCAAAGAAAAACCGGAAGAAAATACAATAGGAATATGACACTACTGAACACCATACCCGGCAAAGTTAGTCAAAGGGGGCTTCTTTTCCGACCATGATTGTTCCTGATTTGGTTACAACATATTGATTTAGACTGTTGTGAAAATGTTATTTTGGAAAAAAACGCCTTTATTCTCTTCTCAAATGTCAAAAAGGTGGTATTATTGTGGCGAAAATTGATTTTCAAAAACCTAATAAAATAGTTTCACTATGAGCAAGTTTGAAGAATGCTTGGAAGTTTACCAAGGCGAGTTCAAAAAATTGGGTGTCAAATATGATGCTGACTTATTGAGGAAAGTAACAAAGGCCTGTGGACCATCCATCTACTTGGCAGACGCTTCCAAAGTATCTTCTTCTGACAAAGAAGAATTGGCTAGGGTAAAAGCTAACTTCCTTACTAAGAAATTGGGAATAAGTGATGACGCCAAAATGGATGCCGGTATCAAAGCTGTTATCGACATATTGGGTGCTTCCAACAGAAATAAGTACAGGGCTATGTTCTATTACCTTTTGACTAAGCATTTCAAGAAAGAATCAGTATTTGCTTAATCCTTCGGTATTGAATATACTCTTCGTAAAAAATCCAAAAGAGTCCTACAATTGTAGGACTCTTTTTTTTATTAGTACTGGTATGCTTAATTCTTTTGGTTATTTATTCCGGTCTGGCAAAATGAACCGCCCAGGACCCCTCCCGGACGGTTCGACACTAATGTAAATGCACCATAAAACCTTATAACCTAAATTTTCTTTTTATTTGGGAATGGCAAAAAGGAACATACTGGATTGTTCATAAACACAATCATTGGATGTCAATTTCTCTCCCCTTCCCGAATACGGAACCTTTTTCAGATTCTTTCTCCATGTTGATTTTTCCTTATTGTCGTGCTTAGGGTTTCCTGTTTGGGTTTTATTGCTTTTTGTACGATTATCCAAAGCAAATGAATTCTTATATGCTATGGCTAGTGTGCCTTTTTCTTTTCTTTTAGGTGATTGTAGTGTCAACATTTTATGATAAATTGTTTAAAAGTATTTGTGCCTTAATTACGATTACAAATATAGGTTCACTTCAAGCCTTTTCCGGACGAAAAAAGTCGGATGCAAGGGGAATGAAGATGAAATGCCTTTTTCGGCCTGTGAATGGAAATAGCACATCATTACCTGTCGATGAAATATCAACTCCAAAACAAAAAACCATAATCAACTAACAAACAGCACCTTACAAAAAAATATAATTATCTACCGATGGCTCACCTATCTTTAAATAGGACACCGAACCTGAGCGAATCCAACCTTGAAACAAACCTAATCATAGACGAAATGCACTTACCTATCGGTGAAATGCAAAAGGGCGGCCTGAAATCATCCGGACCGCCCTTTTGTTATAAATCATAAGGAAAGTATCAATTAATAAGATTCAACTTACTCAATAGATCTTCCCGATAAGTCTTGCTAATCGGGACAACTTCACCATTAATAAGAATGCTTGAATCCTCAATATCCACGATCTTCTTAATATTGACCACATTGGAACGATGTACCCTCACAAAAGTATTTTCCGGGAGCTTTGCCATGATGCTCTTCAACGTCGTATGTACAACCTGGTTCTTTCCTTCCAATAGTTTGATTAAGATATAGTCGCCCTTAGCCTCTATAAGATAGATATTGTCAAGCTCTATCTTGACCAATCGTTTATTGACATTCACATAAATTTCCCTGGGAGCCTTTTCTTGAACAACTGTTTTGGTGATTACGGTTTCAGCGGTTTCATTACCTCCTCCTATTCTTTCTTTCGCACGGTTTACCGCACGGATGAAACGATCCAATGTAACGGGTTTCAAGAGATAATCGACTACATTGTAATCAAAGGCTTCAATCGCTTTGGTTTCATCCATCGTCGAAATCACCACATTCAATTTGGGATTGCTTTTGAGTATATCGAAACCACTCAGGTCAGGCATATGTATATCCAAAAAAACCAAATCGACATCCGTATTATTAGTCAGTGCAGACATGGCTTTCACCGGGTCGGAATAGACTCCTAGTAAATTCAAATCCAGCCTTTCGCAAAAGGACTGAAGGGTTTTACAATAAAAAAGATCGTCGTCAACTATTATGCAATTCATGTAATTCGATATAATGATTGATGAATGCCAAGCCTTTTCCCAGATCACGCACCAAGCGTCTATAGGTGTATCCGTTCAATGGCAAATCATCCCTTAGGCATTTTTCTGTCAGATTGAAAAACCTGAAGGAATCTTCCATTGATAATACGGAAAACTTACTAATAAGTTTGTGAATTACTTGGATTAATTCCTCTTTGTTACCGGATTCATAAAGATAAGGTATTTTGGACTTTCCCTCCTCGAATTGTTTCCGAAGAATCATAACCATCTCCACAAGCATTTCGGGTGCTCCCTCGGTTATCCTTTCAGCATAGGACATATTCGGGAGAGGCTCCATCCCTTCGACGGACTCCAACATTTCTGCGATCATTTCGGCTGTAATCGGTTTCGAATACGCATGTAGTGGGGGGTATGGCAGTTCCATCAAGGTACTGCTTGGAGAATTACTGAGGATATGATAAGGCAGTCCTAAAAAATGAGACCAATATTCTTCAAAATCATCCATTCCCACCCTTTGATCGGAAATCAACATATTGAAATCCTCTTTTTCAAGTAATCCAAGGGCTTTCTCGAAATCATCCACAACTTCCAATACCAGACCATCCATACCTCCCATAATCAAACGGCAGCTTTGGGTATCTATTGGATCATCTTCTATATAAAGGATTTTCATCTCGGAAAGATAGGGATTTTAAAATTGGAAAAGGAAATGAATTAGGTATGGAAAATCAACATCGATCAGATATGCCCAAGTGAACTTTTTTCCCAATAATCTTTGATGAGGGAAATGATTTCCTTGTAATCCGAGTGTTCAAAGGGCTTGACCATATAACCGGCAACCTGTTGCTCAAAAGTCGCTTGTATATCCACCTTATTGTTTGACGTGGTAAAGACGATAATGGGGATTTTTTTGAAGTCCTCATTTTTTTTTATCTCTTCCAGGAATTCGACCCCTCCCATTTTCGGCATATTCAGGTCCAATACAATAATATTAGGCAGCCAATCCGGATTTTCGGATAACCATTTGAGACCTTCCTCTCCATTTTCCTTGATGATTATCTGCTGATCGAAATTAAGCCCCTTCATCGTTGAAGAGAATTTGATGGCATCGATCTCATCATCTTCCAGATATAGGATGTAATTTTTCTGCATTATGGTTTCTTTACATTGTCCTTATTCAGTGTAAAGGTGAATTTGCAATATTCGCCTTCCACAGAATCTACGGTTATGTTGCCATTGTAGTGTTCTACTACCTTTTTTACCAGGGCTAGGCCGATGCCTGTATGTTTGCCGGTCGTATCTAATGTATTGAATATCTTGAATATCTTGTTCAAATGCCGTTTGGGTACGCCGGAACCGTTATCCCTGACGGTAAAGTTCCAAAAACTATCGTTTTCTTTCGCTGAAATTTCGATAAGACCCCGTTTTTTGTCGTTATGACGCAAAGCATTGTCGATTAAATTCAGAAAGATTTGCTTCATTTTGAGTTTATTCACCCAAATTTCGGGAAATTCCCCCTTCGATCTGATTTCCATATGGTTGGGAACATTGAGTAGTTGTAGGGTTTCTGTCAGAGCTTCCCCCATATTGACCAATTCCCGTTTTTCATCGGATTGGCTCACTTTCGAATATTCCATTACTCCTTCAATCAAACGGTACATTTTAGCCACCCTATCATCCACCAAAAGCAGATATTCCTTCATCTGATCATCCACTCCTTTCTTTTCCATATACTGCTTTATCCACATCATCACAGTATTCATACCGTTCAGGGGAGCCTTCAGATCATGGGAAACCACATGGGCGAAGCTTTCCAATTGTCCATTGATTTCCTTCAATTGCTCAATCAGTGCCATCTGCTTTACTTCGTAATTCTTCTTCTCTTGTACATCCTCTATGATATAGATGTAATAATTCATCCCTTTGCCCCCTTTGATTCTGGATACATTGAAATGTGCCCAGAAAGTCATGTTATTGCTTTTCTTCAACCGAGCCTCATGGCTGATTTGTGATACCTCATAATTATAAAGTGCTTCGGTATTTTCTTCCAAGGCCTCTCGATCATTCAGATAGACGGTTTCGTAAATACTTTTACCCGACAACTCCCGCTCTACATATCCCAGCATATCGGATAGCCGTTGATTTATCTTAAGCATCCTATCTCCCAAGCAGATGGCAATACCAACTGCCGCATTTTCAAACAGAGCAAAATTTTCGGATTCCGAAGCATGAAGTGCATTGATATTACTCATCAATGATTGTTTGAGTTGGATATTCAACTTCTTCAACCTTTCATTGGCATTGTAGAGTTCAAGGGATTTTTCCTCCATGATCGTTTCCGCCTGTTTACGGGCCTTAATCTCCCTTTCGAGCCTTCTTCTCCAAATTTGTTCGTCCATTTCCCTTTTCCTTAGAGACATGATGAATTCTTTTTTTATGAAGTTGTTTAAAAAGTGGTTGGTAATAGCGATTGTAATCGCTTGATTTCTAAGTCGAAGCTGATTTTGAGTTTCGTAGCCAAAGCTACGGGACGAAAAATAGCTGAAGAATTTAGGAATCAATGGTTTGCAATCGAATTATTGAATCATTTTTAAACAACTTCTATTTAATAGATGTTATCACGAAAGATTGATTATAGCCAACCGGTTCTTTTGAAAAT
>JAHDFN010000120.1:12058-12795 GCA_020628145.1 Saprospiraceae bacterium | reverse complement strand
ATCCGAGGCTTTTGCTTTCTATATAGAAGGAAATTACTTCCTTAATCCGATTTTTTCTATCAATGCACGATATCCCTGAAGATCTTTTTTAGCAAGATAATTCAATAACCTTCTTCGTTTACCCACCATTTTGAGTAATGCACGACGACATGAATGATCTTTCTTATTTTCTTTCAGGTGTTCTGAAAGCATTTTGATTTTGAAAGTAAAAAGAGCTATTTGCCCTTCAATGGAGCCGGTGTTGTTGTCAGATCCTCCATATTCTTTGAAAATCTCCTTGATTTTCTCTGTTCCTAAATATTCTGGCATTGTTTGAAATTTTAAAAAGTTAACCGAAAAAGATTCTGCCAAATACAGTTTCAGCAAGTGACTGCAAAGATACCTTTTTTTTCTTCTTTTACAAAATAGAATTTACCGATAAGAAAATGGAAAAGGCGGAAGTCCATATCAATGGACTTCCGCCTTAGCTATATCTTATATACGGACCCTTACGGATTACCAAGTCATTTCATCATCTGAATTCGTGTCATCCTCTTTTTCTTTTTGATTGGAAAGACTGGCTTCATATTCTTGATGGCGTCTTGTAAATTCATCATAATCATAATCGGGCATCAAGTCGGTCTTAATATGATCGATCGTATCGTTCAAACCTTCAATGAAACGGTTGAAATCCTCTTTGTAGAGGAAAATCTTATGCCGTTCATATCTGTCACTATCGAACCGTTTAGTACTCTCGG
>JAHDFN010000120.1:0-12048 GCA_020628145.1 Saprospiraceae bacterium | reverse complement strand
AATAGTGAGATAATAGTCTTCTCCTTTTGTCTTCCGTACATCAAAGAAGTAGGTTCGGCGTTTCCCTGCCCTTACTTTATTTGAATATACACTCTCATGTCGTTTGCGTTCGAAATCCACCTTCCTTCTGATTTTGTTTTGAAATAATTAAAGTGATCTGTTTGGGTAATTAGTTGATACTGCAAATGTAAAAGATTCTTTATGAAAGAAGCCTTTGTTCACTTAAATATAATAAAACTATCATTAATTAGGGAGTATTAACAAATAAAGATTCGATTTTTTCTTGAAAATTGAAATAATGGACTTGTAGTGGGTATGGTTGCGTGGATTTATTCTGAATCTGTATTTTTGGGCTGTCACATTCCTTTGGAAAGAGGAAGGAGTTTAGTGGGTCAGATCCTCAAGTGGCTTTTGTTGTCGATAAAGTTCGGCATAAAAGCCATCGAGGTTCAATAAATCCTCATGGTTTCCTTCTTCCGATATCGTTCCATCTTCCAAAACGATTATCTTATCGAAATCCAATAAGGAATAGATACGGTGGGTAATGATAATGGCTGTTTTATCGGAAAGGTTCTTTTCTAGGAATCCGAGGATTTTCTGTTCGGTATTGTTATCTACGGCAGAAAGGCAGTCATCCAGAATAATCATGTCGGGTTGTTTGATGAAGGCTCGTGCGATGGATACTCGTTGCTTTTGTCCTCCGGATAGGGTAACTCCTCTTTCCCCTACGATGGTTTCAAAACCTTCCGGCAATTCCTTGATATCATTATAGACTGCTGCGTGTCGGGTATATTCTACGA
Organism: Saprospiraceae bacterium; assembly: GCA_020628145.1. GTDB lineage: Bacteria > Bacteroidota > Bacteroidia > Chitinophagales > Saprospiraceae > JAHDCE01. Next base: position 11,248 of record JAHDFN010000120.1, on the reverse strand, counting down.
TATCTTCTTGTCGGGCATCCGGCCTGCCAAAGGCTACATTTTCTGAAACAGAAGCGGAAAACAAAAATATATCCTGTGGCACATATCCTATTTTTTTCCTTAAATCCCAAAGGTTGTGTTCCCTTACATCTTTTCCATCGATAAGAATGGAACCACTGCTTACATCATACATTCTGACCAATAATTCTGCAATGGTGGTTTTTCCGGATCCTGTTCGTCCGATGATGGCCATTTTTTCTCCGGGGCGGAGGGTAAATGAGACCTTGCTGAGGGCTTTGATACCTGTATCCGGGTAGGTGAAGGATACATCCTTGAATTCTATCCGACCGGTAAATGGGGTTGTTTCCAAAGTAGGATTGGTAATACTCGGTTTTTCATTGAGGAATTCATTGATCCTTTTCTGGGAAGCCGCTGCCCTTTGTATCAGTGATGCCACCCAACCAATAGCGGTTACAGGCCATGTCAGCATATTGATGTAAATGACGAATTCGGCGATATTGCCGGGGGATATGTTACCTTTCGCTACTTGGATTCCTCCGAAATAAATCACAATCAATGTACTGATACCTATTAGTATCATCATCAAGGGATGGAAAAATGCTTCCGTCCGGACCAGATTCATGGATTTATTCTTATAGGTATCACTTTGTTCCGAAAAGAAGGAGGACATTGCTTTTTCCTGTACATATGATTTAATAACCCTGATTCCGGAAAATACTTCTTGAGAGGTGCTGTTGAGTTCGGAGAGTTGTTGTTGGATTTTTTCGCTTTTCTTATTGATGATATTACTTACATAATAAATTGAAATGGATAGAATGGGTAAAGGGATTAAGGAATATAGTGTGAGTTCCCTGCTTACACTTAACATGGAAGAAATGACCAGGACAAATAATGAAACCAGATTAATGGCATACATGATGGCCGGTCCCAGATACATCCTTACCTTGGAAACATCTTCAGATACACGGGCCATAAGATCTCCTGTGTTGTTCTTTTTATAGAATGCGGTAGGTAGGGTTTCATAATGGGCGAAGATGTCGTTTCTCAGGTCAAACTCTATAAGGCGGGACATGACGATAATGGTTTGCCTCATAAAGAACATGAATACTCCCATCATGAGGGCAAGGCCTAATACTATCAATCCGAAATACATAAGTGTGGTTGCCAATTTACCATAGATTTCAGATTGGTAGGTGAATCCTGTCATAGAGCGGTAAAGGGAAATATTATCTACAACGAGATCTAATGCATGTCTGATGATTTTGGGTTGTAATACCCGGAAGTAATTGGATACTGCAACAAAGAGAATCCCCAAGAGGAAACGCCACTTGTATTTGAGAATATATCGATTGAGGTAGGCCAGATGTTTCATGGGGCTATTGTTCTTCCTGTTTCAGACTTGTGATTTCATCTTCTGCCGCTCTTAGTTTCTTCTGGCAGAACCGAATAAGTTCACCGGCTCTTTTGATTTTGATGGGCAGATTGTCGATTTTGATTTCATCATTTTCCAATGCTTGCAATATCTCACGCAGTTCCTCTTCTGCACTTTCATATGTCATTTTTTTCGCCATTAATCGTTCTTGTTTTTAACTATCACATCGATATTGCCATCATTAAGCATGATATTCAAATCATCTGAGATATCCAATTGTTCAATGGAATGTATCCTATTCCCATTTTTAGTGACTAAGGCAAATCCTCTTTTCAATATTTTGCCGAAATCATAGGAACCTAATAATTGTTGTTGATATTCCAGATCTTTTTGCTTCCTGAGGAATAAATTCCGAATAAGATATTGAATGGATTCTTTTTCATTATCCAATTTTACGGTTTTATCGTGGATTTTCTTTTTGATGGAAAAAATGAGGGATTCTGTTAGATGGTGATGTTCCAAAACTGCCTTTTTAATAGAAAACATAGCCAACTCCTTGATCTTATATCCGGTTTCCCGGATATGGCTTTCAAAAATAGCATTGTGGTGAAGGATGAAATCGGCAACAGCAGTCGGTGTTTTCATATCGGTATGGGATACTTGATCGGCTACCGTTTCATCAATATCATGTCCGATGCCTGTAATTACGGGTATGGGACAATTGGCAATAGCCTTCCCCAATTCAAAATCATCGAATGCTGATAGATCGGTCTTGGCTCCACCTCCTCTTATGATGATGACACAGTCGAATAAACCATGTCTTACTTTTTTTAACTGTGAACGGATAAGTTGTGCAGCCTTGTTGCCTTGTACATGTGTAGGGAGTAATGTGTTCGATATCCGATATCCGAATGGATTATCCCTCAATTGGTGGAGATAATCCTGCAGGCCGGCTGCATTGGCACTGGAGATGACGCCTACCTTCTGGATGACTTTGGGGAGCCTCAGAGAGCTGTTTTTCTCCAACAACCCTTTGCTTTTAAGTTGGTGGATGGTTTCGTTTCTTTTGATAAGGATACGACCCAATGTGAAATTGGCATCCAAATCAATGATATTCAGTTTAAGACCATATCTCTCATGGAAATCAACCTCTGCCTTGAATTGGATCTCATTACCCTCTACAAGGATGCTATCCAAAGGAAGCCGGGTTTTTTTCATCATTTTCCTGAATGCCCGTTCCCAGATAACAGCTTCACTTCGGGCGATGATATCATCGTCATTTTCTCCTTTTTGAACCAAATCCATAAAGACATGCCCTCCGGATATATTCAGTTGGCTTATTTCTGCATGAATCCAAAGGGCTTCGGCAAAATTAAGTGCCAAAACCCGCCGGATATATTCATTGATTTCGAATAAGGTATGGGTCTGCAATCTGGATTTTTAATTATGGAATCTCTGGCCTCGTTTCCCTTTTTGCTTGATCATCCGGGCCTGAGACATTCCTTTGGTTTTTATCATTTGTTCCAATTGTAACATCTGGGCACTAATCTGAGGGTTGGTTACATTCAGTTTCTTGGCATTCTTCATATAGACATTGGCCTGATTCCATTTCCTTTTGGAGGCATTCAATCCTGCTAACTGGAGTTGAATCATGGCTGCTTCATTATCCGATGGCATCTTGATGCCTTCGGCTTTCTTGAACCATTCTTCTCCTTCATCTACCTTTTTGTTTTGGATGGCCATTGTTCCCTTCAACATATAATACATGGCCTTGTTGGGGCCGAAAAGCCATTCCGGCTTCCAAGTCAGGTTAAGTCGGGCATCGGTAGCGGCCATGTCGCCGGTTTCCATAATTTGTGCGGCCGATTGTATAGTACCTAGAAGGATATAACTCGCTAGAAGTATTAATCCGATTAGGATAATGGGTAGGGCATACCAGAAACTGGTGAAAATGGCCAATAATACTCCTCCTATAAGGCATATTCCTATCAGGGCGAATTTCAAATAAATGTTTATGCTGAACATATCGATGAATTGTTATAGATGATACTAACGTGTGCAAAAGTAAGGAGGTTTATCAAATCTAGGAAGCCGAATGGATAATTCAGCTAAAAACGAATACTAGAAACATGTATTCATTCGTCTATTCAATACCCCCGTTTATCAGATTTAACATATTAGGAGAACAAAAATCATTATCTTAAGGTTCTGTTTTTAGGGATTAAAGGTGTGTTTACTTTTGAATCCTACAACCAATTCATTAAAGAAAGCATCACCTTATTAGGATAAGGTGAATTCATTTTCTTACCAAAACAACATTGAAATGAAGCTTAGAATGCTTGCCGCTGCTGTTTTTTTTATGGCAGCACTTATTATCGGAGGATTATTTCTTTTTAACAAATCCAAAATCCTCCCCCCCAATGAAATTATTCAGACAACAATTGAAGCACAACAGAAACTCAATGAAGAAAGACCGGAAGACCGGGTTTATGCTCATTTGGATAAACCTTTCTATGCTCCCGGAGAAAGCATTTGGTTTACAACCTATGTGCGGAATGCGATTGATTTAACACCTTCTTCCAAGAGTGAAATCGTAAGGGCGGAGTTGATTAATCCCAAAGGTGAAGTCGAAATGGAATACAAAATTCCATTGAATGATGCCGGGGTAGGGAAAGGAGATTTCAAATTGCCTAAGAATTTACCGGGCGGGCAGTATGTTTTCCAAGCCTATACCTTGTGGCAAACGAATGATAAGGATCCAGCAATTTTCAGAAAGGAAATTCAAGTACAAAAGGTAATTCTGCCTCGTTTGAAAATGGATCTGGATTTTGTACGTGATGCATTTGCTCCCGGAGATAAGGTCAATGCCGAATTGAAATTGACGACTAATGGTAACAAGGCATTAGGTAACCATCCTTTTAAATATACTTTAAAAGTCAAAGGCAAAAAGGAATTTGCCCTTAAGGGTAAAACCGATGCGGATGGAACGGCACCGGTTGCATTCACGCTTCCCAGGAAAATCAATACTGATGATGTTTTGGTCAATCTCACCCTCGATTATCAGGGCAGCCGTGAATCCATTGCCCGAACAGTTCCGGTTCTCATGAGTGAAATTGAAATGCAATTCTTCCCAGAAGGTGGAGATTTGGTTAGCGGTTTACAAAGTAAAGTGGCGTTTAGAGCTACTGACTTGGTAGGGAATTCAGTCGATGTGCAAGGTGTTATTTTAAATTCCAAAGGAGAGCATGTCGCTGACTTCAATAGTTTACATGATGGAATGGGAGCGTTCGTTGTTACGCCTGATAATAGCCAATATACTGCTAAGGTGACATTTCCTAGCCATGTGCAAAAAACCTTTGAGTTACCTCGTGCCGAAAGGGATGGCTATACTTTATCCATAGATGATATTACAGCCGATGATGTTAATTTGATCATTCGTTCTACTTCTGCATCTGAAGTCTCATTGATTGCATCTATAAGAGGCAAAACTCACTTTTCAACTGGTTTGAAAATTGAAAAAGGTAAGAATAAGGTAAAAATACCGCTGGATAAATTGCCAATGGGTGTTGCTCAAATCACACTTTTTGATCAATCAGGTATTGCAAGGGCGGAACGTTTGGCTTTCGTCAATATGGATGAAGGGATGAGTATCAATATTAAAACGAATAAGGATCAATACCTACCTCGTGAAAAAGTAGAAATGGAAATTTCTGTTACTGATGCGGATAACCAACCGATTCAAACAGATTTATCCGTGGCTGTCGTGGATGACCAATTATTATCCTTTGCCGATGATAAATCCAGTAACCTTCTTTCATGGATGATGATGGAAGCGGATTTGGATATTGAAGTAGATGAGCCTAGTTTTTATTTTGATGAATCCGAAGCAGATGCCGATCTGGCAATGGATTATCTCTTAATGACTACAGGTTGGAGAAGATTCGATTGGAAAACCTTAGCTGCTAACGATTTTCCAAAACTTGAAAGTAGAGGGGAAAGAATGGTTTTAGCCGGAACGGTACTTGACGATCAGGGAAATCCGATCAACAAGGCGAAAATCAAAATCATAGGAGAGAATACAATTACCAATACGGAATCAGATGGTTATTTCGAAATGGATGGTGTGGATTTGATCAAAGAACCCGTATCCATTTCCATTTCTGCTCCCGGACATTTCAGGCAAGAGCAAGTTGTTGGCGATTATGGTATTTTCGATTATCAGTTGTTCAACAGGGAATTAGGAAAAGGCATTAAGGTCAATGAACGATCCAATCGTTTGGCCCAAGCGAACCAATTGGGACTGACCGATGAAATCGTACAAAGACAAGCTCCTAAAAAGGTTGTTTCTTCCATCTTTACACAATCCCAATTACAGGTTGTCAATTTCAGTAAAAGATATGATGATGTGAATATGTCCAGTGCTGAAAACTATAAACCGGAAGAATTCGACGAAGGAGTTGATTATAATCTGGTTGACCATAGAATCCGTACAACTGTAAATAACGATGAAGATGATGAGGAATTGGAAGGGGCTTATATGACTGATGTGGCCTTTTATAGGGTACGTGAATTTCCTGTGAAGAAATACAAATCCACTAAAATCGACAAACGAAAGGATTTTCGAAGTACGGCATATTGGAACGGACATGTCGAAACCGATGAGAAAGGTAAGGCTAGCCTTGCTTTTTGGAATACCGATGCGGTGACTTCATTCAAAGCTACAGTAGAAGGAATGGGCAAGAATGGAAGCATAGGGAGAGCAGAAAAGGAATATGTTACTCAAATGCCTTTCAGTATTTCAGCCAAGATTCCTGTTGAAGTAACACAGGGAGATGTATTCATTGTACCCGTAACTTTGACCAACAATACCAAAGGTAAAGTCTCCGGGAAGTTGGATATAAAACATCCTTCCAATCTTGTACCATTGAACAATCCGGGAGGGAATGTTACATTAAGGCCGGGGAAAAGCAAAGTGGTGAAAATCAAATATGAAGTAAAACATTCTTCTGTAGAGGGGGATATGGATCAACTGACTATTGGTTTCAAAAATGGTTTATTCCAAGATAAGATAGAAGAAGACATTACTGTTGTGCCAAGAGGATTCCCTGTTAGGATTGCATATTCCGGAACAGGAAAGGAAACCCGATATGACGTCCAGATTAAGGATTTGGAAGATAAATCTTTGGATGTTGAATTACAGGCATATCCTTCTGCTTTGACAGAAATTGTACAGGGAATGGATGGAATGATGAAGAAGCCCTATGGTTGTTTCGAACAAACCTCCTCTTGTAACTATCCGAACTTATTAGCACTTCAATATTTGAGGCAGACGGAGCAATCCAATCCTAGATTGGAACGTAAAACGCATGAACTTTTGGAGTTCGGATATAAAAGATTATCCGGTTTCGAATCTCCCAATGGTGGTTTCGACTGGTTTGGAAGCGATCAGGCACATGAAGGCATTACAGCATTTGCCATCATGCAGTTTTCCCACATGAAGAGTGTATATAAAGGTGTGGATCAACGTATCATCGACAGGAGTGTGAAATGGCTTCGTACCCGTATGGATGGGAAAGGCTCATTCATCAGGGATGAAAGGACGACTTGGTCATTGGGTTTGAACAAGGATAATAAGGTCTTCGATGCCTTTATCGTTTATTGTTTATCCGAAGCAGGAATCAAAGGATTTGAAAGGGAATTGAATGCTGTTTATGATGCAGCTGCCGAATCCGACGATCCCTATATGGTAGGGATGGCTGCATTGGCACACCATAATTATGGTAAGAAGAAGAAGGCGAATGAATTGACGTCACGTCAAGATCAATTATTAGGTACGGGAAGTGCCATTGTGTCCTCTGATGCAAGAACCATCTTCGGTGGAAAAAGTGGTAATTTCGAATTGGAAGCTAAAGCATTATTGGTGCTTAATTTGTCAAAGACTAATCAACCCAATGTCACCAGAGTCAAGGAATTGGCTAAGGAAATCCGTGAATCCAGAAAATGGGATTCTTCCTTCGGTCCTACGCATACGACTGTACTAGGGATGAGGGCGCTTATGGCTTATAATGAAGTAGCCAAACAAACAGAGGAAGATGGAACTATTGCGTTCTATGTAGAAGGTAAACGTGTTGCTGAAAAACAATACTTCAAAGGCTCGCATGATGTTATTAAGATAGATGGATTGGAAAAATTCTTCGGAGAAGGCAAATATGATTTCAATGTTGTATTTGAAGGGGTAAAACATCCATTGCCGCATACGGTCAGTTTCAAATGGAATACCATCCAGCCAGTATCATCCAAAGATAAACCGATAGCCATGAGTACTCGGATCCGACAAAAGGATATCAAAGTCGGAGATCAAGTACGAATGGACGTGAAATTGGAAAATATAACAGGGAATGTCCAACCCACACCAATGGCCATTGTCGGCCTTCCAGCCGGATTGAGTCCACAGGTTCGACAGTTGAATGAGTTGGTTGAGAAGGAAAAAATCGGATATTATGAGATTACAGGAAGCAATGTGATATTGTATTTCCGTCACATCAAACGAGGAGAGGAAAAGAATATCCCCTTGGATCTGAAGGCTGATTTTGCCGGTAATTTCCAGGCTTCGGCTTCTTCGGCTTATACATATTATAATGATGAGGACAAACATTGGATTCCAGGAGCGAAAGTAGAGATTACGAACTGATTCCAAGGCTCAATTATACTATTTAAGCACCCGTAGTTGTTAATGCCAGCTACGGGTGCTGTTTTGACATGGTTTTTGTATTATATTGATTTACAAGGATATAAAATTGTTTTTTAATATAAAAACCTGTTGGATGAGATTCATGCATTTAAGATTTGCTCCTATCACATTATTATTCTTTGTCATACTGTTTTATTCCTGTGAAGATATTTTGGGGGGAGAGGATGATAAAGTCGTCATTCCTGATCCGATTACGGTAGGGGAAGCAACCCGATCATTTGAAGGAACAGATGAAGAACTCTGGGTTTATTTCGAACGATTTGAAGACGCCGGAAATGCCCGGAATCTGAATGTCGATTTGGTCGCTTCTATGGTGACGGGGAGTATTGCCGATGTTCCAAGTCAGACTTCTCCCGGACTATGTAGTTTTGATTCGGGAGGAACCATCCACCACATTAATATTACCCGTGATTTTTGGGATAGATCTTCTGTTACCGATAGGGAAGTCATGGTTTTTCATGAATTGGGGCATTGCTTTCTGGAACGAGGCCATTTCAACTTGGCCCTGCCGACAGGTATATGCGTTTCCCTGATGAGGGATGGAAGCGGTACTTGTAAGGATAATTATAATGTTGCAACAAGAGACGAATATCTGGATGAACTTTTCGGCCTTTGATCCTTATAAAGATGTTTGAAATTAACAAAACGGGATTCCCTTTAGGGAATCCCGTTTTGTTTTTAATCCTACCTGGATTTAAAATAAGGAAATCACATTTCAATTCGTTTATCCTGTCACAGAAAGAGGTGTTTGGTGTACGGGGTGCAGGTAACTTGGCTTTTTTCTTGCCGTTCAAATGAATGTAGGCATGCTTCACGGTTGGCTTGCAAAAAACAAAAACAAACATAGTCAAGGACAGACAACTCATATATCACATTATTACAATTTGAAAAAGCATATTAAAAATGAGTTGTACAAAATTCGCAAAATGGATTGTATTAGGATTGATCATTTCATTATTCTCCCTTCAATCCTGTACTGATGACACTAATGATAATCTTACCATTATTGATAATGGAGGAGGAGACAGGCCCCTTGAAATCGGGACGACTACAAAATCCTATCCCGGGGTAGATGAAGAATTATGGATTTATTTCGAGCGTTTCGAAAATGCAGGGAACAACAGGGAAATGGGAGTCGATCTTATCGAAAAAGGTGTAACTGCCGAATTGGGAGAGGTGGATAATAACTCTTCGGGTTCCTGTTCTTATAATTCTTCTCATACCTTCCACCATATCGTAATCGATCGTGGTTTCTGGAAAGATGCCAATGTAAATATGAAGGAAATCATCCTTTTCCATGAGTTGGGACACTGTTACCTTCAAAGGGATCACAATGAAGGTTCTTTCAATGATGGAAGTTGCAAAAGCATCATGAGAAGTGGACACGGAATGTGTTGGGACAATTATCATGATGGTACTTTGGATTACTATATGGATGAATTGTTCGAGGAAGAATAAAATGAAAGCAGGTATTTGAATTAATACAACTTGATTTGGATACCTGCTTATAGTTGGCAAATCAGAACTGGCTATAAGTTGAACCATTCCCGGGGGAGGAATGGTTCTTTTTTATGATAGGATTTAACACAAACCTAAAGGAGAAGAACTCATTTATATTTACATTTGATGGAAGTCAAGTGTACATTATGAGAAATAAAACGCTAAGGATATTATTGGTGATTTCCATCATGGCCTGTGCGGTAGGTTGTATAGCAGATTATCTACTCCTCTATTCCCCAAGGGGGAATTACCATCATGGGGATTATGTTTTTCTTTTGGATATCTCACCCGAAAGAATGATGTGGGGACACTATCTGGGCATCCTTTTTATTCCATTTGAACTATTGGGTTTTTGGGTATTGAGTAAGGCATTTAAAAATTATGGTCGTGTATTTCCCTTGCTTTTTTTTGCAGCGATAACCTATATCATGTTTCCCGGTGTGGTGTACCACGGTTTGCTTTCCTTTGTTGCCGCATTGATGAGGCAATCTCCCGATGGGATGTTGGTTGATGATTCCATCCGGGCCTTGTTTGAACCATTGGCTATAATTATGGGATTTTTCTTTTTCATATTCACCTTGTTTTTGGTGAAAGCCTTATGGGATCGGAAAGTGGAATTACCCCGGTGGCTTATTTTTTTCAACCCTGCATTGATTTATGTGTTGGTCGTAGGAATTTATTTCTTGTGGCCGTTGGTCGGGAACTACCTGATGGTTGCCGGTTTCAATTTTGCCAATGGTGTTTTCCTTTCTGCCTGTGCATTTGCCTTATGGAATGAATCCTTCCCTGATTAGAGTTTAAAGTCTGATGATTTTAATGCGATTATCCTTGAATAATGCTTCATTGTTTTCATCGGATATTTCCATGATATAAACACCTGGAGATAGCGGATCCAAATCCAGGGGGGCATTTTGGAAAAAGAAGAATATCTGTCCGTCCTTTACCAACTTTCCTGAAATATCATAAATCTTATAAATAGCATTACCTTCGTGGTTACCCCTGATGGTAAGGTAGCGAGTGGTAGGGTTTGGGAAATAATTCAGGCTTCCATAAAAATCCACCCCGTTGCAATCCTCATCTATTCCGTTATCCGGTGTATCTATTTGTCCGAAATTCACATTAGGATTCTGATCGTCACAATCCGTATTGTCAGTTACGTATCCCGGAGGAGGCCCCATGATACAAGTGTCAATGAAAATATTGATGTTGCCATACCCGTCTCCATCCTCATCTAGGAAATATCGGAAGAAAGGAATCCCATCGTCAACAATTCCACTACAATCATTATCAATGCCATCACAGATTTCAGCAATGGAAGGGTTGAGGATGGTGCTGTTGTCATCACAATCATGATAATCGACAACATAACCGGGAGGAGGTGAAGGCAGACAGGTGAAAATGGAGTTGAAGGTAGCACCATACCCATCCCCGTCCTGATCCATATAGTAATTGTAATAAACGAGGTTTTCATCTATATCCCCATCGCAATCATTATCCAGATCATCACAGATTTCGGGAGCGTTTGGATAGACGGTAGGTTGGCTGTCATCACAATCGATAAAACTGAAATATCCATCCTTGTCTTCATCCTTGTAAAAATACCTCCTTGCAGTTTCAAAAGCATA
>JAHDFN010000119.1 GCA_020628145.1 Saprospiraceae bacterium | reverse complement strand
TGGGGTGGTCTTTTAGGGTTGCGGTTAATGACTGAAATGGAAGACCGGTTCGCCAATGTCGTCGCTGCGAATACCATTCTTCCTACGGGCGATCAATCGCCGAATGAAGCTTTTATGAATTGGAAGAATTTCTCCCAGACCACGCCCGTTTTTCCCGTAGGGAAAATTATCAATAAAGGTTGCTTTTCTGAATTGAGTGATGAAGTCATCGCAGCATACGATGCTCCTTTTCCTGATGAATCCTTCAAGGAAGGGGCAAGGGAATTTCCGGCTATCGTTCCCCATACACCGGATGATCCCCAGACGATCCCTAACCGTGAGGCATGGCAGAAATTGATGCAATGGGAAAAACCGTTCCTGACATTATTCAGCGATTCGGACCCGATCATGAAAGGTTTGGAAAAATTATTCCAAGGTGTAGTACCCGGAGCCAAAAACCAAGCTCATGAAATCATAAAAAATGCAGGTCATTTTTTACAGGAAGACAAGGGCAAAGAAATTGCCGGAAAATGTGTCGCTTGGTTGAAGGGGCTAAAGGAATAAATTTTATTGATTTTAAGGGAATAAGATTCTGGGATATAAAATCACCCCTTCATCCTCTCCATAACAAAAAGTACATTTTCTTTTAATTGATTGAAAAAATTCTCCCTCAATTCCGGATTGTGGATGCTGATGATGGTTGATTTTTCAATCATGGTCTGTAGCCATGCTTCCGTTTTCCAACAAAAAGCCGGATTATCCGTCACGAGATAATTCAAGGCATTCTGAAGAATAAAGGAAACGTCTATATCTTCGGAAGAAAAGAAAATCGTATTATTCGAAATGGAAACCTCGTTGTAATATAATTGATAATTCTCACGTTTGGGCGGATAATTATTCGGGTGGAATTTACGGCCCTGCTCTGCTTGTTGCCTGATGTGTTCCAATAATTCCAGCACCTGATTGCAGATATGGATGGCCCCGTCTTTTTCTCTGAAATAATCGAATTTCCAAGCATGGAAAATCTGTTTCAAAACCCGGCTCACAATATCCGAACTCCAGATTTCGATAGAAGGCATTTTCAGATATTGCCGCCATGCCTGTTCTCCGAGTTGTAAATTGATTTTATCAATTTCATGAAGTGAAAATTGCCGGTTACGGAAAGCCGGGATATCATAAACCGTCCGGCCCCAAAAATATAATTTGAAAGCGGCCAAATCCGGAAATTGGAAAAGGGTGAAAACGGGAAAGTCATTGGCCGCATAAATCAAACGACGTGGACCCCATCCGTCCACATTTCTCAATTCGGTCAGTACGGCATGGAAATAATCCCGCATCGAATGAAGATTATAATCTATCGCCCGAAAACGAAATGGAACAACCGACGGTTGGTATCGATCCAACTGTTCCAATGAAAGTCCAAAGGCGTCTGTTAGTTTCTTGGCATCGTTCAAACTCAACTCACTTTGGTAATTGATGATATCCAATACGTCTATAAATTCCTTTCCCAATATCCTGGATAACTCCAATTCCAAGGAAGAGTGCTTGGGAATCCTTTTCCGCAATTCCTTGAATAATTTTTGTTGTAAGGTCAATGAAGCCATGAATTAATTACCTTTGTCCAAGAAAATAGTAAAGATAAAAACAATCCATGAACATACTTTTACTAGGTAGCGGAGGGCGGGAACATGCCTTTGCTTGGAAAATGAATCAAAGCCCCCTGTGTAGCCGTATTTTCATTGCCCCCGGGAATGCGGGAACAATGACGGAAGGCACTAATCTGAATTTGAAGGTAGATGATTTCGATGCCATAAAGGAAGCCATCCGTGAATATGAAATTGAAATGGTCGTTGTTGGCCCGGAATTGCCATTGGTCAAAGGAATTTATGATGAGATAAAATCGGAACCGGATTTGAAGGATGTGAAAGTAATCGGTCCTTCAAAAGCTGCCGCCGCCTTGGAAGGCAGTAAGGCTTTCGCCAAATCCTTTATGAATGAATTCGGAATTCCGACGGCTGCTTATCGGGAATTTACCTTGGATAATTTACAGGAAGGATTGGATTATATTGCCGATATCCAACCGCCCGTTGTTCTCAAAGCCGATGGCTTGGCGGAAGGAAAAGGTGTCTTGATTTTGGATGATAATCTTGAAGCCCAAGAAGAATTGAAGGAGATGCTGGGCGGGAAATTCGGTGAAGCGGGTTCAAAGGTGGTAATTGAAGAATTCCTTTCGGGAATAGAATTTTCCGTTTTCGCATTGACGGATGGGAAAGACTATGTTTTACTGCCGGTAGCTAAGGATTACAAGAGAATAGGTGAGGGAGATACCGGTTTGAATACCGGTGGAATGGGAGCGGTTTCTCATCCTCCTTTCGTAACTGAAGCGATGATGGAAAAAGTCAAGGATAGGATTATTGAACCGACCATCCGAGGAATCCGGGAACGGGGAATGGAATATGTCGGTTTTATTTTCTTCGGGTTGATTGATGTGGGGGGTGAACCTTTTGTTATCGAATATAATTGTAGGATGGGTGATCCGGAAACGGAAGTCGTCCTGCCACGAATTAAATCCGATTGGGTGGATTTGATGAAAGCTGCCGCAGAAGGTACGCTGTCCTCAAGGAGTTTGGAAATGGATGAGCGGGCGACCACAACCGTTTTCCTTGTTTCAGGAGGGTATCCCGAAGCTTATGAAAAAGGAAAATTAATTACCGGTTTGGAACAGACGCATGGTAGTCTGATTTTTCATGCAGGAACGAAAGAAGAAATGGGTGAAATCGTTACCAATGGAGGACGGGTGATTGCGATTACTTCCTATGGCAGTGATTTTAGAGACGCCTTGGAAAAATGTTATGCGAATGCCGAATTAATTCATTTCGATAGGAAAAATTATAGAAGGGATGTCGGTTTTGATTTGAAATAAATGAAGGACATTTACGAGCATATCATCCGGAACGATATTCGCTATCTGCTTTTTGATAGCCGCCATTTATTATATCCGGAAAATACCGTTTTTTTTGCGATTAAAAGTGAAAAAAATGATGGACATAAATATATTCCGGAATTATACCGGAAGGGTGTCCGTTATTTTTTTATCGAAAAAAAAATCAATGAATTCGAATTTCCGGCAGCACATTTTTATACAGTCGGAAATACGATTCATGCATTACAGGAATTGGCATCCATACATCGTTTGGAATTTAATATTCCGATTATCGGAATTACAGGAAGTAATGGAAAAACAATTGTCAAGGAATGGTTATTCCAATTGTTGAAAAATGATCAGGAAGTCGTAAGGAGTCCCCGGAGTTATAATTCGCAAATCGGTGTGCCGGTTTCCATTTGGGAAATGAATGGAAAACATCAACTGGGAATTTTCGAAGCAGGTATTTCCTCTAAAGGGGAAATGGAAAAAATCGCTCCCGTCATTTCCTGTGATATTGGAATTTTTACTACGCTGGGAACGGCACACGATGCAGGTTTTGAAAACAGATTGGAAAAGGCGAAGGAAAAAGCCAAATTATTCCATAAGGCCAAAAAGATAATTTACCGTAAAGATATTCATGAATTCGATCAGTGCATTCAAAAATTAAAAGCCCGTAAAATTACATGGTCCTTCAAGGAAGATGCCGATTTATGTATCGAAAAAATAGAACCTAGGACAGATGGTCAATCCGGAGCAACGATTCATGGAAATTATAAAAAAGAAAAAATAAAAATAAATATTCCTTTTTCAGATGAGGTTTCTTGTCATAATGCGATTATCTGTTGGTTGACATTGTTGGAAATGGGAATTCCCCATTCGGAAATTAATAAGAAAATGCAAACCCTGGAACCCGTTTCCATGCGTTTGGAATTGAAGAAAGGAATAAGCCGTTCCATCCTTATTAATGATACCTATAATTCGGATTTGACTTCCCTACAATCCTCTTTGAGATTTATGGAATCCCAAGCAGGAGATAAAAGGAGAATCATTATTCTTTCGGATATACTCCAACATGATTTGAATAATTCCGGGATTTATTCTACCATTGCCAATTGGTTGCAAAATGAATTTACTGTCAATCATTGTATCGGGATAGGAAAAAACATCAGGCAACTGGAACATAAATTGTCTTCCGAGATAACAAGTGATTTTTATGATGATGTGCCTTCTTTTTTGGGACAAATAAAAGAAAAGGAATTTTCTGATGCGGTGGTATTGGTCAAAGGGGCGAGGCAATTCAAATTCGAAAGAATTGTGGATCGTTTGGAACAACAAGCCCATCGAACCGTTTTGGAAATTAATTTCAATGCCTTGAAAAATAATCTCCAAATTTATAGGGAACAATTAAATCCTGAAACAAAAATCATGGTGATGGTCAAGGCTTCGGCCTATGGTGCCGGAGCCGCCGAAGTAGCGAAAATGATGGAAACCGAAAATGTCGATTATCTCACCGTTGCTTATATCGATGAAGGTGTTGAATTGAGAAAGGAAGGAATTAAAACACCAATCATGGTACTTAATCCGGAACCTTCCGGTTTCGATGCTTTATACCGCTACGATTTAGAACCCGAAATTTATTCCCTTCATCAATTAAAAAAATTATACGAATCATTTCTGTCCTTGAAAAAAGGAGGCGGTTTACCTATCCATTTGAAATTGGATACAGGGATGAAACGCCTCGGTTTCGAAGAAAAGGATCTCACTGCTTTTATTCTTTTTGCCCGTGGAAAAAAAATGGAAATCAGATCCGTTTTTTCTCATTTGGCCGGTAGCGATGCTGCCGAACATGACGATTTTACCCATCTCCAATACATCCGTTTTAATCGGATGTATAAAAGGATTTGCGAAGCCTTGGATATTCGTCCTATGCGGCATATGCTGAATTCTGCGGGTATTTCCCGTTTCCCGGAATACCGATTCGAAATGGTGAGACTCGGTATCGGCCTTTATGGTATTGCCACGGATAAAAAAATGAAAGGGAAATTGCAGAACATCAGCACACTCAAAGCTACGGTTTCGCAAATCAAGGAATTGGCTCCCGGAGAATCCGTAGGATATAATAGAGGAGGGAAAGTCGCACAGCCTACTAGAATTGCGACGGTAGGCATTGGTTATGCAGACGGTTTGTCCCGGGCAGCCGGTTATGGAAAATACAGTCTTTCCATCCGGGGGCAAAAAGCAAAAACCATCGGTGTTATTTGTATGGACATGTGTATGATAGATATCACGAATATTCCCAATGTACAAATCGGGGATGAAGTCATTGTTTTTGGAAATGATCCGACAATTAACGACCTGGCAGATTGCCTCCATACCATTCCTTACGAAATCCTTACCTCCGTTTCGGATAGGGTAAAGCGGATTTATTTGACCGAAGGGTGAATATAAATCTGATTTTCCATAGCTTCTAATTACCTTTGACAAATCGCACGGTTTTGTGTGGTTTTGGAAAATTGAAAGGAAATGAATGTATTGATCATCGGAGGGGGAAATATGGGGTCAACTTATGCAAGGAGTTTTCTCCGTTCCCATATCACGGATAAAGACAATATGATGATTTTGGAAAAATCGCCGGAAAAGGCTATCCGGTTGTCTTCCCAAGATATCGGAAAAGTATATGGTACGGCTGAAGAATGCATTTCAAAATCGGATTTGATTATCTTGGCAGTCAAACCACAGGACACCCCAAAATTATTCGCAGATATTAAACCGCAGGTTGATGCCCAACAGGTATTCCTATCCATTATGGCCGGGGTCAAAATAAAAACCATCGCTGATGCATTAGGGGTAAATAAAATCATTCGGGCCATGCCGAACCTACCTGCCCAAATCGGGATGGGGATGACGGCATTCACTTCTTCTGATGAAGTAACCAGAATCGAATTGGTAACGGTACAGAATTTGTTGAATACGACAGGCAAAACCGTTTATGTGGAAAGCGAGGAGGATATCGATGCGGCTACTGCGATTTCGGGGAGCGGCCCGGCTTATGTTTTCTACTTCATGAGAGCGATGATCGAATCTGCTAAAAGTATGGGTTTTTCCGAATCGCAAGCGGAACTTTTGGTTTCCCAGACTTTCAGGGGGGCCGTTGAACTCCATAACAAATCCAATTTTTCCTGCGACGAATGGATTCAGAAAGTGGCTTCAAGAGGAGGAACGACGGAAGCAGCAATGAAGAAATTCAACGGAAATGATTTGGATGCCAATATCAGGGCAGGGGCCAAAGCAGCATTGGATAGGGCAATCGAATTGGGCAAATCATAAATTAGTCGGAAAATCCCTCCTCCATTTTATTCGGATTTGATAAATGCGTAAATTGCCGCAAACTTCGAATCATGGGATTAGTACGTATTTTTTTTCCTTCAATTATCATCCTTTGCTTTTTTTCCTGTAAGCAACCTTTAGTAACTACCGAATCGGAAGTCAACCGACCGATGGCGGAATTCGTCATGAAGGAAAATATTATGGATTGCTTTGAAGAAGGTATTCGTTTTGATGATGGTAAAATTTATAATTGCGAATTATCGGCCGTAGCAGAATACAAAGGAGCCTTGTTATTCGGAAACGATAAGAATACATCCGAAGTTTCTCCCATGTTGATGGTTGGCGTAAATGATCTCCTCAATAATCTTAAAAATCCTCCTTTGGCATTAAAACAGGAGGAGTTTTTTGCCATTCGGAAAATGGAGGATTTTGCATTTACACCCGATAAGAAATTTCTTTTATTGTCTTCCGGATTTGATCGCTTGGACGAAAACAATCCGGAATGGGATGCCTATAATACATTATTGCAATGGGAAATTATTGGAGATGAATTCCATTATGTGGACGGTGTCGAAAATAAAGGCATCATGAGTTCTAAAAATCTAAGGAATAAGTTTCTGGATTTATTGAAAAGCAGTCATATGAAAATAGAAGGGCTGATGATCCTGCCGGGCAATCGTTTGGTTTTCGGTGTTCGGGAAACAGGGGAGGATTTTAATAATCCGATTTATACTTCGACTTTTATCCAATGCACCTATAAGATTACGGATGGGAAAATGATTTTGAATAATGATATGAAAATCGTTTATAAATTCAATTCGGATGCTGCGAGAAAAGGTTTGGGTTTGTCGAGTATGACTTATGATCCGGAAAGAAATATGGTTTTCATTACTTCAAGCTATGAACACGGTGAAGAAGGAAAACAGGAATTGGGTTCCTATATCTGGAAATTGCCCCTCTCGGATTTTAATGATAAAAAACCGCCGCAATTGATTTATCTTTCTGATAGTGATCCCTTATTCATGCCACATAAGGCCGAAGGGATTTCAGTTTTGGAAAATGGGGATTTGTTTATCATACATGATAATGACAGGGTGGATATTCCCGTTAATTTACCTGATGGAAAAGTGGTGTCGAGAAAACCGCATCAAGCCGTTTATTCCATAGTCCGTTTAAAATAATATTGGCGGATGGATGCGGAAATCCTAAAAATTCTGGAAGATAATCTCCCTTCGGAAATTATCCGGAAGGAAAAAGAAGATTTGGAAATTTATGGAACGGATTGGACTCGTTATTTCAATCCTAATCCGACGGCTGTTTTATTTCCTCGGAATATAGAAGAAGTCCAACAAATAATTCTTTTGGCCAATCAATTCGAATTTGTAATCGTCCCTTCAGGCGGAAGGACCGGTTTGTCCGGTGGTGCGGTAGCTTCAAATCAGGAAGTCGTTTTGTCCTTGGATAAAATGGATAGGATAATCGAATGGAATGAATTGGATCGCACTTTAAAAGTTCAAGCAGGAATCATTACCGAAAAAATACACGAATTCGCAAAAAATAAAAATCTGCTTTTTCCCATAGATTTCGCTTCGAAAGGATCAAGTAGGATAGGAGGTAATATTGCGACCAATGCCGGCGGAATCAATGTCGTGAAATATGGAATGATGAGGGAATGGATCACCGGTCTGAAAGTCGTTACCGGCAAGGGGGATATTCTGGATTTAAATCAGGGGTTGATAAAAAACGCTTCGGGTTATGATCTCCGACATTTGTTTATTGGAAGCGAAGGAACTTTGGGCTGTGTTGTAGAAGCTGATTTGAAATTAACCCGCTGTCCCCAAGCATTGCAAGTCATCGTTTTTGGAATTCCGGATATGGAAAAAGTCGTTTCGGTGATGAATGCTTTCCGGGAAAAAATAGATTTTTCGGCCTTTGAATTTTTCTCGGATAATACCGTCGATTATGTCATGGAACATACCGATGTGAAAACACCTCTGCCTCGGCGGCATCCGTTTTATGTTTTAATGGAATTCGAATCAGAAGGAGGAAAGAATAATGAAATCGTTTTCGATTTATACAGGAAATTATACAAGGAAGGTTGGATCGAAGATGATGCTTTTGCTGGTGATGCGGAAACAATGAAACATCTTTGGGGGTATCGGGAAAATATAAGTGCTTCCATTTCTTCTTTTACGCCTTATAAAAATGATTTGTCTGTTAGGATTTCCAATATTCGTCCTTTCCTGAAAGAAATAAATAGAGTCGTGCTAGAGAAATATCCCGAATTCGATGTACTGTGGTATGGGCATATTGCCGATGGGAATTTACATCTGAATATTTTAAAACCTGCGGATTGGGATTTGGAAAAATTCGAAACCAATTGCAAAGAGGTGAATTCAATTATTTTTAAAATCGTTGAAAAATATAAAGGGTCTATTTCCGCTGAGCATGGAGTAGGTTTATTGAAAAAAGAATATTTACATTATTCAAAATCCCAAGCGGAAATCAATTACATGAAGGAATTAAAAAAAGTTTTCGATCCCAAAGGAATCATGAATCGAGGAAAAATATTTAAATAAAATCTCCCGAATTTGGATTTTCCAAATTCGGGAGATTTTAATGCATTTTATGATTTACCTTTTTAAAATCTTCTCAGTCCTCCTAACCCCATTTTTAATAACCGTCAATAAATAATAACCGTTTTCAAAATTATTCATATGGATGACTTTTTGATTCGATCCTTTTTCAAAATTGTTATTTTCGAATAAGACATTTTTTCCTAAAATATCAGTCATTTGGAAAATGACATCTCCTGTTTCTTCCAAATGGAAAACGATATTTAAATCTTGGCTGACGGGATTCGGAAATGCAGCTTTTAATTCCAAATCCTGATGAGAATTTAATCGGGTAGCCGCATTGGTAAAATATGCCAAATCCGTAAAGGGGCCATAACTGACTTCGCAAAAAGAACGGACTTTATATTCATAGGTTGCACCGGGGGTTAAATTACTCAAGACCCTGGAAGTCATCCCTTCGAGATAAGTCACTTTTCTTTCCCAAGGGTCTTCCGTTCCGGCTAGGCGGTAAAAAACCTGATATTTATCCGCATAAGTATAAGTGTCCCATTCTACCCTGACTTTATTATTGCTGAGTTGGGTGGTATTCGGATTCAAAGGAGCCAAACAAATTACCGTTCTGAATTTATCTATCACACTCATATCCGACCAAGTGCCGGTATTTTCACACCAGCTTCTAATTCTATAATCATAAACCCGGTTCTGCCGCAATCCTGTAAGTTCTTTCGATGTAGCATTGTTCACGACAACATTGGTCCAGGTCGTCGTCAATGCTTCCCGGTACCGTACCTGATATTTCGTAATTCCCGGAACCGGGTCCCAGGAAAGGGTAACTGCATTCGGATCTGTTCCCAAATCGACCGTAATATTCGATGGGAAAGTACAAACCGTACTACACATGGCCGGGATGGAATCCGTTAGGAAATCACTGGTACAATTATCACAAAAAAGACTTTTGAAAAAACAACTCACCCGCTCTGATCTGTATTGATCACCGGGTATGGTGCCGGAACCGTAAATACCATGTCCTCCTAGAGAATCGACAGTCAATTCATTACAGACTCCATTTGCGTTAAGTGTTTCATGGATGATACCTGAGCCGCCGAAAACACCATTGGAATAATAACCGTACAACACAACCTGATCCTGAATCCCATGAAAGGAAATAGTTGGAATCATTTCTTCCGGTTGCATCCCGGTAATAAGGGTAGCCCCCCAATTATTGTAAATTCCCTTTAAATCATAGGTGTCGGTCAGATTATTACCCGAAGTATTCAAGGGGCCGAGTAAGGTGCTGATGTTCGGATAAACCGTTTCCCATTCCGCTTCATCCAAATAAGCCGTATTCAAGGAAGTAATCCCTCCGGCACTTGAGCCTCCGATGAAAATCTGATTGACATCTATGCCCAGTTGTGCGGCATTATTGACGATATATCTCAAAGCGGCTGCAGCATCCTGTTGTGCCCGATACATGGCAAGGGTCTGCCCGTTCGGATTAAAGGGGCTCCATCCCAGACGATAGCTCATCGTCGCAGCGACATATCCCCTTTGTGCGAATTCGATACAATCATTGGTCAGACTTTCTTTGCTTCCGCTGATAAAACCACCTCCGTGGATTAAAAGGATGAAAGGACGTTCCGTTAGGTTGTCAACATTAGAGGAAGGATAAAAAACATCCAATAGCAGTGATTCCGGATTCCCCTGCCAATCATCGGCGGTACCATAAGTTACATCCAGCATGGACTCGATATCCGTTTCCGCAAAATATTCCACTTCCGTGAATCTGTCATCCGAAGTACAGAATGCCGGATAACCCGTTTGGGCCATGAGGGAATTAAATGAATAGATTAAAAAAATAATTCCTACTAAATTTTTTTTCATGGTATCTTATTTAAAAGTAGATTTTACTTAATAATAACCGAACCGAAAAAAGAAGCCAATTCTTTTTTCATTTCGGTGAGCCTTTGCTGCACTTTAATGATTTTCATTACTTGGGTATTGTCCGCAGTCTCTTTCAGTTTATCCTGATTTTTTTTCAATAATCGGATGACTTTTTTCAATTTGAATCGATTCACCGAAGAGAGTGTGTCATTAATGAAATTTTCTTCCGGTGCTTTTTGGGTTTGTAAAGTAAGACCGTGTTTTTCTTCCCAATTCGGACTATAATCAAAAGGAGAGGCTAATAATTCCAAAGCGATGTCCCTGACTTTTTTATCGGGATGACTCATGAAATATCGGGATTCCAAAATCAATCCTTCATTGAAATTATCCAAACATTCTTTTACAATACCGGCATAATCCTTACTGTCGAAATCTTCTAATAATTCTTCGATATTATTCAGGATGAATTGGGCGACGGTAATTTTTTCCTCTTCAACCATTACAACTGTTCCGGCTTCGATTAAAAGTCTTACAATATCCTTTTCCTGAAATTCATCCCCCGGTAATTTTTCTTTTTCCCCTTCTCCTGGAAATGGAGGGAAATCTTCGGCCCCCGAATCCATAGGTGCGGCCGACTCGTCGCCCGGCATCGGAGCAGGTAGGTTTTCTACTTTTTTCTTTTCCTTTTCTTTTCTTATTGCCTGTGCAACCAATTTATTAATCGCATCGAATAATAAGGATTCTCCGGTATGGGTTCTGGCAGCACACTCCTTGACAAAAACCGATCTTTTTATCGGATCGGGAATTTTGGCAATGGAAGAAATAATATCTTTGATCATATCTGCCTTGCGGGTCGGATCATCTTTCGTATCTTCCATCAACTGTTCTGTCTTGAACAGAATGAAATCCTTTTTATTCCTCGTAATGAATTCCTCGAATTTGGTTGCCCCTAATTTTAATACAAGCGAATCAGGATCTTCTCCTTCCGGCAATAGGACCAAACGGACATTCATGTCTTCTTCCAAAACCATATCCAATCCCCGCATTGCCGCTTTTTTCCCTGCGGCATCTCCATCGAAAAGAAAAGTAATATTGGGTGTGTATCTTTTGATTACCCGGATTTGTCCGGCGGTCAGAGAGGTTCCACAAGGGGCAACCACATTTTCAATCCCGGCCTGATGCAAAGCCAGCGTATCGGTATATCCTTCCACCATGATGCACTCATCCGTTTTCCGAATGGCGGTCCGGGCAAAATGAGCACCATATAATACTTTGCTTTTATTATAAACTTCCGAATCGGGAGAATTGAGGTACTTGGCGGCTTTGGCTTCCTTGGATAAAATCCGACCACCGAAACCGATTATTTTACCTGAAAGATTACGGATGGGGAACATGACACGTCCCCTGAAAAAATCGGAACCGTATTGGGTACTTAATCCCACTTTTTTGAGCTGTTCATCCTTATAGCCGTCTTGGATGGCTCCTAGGCTGAAATGGTTTTTCTGATTGGGGGCATAACCCAATCCCCATTTTTGGATCGTCTCTTCCCTGAAACCCCTTTCCTTGAAATATCCCAGACCGATGCTTTTGCCCATGTCTGTATTCGACATCTGATCGATGAAATACTCATAGGCATATTGGTTGAGGGCGAATAAATCATCAATGGCCTTCCGTTCTTCCACTGATTCTTTGGAAGTGACGGTTTCTTCAATTTCGATACCATAACGGGCGGCAAGGGAACGCAAGGCTTCCGGATAGGAATAGTTTTCGTGTTCCATAAGAAAGCGCACGGGATCACCTCCCTTGCCACAACCGAAACATTTGTAAATGTTCTTGGCCGGAGATACGATAAAGGATGGCGTTTTTTCATTGTGGAATGGACAAAGCCCTAAAAGATTGACACCTCTTCGTTTCAGATTGACAAAATCCGAAACGATGTCTTCCACTTTCGCCACATCCATGATTTCCTGTATGGATTTCTGTGTAATCATTAGTTCCCAAAGATACGACTATTAAATGAAGTTGTTTAAAAAGTGGTTCGTAAGAGCGATTGTAATCTCTTGATTTCTAAGTCGAAGCTGATTTTGAGTTTCGCAGCCAAAGCTACGGGACGA
>JAHDFN010000118.1 GCA_020628145.1 Saprospiraceae bacterium | reverse complement strand
TGAGCAAAAAACCTCCTCCTGCCAATGCAGAACCTATTCCGATATGTTCTGTCAGTTGTTTGTCAGATATGTTTTCTTTGGTGGTTTCTTCTTCAGTATCTTCTATGATATTTTCTTTTTCCGATAGAATTTCTTCAATGGTATTTATTTTCTCTTTATCAAGCTCTACCATTTCGTCTTTCTCTTCCTCAATGACGTCTTTTATGAAAATGAATTCCTGTTCTTCAATTCCATTTTCGATTTCCGTACTGATTTTAATTTCCTCATCCGATTCGTTTTCCAATTGTTCCATTACTTTTTCTTCCAAAATGGAATCAGGAGTTTCATCGTAAGTGATTTTATTTTCGATATGATATGTTTCGACTTCTTCTTGTAATAATTCAGGGTTGATTTCCAATTCTTCCAGCACTTCGCCTTTAAATTCTATTTCACTTTCTTTCTTGAATAAATATTCATCAACGTTAAAAGCATCATCATTTTTATCCGTTTTTAATTCCGGATTAATTCGGTAGGCATCGTAATAATACTTGGCGGCCAATTCAGGTTTATTCATTTCATAATAAAGAATAGCTAAATCATAATTGGCAAAAGGATGTTGCGAATCCTTACTGATGACCTGTTGTAATTTCTTAAGGGCTTTTTTCGGTTTGTCCTGGTGTTCACTTTGGATTAAAGCCCATTGGTAAAGTGCATCTATATTGTTTTCGTCCTGGGCATAAGCCTTTTTGAAATGTTTAGCCGCTTTTTTCTTCCTGCTTTTGAAACGGGTGTTTAATAATTCTGCCAATTTGTAATGTAGCCCCGAATATTCATCATTGATTCCGATAGCCTTTTCATAAAAGAGTTGGGCAGAATGGAAATCCTCCTGTAATTCGTAAATTTCTGCTAATCGCAGATAAGTTTCTATATCGGAAGAATCATTAATGGTAATTTGGTGAAGGTGTTTTTTAGCTTCATCAAAATTCTTGATGTGATCGGAAAGGATCAATGCATAATTATACCGTGCTTTATTATTGTCGGGTTGGATATCCAGGATTTCTTTTAACAGTTTCATGGCTCCGATGGTGTCTCCTTCTTCCAGAAGGGCTTTGGCTGCTTCTATATCGTGAGGTGTTCTGTCATTTTTGATTTCTTCTTTGAGTATGTTTATTTCTTCGTTACTAACCCATTCTTCTTCGGCATCGTCAGCAATATTGAAAATTGTTTCTAAAGGTTCGGATTCTTCTATATTTAAATCCTCTTGTTCTATGAATTCCTCTACCTTTCGTATGGGATTTTCTTCTGTGGTTTCAATCGTTTTTTCTATGGGAGGGGGCATTTTTAAAGAGTCATCGAATGCCGTTTCTATTTTTTCTTCCTTTTTTTCAACGACTTCGGATTCCAATAAATCCTTTTTATCAATCAACGAAGGATTTTCTTCTATGCCGTCGTCTTCAAAAAGAGAAACCAATAATTCATAAGAAGATTTATCCTGATAACTTAAACCTTCTTTTTCGAATTCAATTTTTTCTTCTTGAATTTTCTTATCTTCCTCTATGGTTTCCGGTGGTTTTTCTAATTTAATATCCTCAATTTCTATTTCTTCCAATTTTTCTGTAATCGGATTTTCGGTATTTTCGAGGATATTTTCTTCTTCGGTATTTTCTGAAACTGAAACAATACCTTCTTTTTCATGGATTATTTCTTCAACCGATATTTCTTCTAGGGTTTCAATAGTTTCTTCAATCGGTTTTTCTTCAATGAATTTTTTCTCTACAATTTCATTGATGACCGAATCGGATTTCATTTCGGCTTCTTCTTTAATCGCTGAAAAATTATTTTCAATGATATCTTTTACTGTTTCAACTTTATTTCCATTTTCCGGTGTGTCTATTTTTTCTTGCTGTTCGAAAATGGAATCTTTGATAATTGATTCAGGTTGTTTTTCTACTACACCTGTAACCTTGTTTAATAAATTCATGCCGGGAATAGCTGCGATATTAATATCTGATTTGGTATCACTTTCCAAGGAAATCATTTCGTGATCACGAAATGCGGCATACAGGTTGTTCCATCCTGCTTTTCTGAACAAAGCTTCGAATTTGTTTTTATGGAGAAGTTTATAATGATAATAATCCGCACTTCTTAATAAGCGTAGGAATTCGCCGATTTCGGAAGATATGTTTCTGACCAATTGCAACTCCCTGTTAAAGGCTTCCTCATTTATGAAATCAGAATCCCTTTTCTTTTTCCTCATTTCCAAATATTGATCCTGCCAGAAATTCATATAGTGGATTACATTACTGACCCGCTCGAATTGTGTAGCCTCATAATCCACCCCTCCTAGTGCATTGACTTTCTTCCCATCTGTAATAATCGGAAAGACCCGATTTTTCAGACTTGGATTCTGAAGGAAATTCAAGACCTCGAACATACATGCCTTATCCTTGAGGAAATTATCACTTATCATGATAATGATGGAAGCATTGGGTTTGGAACTTAAGAGCTGGTACTCTTCCATTCTCAAATCCAAATCTCGCGTGTCCGGTATTATTTCAATGCCTACTTTTTGCAGATTGGCTCTTAGATTATCGGCTACATTCTGATTTTCTTTGCAGTAAACAAGGAAGGCATTCATCTGATCAATTCGTTTTAGAAATAAAATATATGTTCATTAGCTTATCCAAGATACTAATCATTCAGCATCTTTTGGATGAATTCATGGAAATCTTCCTCGAATTTCCCAAAGGTCGAAGTTGCCGGCCCCGAAAAACCGGTATGTATCCTCAAAACCTTATTGTCCCCATCCAGAAATATCATGGTGGGATAGGAAAGGATATGGTTGAGCATGGACAGTTTTTCGGCGGCTTCGTTCTTTTTATATGAACCGGCCCAAAGCACTTCGTAAGGAACATCGAATCTTTTTTTGAAAGTATTGATGGCGGCAAAAGCCTTATCCTGCTCCTTATGTTTTTCGAATGCCAGGCCAATGATTTCAAGATTATCGTGAGGGTGTTTTTTGAGGTATTTCGTTAGGAAATCCGTTTCATCCGCACAGTTGGGACACCAAGTCCCCAAAATCTGTATGATTTTAAACTTTCCTTTATAGGCATCATCTGCCGGAGTGATGTATTTTCCTTCGGTATTGGGAAAAGAAAAAGAAACCTTATCGTAACCTTTTTTTAGGAATGTCAATTTGTCGGGATCTCCGAGTTTAAAATCAGCATTCTTTTTGGCTGACCAGGTAGAAGTATAATGTGTGCCACTTCTAAAAGAGCCAATCATCGATTTGTCTTCTAATATTTTGGCTTCGAATAAGAAGGCATGGGAGCCGTCGAAGCAGGAAAGATAAATCTTATTATCCTGTATCGTACCATCCAAAAAACGATAATCACCCGTTTCAGTCCTGAAAGTTCCCGTAAGGGTGTTTCCGTTTTGTTTGAATTCGCCAATGGCCTTATATGGAGCATCTGTATCGATATCGAAAGTGACTTCCCAATTTCCGGAGACATCCATGACCGGTGTTTTGTTGAGGGTCGTAAAACGATGTCCTTGCCCATGTCTGGCCAAAAAGGGAATGAAATAATCCTTTCTTGTTTCAACCACCCATTTTCCCTCAATGACATCTTCTTCGAAAATAGCTTCGATATATGAGTCGTAATGGGGGAAGTCGATATGGAGTGTATCATGACCATTGGCGATATCCCTTCCATATTGGATCTCCCTGACCTCTATATTTTCCGCTCCATTGTTGATGACGAGATGGAAACTTTCCGGGGTATCATAAACGACATCGAATGTGAACGGAAGTTCTCCCTGTATTACCTCGTCAAACTTCAATTGTTCATCCGGCAGAGGTTCTGCCTTTTTATTCAAGGGTCTTCTGATGTCATCCAGACGGAGTGACGCCCTCCATTTTCCGGGAGGGATTCCTTGGAATTGATCCGGCACTTTAATACATGATGTTATACCTATGCATAAAATACACAGGAAGGTGAAGTAAATAAGGTTCCTATAATTCATCGGTTGAATTCGTTATTGATTCTTTGGAAATTGAAATATGTCCCTTCTGTTGGGATTCATATTTTTTGGAAATTGTTATCGAAGGTATTCCGGTTATTTGGACGAATCTCCTTTGAATTGGTCATCCTTATTTTTGAACAATACATTGAATGTTGTCAGACTACCATAAATCCGTGTGATGTATTGTTGTAGATTGACTTTTTCTTCATCATTGAGGCTGCTACTATTAATGCGTTGTTCCATCACTCGCAACCGATCCCTGACCATTACTATTTTATGGAAGAACTGTTCAATCGGGATTTCCTTGGCTTTCAATTCCTCATCTTGTGGTTGAAGCAACATTTTACCACCAACCCATTTGCTGCCAAGATCTACCTTCTCTTCTACTCCGTTATAAGTCTTTAATATTTTCAATAATGCTTTTTCTGCATCATTAAAAGTGACACCTCCTTCAGGATTGACTTTTTCAATAACTTCCCATTTATCATAGGTTTTACCTACGTCTTTCATTCCATAGGTGAGAAAACTGACCTGATAGGCCGCTACATTGACTTTTACGATTACACCGTCTCCGAATGCCGGGTGTTTTACACGAGACCCGATACCGAGTAATTCACTCATGATTTAAAAAATTAAAGGTTATTAATTCGTAATAATATTTATTCTACGTGCTGATAATATTTTCATCAAAATGGTCATCCCAATTCTTTATATTCGGCTCTCCCAATTTACCTACTGATTTGGCAATGACGGTAGAGACCGTGGCATCTCCTGTGACATTGATAACTGTTCGGCACATATCCAATGGCCTATCGACTGCAAAAATCAAAGCCAATCCGACGGCTAATTTATCTGCGGGAAACCCAATGGATTCCAGTACGATGACCAACATAACCATACCGGCTCCGGGTACTGCCGCAGAACCGATGGATGCCAATAACGCTGTAAGGACAATCGTGAGTTGATCCGCAAATGTTAAATCGTGATGTAGGGCAGTGGCAATGAAAACAGCAGCAACAGCCTGATACAGACTCGTTCCATCCATATTGATCGTAGCTCCAACAGGAAGTACGAAACTTCCGACTTCCTTATCGACCCCGACATGTTCTGTTACACGTTCCATCGTAACCGGCAGGGTGGCGGCACTCGAACTGGTAGAAAAGGCCAGTAATTGTGCCGGACTGATTTGCCGTAGAAACCAAATCGGATTTTTTTTCGCATAAAGCGAAATGAAAAGACAATAGACTCCTAACATTAAAATGAGTCCTGTCACTACAGTTAATGCATAAGCCAATAACGATTTTAACAAATCCGGATCTGCGGTAGTAACGATGACTTTGGCCAAAAGAGCAAAAACAGCATATGGAGCAATCAACATGATGAGGTCAACTATTTTCAAAACCACATCGTTGATACCATCTATGACATCCTTGACGGGTTGTGCTTTTTTCTTATCGATGAGCAATAAACCTATTCCAAATAAAATGGCAAAGAAAATGACCTGGAGCATGGACCCGTTGTTACCGGCAGCCTTGAATATATTATCCGGAACAGTGTCCACAAGGAATTGTAAAGGCCCGGTTGATTTCTGACTTTGTGCAGTGGCCAATTTTTTTGTTACACCTGAATCCTGGGCATAATTTTCTGTTAGCGTCTGAATGGTTTCCGGAGAAATGCCACTACCTGGTTTTACAATATTTACCAGTGTTAATCCAATGATAATTGCTATCAACGTGGTAACGATATACATCAGGATAGTCCTTCCTCCTATTTTTGAAAATTTGGAAATGTCTTGTAAATCGGCAATACCTTTAATCAGTGAAGCGAATATCAGAGGAATCGCTATCATCTTCAGTAACTTGACGAAAATAGTACCAAATGGAGCTATCCAATCCTTGACGAATTGGGTACCCCAGGAAAATTGGGTCATCAACAACCCGAATCCGATACCTGCGGCCATTCCGATCAGGATTTGCCAATGTAAAGCCAGTTTTTTCATCTGTTATGAAGAATTTGATGAATATGTGTGCAATATAGAATTATTAAGAACAAGGTCAAAACCGACTAGGAGATTAGGAAACCTTTGCTGCCCGGGTCATTTCCCTTTTGCCCGGAGGACCGGGTAATTTTTCTACTTGGAAACCGACAGCTTTCAATGCTCTTTTGAATGACCCTTTGGCACAATAGGTAACTAAAATACCATTATGCTTTAGGGAATCGTACATTTGACAAAGGAATTCCTCTTGCCAGAATTCAGGTTGGGCATTAGGGGCAAAGGCATCGAAGTAAATCAAATCATATACTTCTTTATCGCTGATGGTTTGGAATTTTTCCAATCTTTTTTCAAAAATGAAATCGGGCGATAATTCATGTGGTTCATTCCAGGAAATAAGATGTAATTTTTCTAGTCGATCTTCGGCATTCAATTTCTCGGAATAATTCAATTGTAGTATTTTTTCCAAGTCAATTGGGAATGCTTCATAAGTTGTATAATGGATTGGATTCTTGATATTGGCAGATTCCAACCAGGTAACCAGAGAATTCAATCCGGTTCCCCAACCGATTTCCAGAATATTTAATTTTTTATTTTCAGATTTAATGTGTTTTAATCCTGCATCGATGAAAACATGATAGGTTTCCTGAATAGCTCCGTGGATGGAATGGTATCCCACACCGAATTTCTCCGAAAGAATGGAATGGCTTCCGTCGTTCGTAACAATAATTTTATTCTGCATCGTATTGGGAAAGTGTATTTTCCATCGAAGGTATTTTTTCCCTCAGATAATTTCCGATTTCCTGTAAGGCTGTTTGAGATTCAGGCATGAAAAATTGTCTGTTGTAATGCCATACATGTGGAAGGCCCTGATAGACTTTTAAATTACAATTTACGCCATAAGCCTCGGCTCTTGCCGCTAGATTTTTGGAATCATCTAATAGTACTTCTATACTTCCCACATGGACTAATAAATCAGGTAGTCCACTCAGGTCTGCATATAAAGGATTGACATCGGGGTGATCTGGGGAATAGGGTGGTTTTACATAATGGGGAATGATAGCTCGGATAAATTTGGGAATGATGAATGGATCGACTTCTGCATTTTTTTTCACACTTTCGGAATTACAAGTCAAATCCAAAAAAGGAGATAATAAACAGGCACAGCAGGGTAGGGGGATTTCCATTTTTTTCATCGCCATCATGGCCTGCATGATTAATCCTCCTCCGGCAGAATCTCCGACCAAGGCAATTCTTTCTGTTGGATATTCCTCTAATAATTCCGTATATATCTTAATGATATCATCCCTGCCGGCAGGGAAAGGATTTTCGGGAGCCAAACGATAATTGAAAATACAGGCAGGAATTCCGGATTCGTGAACAATCCACCCGGCTAGTGGTCTGTGTGTATTGATGTTGCCCATGAAATAACCTCCACCATGAACATACATAATGATGGCATCATCTCGTAGTAATTTTTCAGGGGTTATTATTTCTGCTTCGATACCCCTCAATGTGATTTCATTGACGGATACAGTCCAGGGAGTAATGAATGTTTTACTAAATAAATCATCCATTGTCCTTCGGACTTCCAGAATGTCGAATTCGTTTTTTTCCATCGCTTTTCGACGGTACTTAATAACGAATTTTATGATTTCGTTCTGAAGGCTCATTCCTTTAATTTTAAAATCCGATGGATTTTTTTTTCTTATTTAATGATTTTTCCAAATGTGCCATACGGATAGCGGTTACTGCGGCTTCCACTCCTTTGTTTCCGTATTTTCCACCTGAACGATCAAGTGCTTGTTGCTCGTCATTCGGTGTTAAAACGCCAAATATATGAGGGATGCCGGTCATAATGCTCAGGTTGATTAATCCTTGTGCTACGGATTGGTTGATGTATTCGTTGTGGGAAGTTTCTCCCTTTATGACACATCCTATGCAAATGACAGCATCCGGAATTTCCTTTTTGGATAATATCTTTGCCCCGGCAGGTAGTTCGAATGTTCCCGGGACTTGGATGGTATGGATGTTCTCCCCCTTGCTACCATGTTTAATTAATGTGTCATGACAACCCTTATACAGTTCGTGGGTTATTTTTTTATTCCAATCAGAAACAATAATGCCGAATTTCATTCCTTCCGTAGATGGTATGTTGCCCTCGTCATATTCTGATAGATTTTTTAAAGCACTACTCATGATATAAATAATTAATTCCTGGATTAATAAATCCTATCGGAAGTTAAATAATTTTTAACGTAATCATTAATCCCGTTTTCTAATGTGTGGAAAGATGATACATTTTTTATTTGTTGTTGAAGTTTGTCGATTTTTGCTTGAGTGAAATATTGATAGTTATTCCTAATATCTTTAGGCGTATCTATGAATTCGATGTTCGGTTTTAATTCCAATGCGTGAAAAACCGAAGTAGCTAAATCTAAAAAAGAACGTGCATTTCCTGTGCCAAGATTATAAATGCCGTTTTGGGGAGTATGGACTAAGAAATAATATAATGTTTTAACCAAATCTTTTACATAAATAAAATCACGACTTTGCTCGCCGTTTTGAAATTCTTTTTTGTGGGACTTGAATAATTTCATTTTTCCCGATCCCTGAATTTGATTATAGGTGTGGAAAATAACTGAAGCCATCCTTCCTTTATGATATTCATTGGGGCCATATACATTGAAGAATTTGAACCCGTACCAATTAGCCGGTTTTTCCTTTTGCCGTAAAACCCATAAGTCAAAATCATTTTTTGATTTGCCATACGGATTTAATGGTTTTAGGTGTTTAATGATGTCATGAGAATCGTCAAAACCTAAATTCCCCGAACCATAAGTAGCGGCACTAGATGCATAAATAAATGGAATATTTTTTTTGACACAATATTTCCAAAGTTTTTGGGAATAATTCAGATTTAACCTGTCGAATATCTCAGTGTCGAATTCTGTAGTATCTGTTCTTGCACCTAAATGCAAAACGGCATCTATTGAAACATCATTTCCTCCCAAGTATTCAAATAGGGAATTTCTATTGATTTTTTTTTGAAAACCTTTTTCCCTCCAATTTTTTTGTTTTGTAGCAGAGGTGAAATCATCTGAAATAATTATTTTTTCTATTCCTTGTTGATTTAGAAAACCTAGCATACAACTTCCGATAAATCCCGCTGCACCCGTAATTAATATCATTGAATACTTTGCTCCGCTTAATAAATTTGCCGGATTCCTAACTAGGAATCCGGCATAAATAACTTATTCGACAATTGATCTATTTCAATAGTGTTATGTCTCCCTTAAATAACTGCGTTCGTCCATTAATGAACTCAACTTCGGCATAATAAACAAACACAGCAGGGTTCATGAATTTACCCCTGAACTTACCATCCCATCCTGATAAAGGATCGTTAACCGGGAAGTTGGTATTTTCAAACATCATTTCACCCCATCTATCAAATACTCTAAAGCTTTTTACATTGACTACACTGGTTTCATCTCCATAAACAGTAACGAAATCATTAAAGCCGTCATTGTTAGGAGAGAAGGCATTAGGGATATACACATTCTGTTCAACATTCAATCTGATTAATAAGTCAACAGAAGTGAAACAGCCATTTACAGTATCGGTAACCGTAGCAGTATATAGTGTCGTTGAAGTAGGTGTCGCCAAATTAATTTGACAAGTATCACAACTTAATGAATCAGTCGGCGACCAGACCACAATGGTATTGGCTTGGTTAGGAAATGCTGTTAGCGTAACAGATTCTCCCAAATCTATCAAGGTATCCAGAGGGAATGCGGTTACCAATAATTCTTCAGGTTGATTGACAAATACATCCATAGAATCTATACATCCGTTGGAATCCTGAATGTAAACGGTCTGTGACCCTCCGGGTACACCCTGGAAAATTGTATCGGGTCCATATATGAATCCATCATCCGAGTATAGATATGGAGGGAATCCACCAGAAGCGGATTCAACAGAAATCGAACCGTTTTCTTCTCCGAAACATCTTGCATCTTCTGAACTCAGAACCATAGACAACTGTGTAGGTTGTCCTATCGTAACGGATGTTTCTTGAATACATCCGTATCCATCAATAACACTAACATTATAAGAACCGGCACATAATCCCGTGGCAACATCAGTGGTCTGATTATCTGCGGCTGCATCCCATTGATAGGTGAATGGAGTAGGGCCTCCTGCCGGAATTACCGTAGCCTGACCATCACATCCATTGAAACAACTGGCATCGGTGCTTGTAGTGGAAAGCGTGAGATTATTATCTTCTCCAATTGTGATTTCCAAATCTGCTGCTGTACACCCGTTGCTATCTGTAACAGTAACGGTATTAGAACCTGAACATAAGTCAATAGGAGTATTACTCGTATTCTGATTAGACCATAAATAGGTATAATTACCTGTTCCACCGGTTGCATTGACAAGAGCCGAGCCGTCACAAGCAGTACAATTGGCATTAGCCGAACCTTGTAGGGTCAGATTCAACGGTGCTGGTTCATTGATGGTATAATTGGCAATAGTTGAACAGTTTCTACCATCGGTTACTGTCAATGCATAAGTGCCGGCCGGTAAGTCCGTAACAGATGGAGAATTTGAACCGGCAGCGGCACCACTCCAATCATAAGTATAATTGCCATCTCCTCCACTGGCAGTAATTTGAATTGCACCGTCCGTTTCTCCATTACAGGTAATATCATTGGAGGAATTCAAGGAAATTTGAACAGGCCCTAATTCAACAATGGTTTGACTGGCAGTATCGGTACATCCATTTGTATCGGTAATGGTAACTGTATAGGTACCGCCTGTAGATGTTGTCGGCGTAGCATTATTGCCAAAGCCGGTATCACTCCAAATGTATGTCAATGTACCTTGACTCGTTGAATTAGTGAATGCATCCAATGTAATTGTAGGATTATTACAATCTATGGTATCCGCGGATAAATCCAATACGGCAAGAGGAGGCGTATCATTTAATGTGATATTGATGATATCAATACTTTCACAGCCTAATGCATCCGTAACGGTGACTTCATACTGACCGGGAGAATTTATGGTCAATGAAGGAGTTGTTGTAACATTATCACTCCATAGGTATGTCAATGTGCCTGTGCCCCCTGTTACATTAGTAGATAATGTAATGCTGGTAATAGTACAGGTCAATTCCTGTTCCTGTATTGAAGAGATAATGGTTGCGGCAGGTACATTTGGATTTTGTGTCAATGTTACGGTTTCGGTATCTGTACATCCGTTATCGTTATCAGTGACCAGAACAGTGTAAGTTCCTGCATTTGTAACATTGATGTTAGCTGTGTTTCCAATACTACCTGAAGCATCTGACCATTCATAACTCACATTTCCTCCAGTGGTAATGGATGTGTTGGCATTCAAATTAATATCCGTTACAACGCAATTGAATTCACTGCCGCTTTCCACTATGACGGCCGTAGGCTGGGTAGTATTTTGATCAATAGTTATGGAATTGGTACTTGAGCAACTATTATCCGGATCTGTTATGAGTACGGTATAAGTCCCCGGAGCAGTTACATTTTGAATTGCATTTGTTCCAATATTAGGATTTGAATCGGATGACCACAGATAAGTAATGTTTCCACTATTCGTTGTTGAAGTACTTGCATTCAGATCAATATCGGTACTATCACAATCCAAAGTCGTTGTAGTCGGTATAATATTTGCCGAAGGCAAATTAGTATCTTCGGTAATTACAATCGTAGCATCATCAACACAACCATTATCATTGTCGGTAATGGAAAGAGTGTAAGTACCTGGAGTACTAACAGTCAAGGTGGGGGTTGTACCTAAACTCGTTGTGCCTTCAAACCATTCGTAACCTGTATTACCATTTGTTGTCATTGATGATGAGCCATTTAATTCTATGCTTGTAATCAAACAATTCAACTCAGGTGCTGTAGGTATGATATTTGCCATAGGTGTAATGGTATCAATACTTATCACAATTGGAACTTCTGCTGTACAACCATTGACATTATCTGTAACAGTAACAGTATAGGTATCTGGAGTTGTAATAGTTTGGATAACATCGGTTCCTAAAATGCCGGTCGAATTCCCCCATTGATAACTGGCATCGGAATCTGTAGTAATAGAATTCCCTGCATTCAAATCAATACTTGGAGTATTACAATTCAGAGTTATTGTTGGAGCTGATATGTCAGGTGTTGGATTAGTTATATTCTGTGGAATAGTTATCGTTCGGATAACTTCACATCCTACATCATCTGTTACCGACACAGAATATACACCGGGAGTATTGACATTAAAAGTAGTACTAGTAGTCACATTGTCACTCCATAAATAATCAAGGGTTCCCGTACCTCCGCTACCTGTAGCAGTTAAAGTGATATCAGTAATTACACATGTTAAAATAGTATCTGTTGCAGATAAAGTAAGTACTGGAATGTCTGGTGATTGTGTCAAAACCATATTGGAAGTAGAGGTGCAACCATTGTCTAAATCAGTAATCAATACAGTGTATGTTTCTGCAATTGTAGCATTTATAGATGGTGTATTACCAAGATTTGCATTACTGTCGGAAGACCATTCGTAAGCAATATTTCCATTAGTGGTAATAGAGCTACTGGCGTTTAGATTGATTTGATTAATAGAACAATTAAATTCAGTACCTAAAACAGTAACAATATTCGCCGTAGGAATTATAGTATTTTCAGTTATGGTCACTTCCGTAGTGGCCGTACATCCGTTGTCGTCGTCGGTGACGGTTACGGTGTAAGTACCTGCTGCGTTTACGGTGAATGTTGA
>JAHDFN010000117.1 GCA_020628145.1 Saprospiraceae bacterium | reverse complement strand
TTGGTCCAACACTATTAATATTGGGGGAGTTTCAGATCGGGTAGGGCGGGCCTCAACCGTTGACTTGTCCGGTTCCCGCAAGGGACAAGGGGATTACTGAACCGTGATGGCAACCTCATTCATGTCTTTAAGGGTCCATAAACACCTTGATGCTTGGGTTTTTCTTTTTTATATATAGAGAACGGGTAAAATGAAAAAAACCAATGCCATGCGGATATTGGATCGGGCTAAAATAAAATACGAAACCGTTCCCTATACCTATGATGCTGAAAATTTGGATGTAGGCTTCATTGCCCGTGAAAATGGCCTCGAATTAGAAACTGTTTTCAAAACGCTGGTATTGAAAGGAGACCGCAACGGAGTCTTGGTAGCTGTCGTTGCAGGAAATCGCTCCCTGAATATGAAAGCCGCTGCCCGACTTAGTGGAAATAAAAAAATCCATCTAATGCCCATAAAGGAATTGGAAAAAAATACCGGTTATATACGGGGAGGGTGTTCACCCATAGGGATGAAAAAAAAATATCCCGTCTTATTGGATAAAACTGCTGAATCATTTCCCCTCATTTACATCAATGCAGGAACAAGGGGACTGCTACTGGGTTTGCCGCCGGAAGAATTGATAAAAGTTTCCGATGCCCTGGTTTGTGGAGTGGGAGAGTAACTTCCTTTTCCAAAAGTAAAAGCCCTGATTCCTTATATCGGAATCAGGGCTTTTCAATAAATGAAAAAGAATCGGATTATTTCGCCAATACAATTTTCTTGGCCGTCTTCACTCCATTCTTGATGATTTCTACAAAGAAAACACCATTGGCCTGATCGGTCAAGTCAATAGTCTGATTGCTAGAACCTCTAGCCGTTTCGATACCTTTGACCTGTCTTCCGATAACATCCCTTACGGTGATTTGATATTCATCATTATCTTCGAATTCGATACCTAGGTTGATGATTCCCGTAGTTGGATTTGGTTGGATGCTGATGCTTTGAGCTAGAGCTTGAGATTCCTCCGTTCCGGTATTCACAACGACCGTATAGATGCCTGTACGGCAGGTTTCCAAAGAACCCCTCATGACATCAATCTGTCCCATTGTGAAAGAACTCATACATAATTCATCGGCATAATCCATGTAGTTTTCCCACATGTCTTTTTTATCACCTGCTCCGTCATTACAGGTATTGGCAGTGGCATCACACATGAAATTCGAAGGTAGTCCTTGGTTGGGTGTGTCAGAGATACCATCATCTGCCACACAGTCGGGAGTTCCTAATTGTGCAGATTGTCCATCACCCCATATATGTCTTAGGCCTAAATAATGACCGATTTCATGAGATGGAGTCCTTCCTTCTATGTTTACTGGTGTTGGAGGAGTAAAAACCGTATCTCCCAGAAGGATGTTCAAAGGAGGGGGAATTATAATGGTATCTGCAGGTATCGTATAAATGGTTCCTACATCAAAAGCATCAACATGAATAACGACTCCATCCAATTCGGGAGAGGGAGCAGTAGAACCCGCCGGCCAATTAGGTGCACAGGAAGGAGGATAGGCATAGCCCAATAATCCGGCACCTTCCAATTTACATACCCAAATATTCATATATTCGGAAGTATCCCATGCATCACTGCCTCCTTGGGCAGTTTGTTTTACATTATCCGGTAATGCTCCACCACCAAATATATCCAACTCAAAAGTAGCAGTTGTTTCCACCCTTTCAATATGTGACAGTTCGAATTCGATCAGAGGATCACCTACAATATCATCAAATTCCGATCTGAGATCTGCTGCATTTGCATTCGTCCTTCTGAAATCTTCATTCAGACGAGCGATGACAGCTTCGATCCTTTGGTCAGATACATTTTCTTCAGGTGTTTTATATACGACATGGACAACGACATTGATTTTGTATATGTCATTCCTTGTATGGGAAACATGGTTCTTAGCTGTTTGGAAAGCCCTGTTGACAGCCTGCTGATAGCCCGGATGGGCTTCCTCCATCAACCGTACTGCGTGGTCGAAACCACATTTATGGATTTGTTCTGTTCCTTGAGCCGAGATAAGGGAAATGGCTAGGAATTGGGTTAGGATTAAAGATATTAGTTTGTTCATATCTGAATTTTTTAATTGAAAGTGCTGCGAAAATACGCTAAATCTCATTTTTTTCGTAAAAAATCAATAGTTAAGGCAACCAATTGTCGGGAATGTTCGGGTAATTCATCTGATATATAGGGATGTCTGCCACCAAAAACATGATTGGCTCCCTCGATAATTTCCATTCGAATGGAAGGATTCCATTTTTTTAAGGCATGGGCAGCATCTAAGGAAACGGCCTTGTCTTCTCTTCCATGAATCAACAGCCAGGGCTTTTCGAAATCCCTGCTTGTCTTTTCCACATCCAGGAAATCCTTGTTCGTGAGAACATCTTCATGTAATTGGTAATAAAGTGGCATTTGTTGTTTCGTCCTTCCGTTCAGGATATACCAAACGCCTTTTTCCTTCCATTCCTTTAGCATCGCGGGGTGGTACGAGGCAAAACCCAATTTTTCAACGGATGCCCATGTGATTAATTGGTGGATGCGTTGATCGTTCCCTGCTTTGATAATGGATACCCCACCGCCCCTGCTGTGTCCGATAAGACTCACATTGTCCAAGTCACATTGGCCGTCATTATTGGTGTATAACCATTCCAAAACAGTATCGATATCGGAAAGCTCCTTGGTGTAATTGTTCTGTCCGAATGCTTCCAAATCACCGAATTCGGTAGGAGCATCGGTAGTCGTTCCGTTGTATGAGAAATTGAACTTAACGAAGAAAAAACCTGCCGTGGCAAATGACTTGGCAATAAGTTCCCAATGTCCCCAATCCTTGAATCCTTTGAAGCCGTGGGCGAGGATGATAAGGGGTAATCGTTCATTGCTTTTGATATGATAGCTATCTATTGTGACCGGACGGCCATGTTTTCCTTCAACCTTTATATCTTTGCGGATGTTCATAATTCAATTGTTTTGAACGAATAATAAAATGGGTGTTGATTCAGGAATTCCATATCCTAATCAATATCCATACAAACATACTGATTCATGGTCAAATCATTGAGTAGTATCAAAGGCCCCATCGAAAATGAGTTGAAGATTTTCGATGAACGCTTCAAGGATGCGATGAAAAGTCGGGTAGCCTTATTGGATAAGGTGACGGGCTATATAGTGAAGCGAAAAGGCAAACAGGTACGTCCTATGTTTGTCTTTCTCTGTGCCAAGTTGGTCGGTGAAGTCAATGAATCAAGTTATAATGCGGCCTCCTTGGTTGAAATGCTCCATACGGCAACATTGGTACATGATGATGTTGTGGATGAATCGGTAGAAAGAAGAGGGGTTTTCAGTATCAATGCTCTATGGCAGAAAAAAATAGCGGTTTTGGTGGGAGACTACCTCTTGTCCAGAGGACTGTTGCTCGCTTTGGATAATAATGAATATCAGGCACTCCAGTTGTTGTCTCGTGCAGTAAAAGCAATGAGTGAAGGCGAAATGCTTCAATTGGAAAAGGCCCGCCGATTGGATATCAAGGAGGAAATATATTATGAAATCATCAAGGCAAAAACGGCTTCCTTGATTTCCGCAGCTTGTAGTGTGGGAACTGCATCGGCTACGGATAATGAGGAATGGGTAGAAAAGATGAGATTGTTCGGAGAGAAAATCGGAATGGCATTTCAGATTAGGGATGATCTTTTCGATTTCGGAACGGATGATGTGGGCAAACCCCTAGGGATCGATATCAAGGAAAAGAAATTGACGTTGCCGTTGATTTACGCTTTGGAAAATGCGTCTAAATCCGAAAAAAATAAAATCATCAATACGATTAAAAGGTATAATGATAAACCTGAAAAAGTCGCAGAGGTAATTGATTTTGTAAGGAAGAGTGGGGGATTGGAATATGCTCATAAAGTCATGATGAATTTTAGAGAGGAAGCTTTCGAAATACTAAAGACAATGCCGGATTGTCCGGCTAGGGATTCATTGGAGCAATTAGTGATTTTCGTTACCGAAAGGAAAAAATAATCCTATTCCGAAATGGAGAAAAAATTCATTGTGGATGAAGTGTTTTCCGAAGAGGATTTTACAATAGGAGGATTTCCGAAATCGGATTTTGAAAATTGTACATTCAATCATTGTGATTTTTCAGGAATGGATTTTTCCGATCTGCATTTTATTGATTGTGAATTTTCTTCTTGTGATTTAAGTAATGTCACCAT
Source organism: Saprospiraceae bacterium (assembly GCA_020628145.1). Lineage (GTDB taxonomy): Bacteria > Bacteroidota > Bacteroidia > Chitinophagales > Saprospiraceae > JAHDCE01. Next base: position 8,642 of record JAHDFN010000117.1, on the reverse strand, counting down.
AGAAAAAACCGCATTCCGGAAAATAATTTTTCTGGATTGTAAAATGTTGGGATTGTCTTTTGGAAATTGCCATGATTTATTTCTGGAATTCAATTTTGAAAATTGCCAATTGGATTTTAGTTCTTTTGATAAGTTGAAAATGCAATCAACGGTTTTTAAAAATTGCAGTTTGATGGAAACCGTTTTTTATGCTTCGGATTTGACAACGGTTTGTTTTCAGAAATGCAATTTGGAAAATGCCGTTTTTGAAAATTGTAATTTGGAAAAAACGGATTTTAGTTCTGCAATAGGGTTTTCCATCAATCCCGAAAATAATTTGATGAAAAAGACTAGGTTTTCTAAAAAATCTTTAGGAGGTTTATTGTCGAAATATGATTTGGATATCATATGAAAAGAATAAAAAAAAATGAAAAATCAAGATAAAATCAAAGCGGATGCCGCACCGAAACCTGTTGGAGCATATCCTCATGCAAGAAGAGTTGGAAACCTTTTGTTCCTTTCCGGAGTGGGACCGAGAATTCCTGAGACGGATAAGACCCCGGGTACGGAATTGAGTGCTTCCGGGAATTATCTTTCCTTCGATTTCGAGCAACAGTGCCATCAGGTTTTTAAAAATGTAAAAACGATTTTGGAAGCATCCGGATCGAAGTGGGAGGATTTGGTGGATGTAACCGTTTTCCTAACGAATATGCAAAGGGATTTCCACACCTATAATCGGGTTTATGCAGAATATTTCAAAGATGTTCAGCCCTGCCGTACAACATTGGGGATTACTTCGCTTCCTACTCAAATATGTATCGAGTTGAAATGTATTGCTGTAATTAATGATAAATAAATGGAAGACTGGGAATTCGATTTTAAATGGTTGGAGGTGAAACATAAGATTAAGGCTGCAATGGGTAAGGATGAATTGCCTAGTTTGAATTCGATTCTTTATTTAATCGGTATTCAGGAAACCGGTGTTATAAGGGATAGTTTCGAAAAAGAGGAAAAGCAGGATTTAATGCATGTGGCGGTTTGTACTTTATTGAGCCAGGATGGTTATTATGAATTTGTGGGAAGGGACGAAGATGGTTGGCCGCACTTTAAGCAAGTGCAACAGATAGATATAGAAGGCGTGAAAAACCAAGGTAGATTATTACAGGAAAAAATAATAGAATATTTTGCAGAATAAATATAATTTTTGATATATGAAAAAAGGATTTTTGTTTTTGTCGATAGGATTATGCACTTTGTTTTTCATGGCTTGTGGCGGTGGTTCAGGTTCTGATGTGGATGCCATTATAGAAACGGATTTCGGAGAAATAAAAGTGATGCTTTATGATGAAACACCCCAGCACAAGGAGAATTTTTTGAAATTGGCCAAATCAGGATTTTATGATGGTTTGCTTTTTCATAGGATTATTGACGGGTTCATGGTCCAAGGAGGAGATCCCGATTCCAAAAATGCAGGGCCGGATGTCCGTTTGGGTTCCGGCGGGCCGGGATATACCATCGAGGCGGAAATAGGATTCCCTCATTTTAAGGGAACGCTGGCGGCTGCGAGAAATAATAATCCGGAAAAGAGATCTTCCGGTTCTCAATTTTATATAGTGACGGGAAAGGGACCTATAAATGCGGCGGAATTATCCCGTTATGAAACGTCAAAAAAGTTTACATATACACCTGAGCAGAAAGCATTATATGCGGAAGTCGGAGGGACGCCACAATTGGATATGGCCTATACCGTTTTCGGTGAAGTAGTGGAGGGTATGGACGTCGTGGAAAAAATAGTAAAGGTGGAAACCAAGCCCGGAGACAGACCTGTTAATGATGTGAAAATGAAGGTAAGGGTAGTGAAATAAAAGATGACCAATGGAATCTAAAAAAGACAACTTCAAGGTTTGGTTGGAAAACCTTCAGCAGAATAGTTGGAACCTGGAATTGATTATTTCGGGTTTCAGTTTATTCTTGTTGTTTCAAGCACAGAAGGGTATAGGTGATTTGGAAACCTATATGAGTACGTCTTTGGATATTCGGAATTTCCTTTTCAAATTTCTGCTATTATTTCTTTTTCAGATTTTGAATCAGTCCATTCTTCTTTTTAAGGTGAATCTGGTTTTTCATGTATTTCTAAGAGGATTATGGATTGGTTCGATAGGCCTCAGATATGTATCGGAAGATATCAATGTCGGGAGTCTGGGCTATTCAAAAAAATTCGATGCGTTTTTACAGTATAGGCTTTCAGGAAAATATGATGAGTATATTGATAGCTTGGAAAAAATTTCCAGCTTGATATTTGCTTATACCTATCTGTTGATGTACTATGTGTATAGCTTTTTTATCTGGATGTTTTTCTGTTTTTTATTGGGGGTTGTTATTCCTTTGGTGATATTGACAGGTTCTTTTACCATCGGTACTCATTTTTCATTTAATCCATCAGGAGGAACCGCTCTTTTTTTGGGAATATATGAAATAGTTGTTTCCGGGATATTGGCGATGATATCCCTCCTTTTTTTCGTTGATTTTGTAACAAGCGGGGTTTTAAAAAAAATAAAAGGTTTTGATGTTATTTATTACCCCTTGTATCGTTTTTTAGGTTTTATAACCCTGGCTCGTTGGATACGCCCCATCTTATATAATTTCTTAGATAATCCTACCGGTCGGAAATTCGTAAGGTTCGCACCGCTTTATATTATTCTTTTTATATGTTCCACTACATTTTTTGATTCTTCTTTCTTGGAAAGTGATAAGGCTTTTCCCAAAGCGAACGGAGCCAATTATAGGAAATTAAAAGCCGAATTCGGGTGGATGAAGAATGGGTATTATATTTCAGAAGTGAATATGGAATCATCGGAAGATGTAATCAATATGGCTTGGAGGAACGTAAGGATCGAATCGGATTTTATAGAAAAAAATGCAATGGCACTTTACCTCATGTATTCTCCGGATGCTAGGGAATATGAAAAAATATGTAGCGATAGTAGCCGTATCTATGTACCCGATTCGAGGAGTACAATCAATTTTCCCTATCTCTTGGAATGCATTGACGAACATGTCTGGGTAGGAGTGGATTCTGTTCGCTTGAAAACAGAATTCGAATTCCGACTTTTCCCACATACGGGAGAAAAAAGTTTTTTTACGTATGTGGATTTGGATTCAATTCCTGATGGGAAAAAACAATTAATAGTCAAATACGGTAAAACAGAACGGAGTTCAATCATCCCGTTTTGGAAAAAAACAAACCAATAGTTATTCTGTTTTCCATATGAATATACACATCATAACCATAGGTGATGAAATCCTCATCGGACAGATAGTAGATACCAATTCCGCTTGGATGGGGCAACAGCTTAACTTGTCCGGCTTCCGTGTTACTGCAATCAAAACCGTAGGTGACGAATTGGAAGCCATCACCGGAAATATCCGAACATCCATAAAAGATGCGGATGTGATATTGCTTACCGGAGGACTGGGGGCAACGAAAGATGATATTACCAAAAAAGCCATCGCCGAATTTTTAGGAGTAGGCATGTACTTCGATCAGGATGTTTATGATAGGATTTGTTATTTCTTCAATAAATTAGGCCGTAAGCCGAACGAAGCCCACAGGTTACAAAGTTATATGCCGGAAACGGTTCAACTCCTGACCAATAAAATGGGTACGGCTCCCGGCATGTGGTTCGAACATGAAGGGAAAATCCTCGTATCCATGCCGGGCGTACCCTACGAAATGAAATACCTGATGGGGGCGGAAGTCATTCCTCGATTGAAATCCAAATTCGGAACAAAAGCCATTGTTCATCATACAATCATAACTGCGGGGCATGGGGAGACGGCCTTGGCTCTCCGCATCGAAAAAATAGAATCATCATTACCCGAAGGAGTGAAGATTGCATACCTTCCCAATTTGGGTACAGTGAGAATCCGTGTTTCAGCATATGGGAATGGGAATGAAACCGAAGAAGAATTGAACGATAAGGTAGGAGCGGTAGTAGATGAAATCAAAAAGGAACTCGGTGATGCTGTCTTCGGAGAAGGAGAAGATAATCTCTCCCTTTCTTTGGGAAGGATGTTGCTCGAAAGAAATATGACGATGGCTACGGCAGAAAGTTGTACCGGAGGGAATATCGCCGCCCGGATTGTGCAGAATCCCGGTTCATCGGCTTATTTCAAAGGAGGGGTAGTGGCCTATTCCAATGCTTTGAAAATGGGATCGTTGAATGTGAAGGAATCAACACTCAGGGCCAATGGAGCAGTAAGTGAGGCGACAGTGAGGGAAATGGTTCAGGGAGCCGTCGGCAATTTAGGTGTGGATTTGGCTATTGCCGTATCGGGCATTGCAGGGCCGGGAGGTGGTACGCCTGATAAACCTGTCGGAACCATATGGCTGGCGGTAGGTGATAAGGAACAAGTCAGAACCCGTCTTTTGAAGTTGGGGAAAGATCGCCTGAAAAATATCGAATATACAACAAAGCAAGCCTTGAATATGGCTCGGCTCTTTGTCCTGCATCCCTCAAAAAACAAAGAAAATATTTTGGAGTAGAATTTGTACTTTTGCAGAATAATTAGACAGCTTAGTGCTTATACTAAATAAAATCTGATATGGCTAAATTCGAATTGATTATGCCCAAAATGGGTGAAAGTATCATAGAGGCGACCATCCTTAAATGGTTGAAACAACCGGGAGATAAGGTAGAATTGGATGAAACCGTCTTGGAAATCGCAACGGATAAGGTGGATTCCGAAGTGCCTTCCCCGGTAGAAGGCGTAATCAAGGAAATCCTTTATCCTGAAAATGAAACCGTTGAAGTAGGAAAAGTATTAGCCATCATAGAAACGGATGCTGCCGAAACCGAAGTGGTTTCCAGTATTTTGGATGAAACGCCGACATCTAATGGGAAATCCGAAGCACCACCCGTTAAGGAATCCCCTCAACCCATCAAACAACCGGAACCCGTTCCCGCATCGGCCGGGAGTTTGGGCAACGGAACCCGTTTTTATTCTCCCTTGGTGAGGAATATTGCAAAAAGCGAAGGTATCGGCATGGGAGAGCTGGAAGCCTTGCCCGGAACAGGTAAGGAAGGTAGGGTGACGAAGAAGGATATCCTTTCCTATGTGGAAAGAAGAAAGTCGGGAGCTGCCCCTGTTTCTGCTCCTGCTGTAAAGGAAACGGTAGCTCCTCCTAAAGTTGCCGTAGCAGCTTCTCCCCAACTTGCAGCCTCCAAGAGCATGGGCGGTGATGTGGAAGTCGTAGAGATGGACAGGATGAGGAAATTGATAGCGGATCACATGGTGATGTCCAAACATACCTCTCCTCACGTTACTTCTTTCGTCGAAGCGGATGTGACCAATATAGTTAACTGGAGGAATAAGGTGAAAAAGGAATTCCAAGCCAAATATGGCGAGAAAATCACATTCACCCCTATTTTCATTGAAGCATTGGCCAAAACCATCAAGGATTTTCCAATGGTCAATGTTTCCGTCGATGGAAAAAATATCCTTGTCAAGAAAAATATCAATGTAGGAATGGCAACGGCCCTGCCTTCCGGCAACCTTATCGTACCGGTAATCAGGAATGCGGATCAATTCAATCTGCTCGGTCTGACCAAACAGGTCAACGACCTAGCTGTACGGGCAAGACAGAACAAACTCAAACCCGAAGACATTCAGGGGGGGACCTATACCATTACCAATGTAGGAACCTTTGGCAATGTAATGGGGACTCCTATCATCAACCAACCACAGGTAGCGATAATGTCCGTAGGGGTCATCAAGAAAAAACCTGCGGTTATAGAAACTCCTGAAGGAGATTTCATAGGAATTCGCCATATGATGTACCTGTCCCATTCCTATGATCACAGGGTCGTTGACGGTTTCCTAGGAGGATCTTTCCTTAGAAGGTTTGCCGATTATCTGGAAGCTTTCGATGTGAATCAGAATATCTGACTTTCCTATCTCAATCTTACATAAAAGAAAAATAATTAAGGCTGTATGCAAATCCGCATACAGCCTTAATAGTATTCTCAGTTGGTTTCCACAGCATTTTCATGCTCCATTGAAATCCTTATTCGCTCTCGGGGTCTATTTTACTTTGGCAGTTGGGGAAAGCGATATGGAATTCACTCCCTTTATGCAACTCCGAAGTGACCCAGATCCTTCCATGATATTGTTCTACGATTCTTTTACAGGTTGTCAATCCGATACCGGTGCCGCTCATGTCGTTATGTTTCCGGTGGATTCTGACAAAAGGATCGAAAATGGTTTTGAGTTTTGAGGAATCAATCCCCATCCCATTGTCTTTTATGGTAATCAGATGTTCGTTTTCTGTTTCCTGATGCATGATCGTTATGACAGGCTTTACATCGGGTCGGTTATATTTGATACCATTGGTAATGATATTCTGGAATAATTGGATAAGTGGGGTCATGTGGGCTTGGATGGTCGGTAATTCCACATCCCTGATAATCATCGCCTCGAATTTCCCTATGAGGTCATGGATGTTCCTGGTCGCAAAATCCAATACATTATCCAATGGGATGGGTTTGGTAGGGTGGTTCATTTTTCCGGCTCTTGCATAAGAAAGCAAATCATCTACAAGGGTATCCATCCTTTGGCTGGAATCCCTGATGAAAAGGAAATATTCGTAAATCTTGTCATCCTCAGGGATGTGTTTGGCTATCAGGTTGCTGAAACTGTTGATGGTTCTTATCGGTTCTTTCAAGTCGTGGGAAGCAATCCCTACAAAACGGTCCAATTCCGCATAGGCTTGTAATAACTCCTGATTGTATTTTTCCTTCTGTTTTACGATTTCCCTCTGTAACTTCAGTTCCTGTTCCTTCATCTGGAGCTCCATCTTGGATTGGATCCTGAAATTACTGAACTCATTCTTTTTGGTAAAGACGATGGTCTGGATTTCAATCAAGGCTTTGGATACATTGAATGCTTCATTGACCCTGCCTAGTTTCTCCAATACTTCCATCAGTTCGGTCAACAAATCCATGGCCATATTGTCGAAGCCGATATCCTTGCATAGGGAGACACATTCCTTTCCTATTTCTGCCGCTGTTTCCAGTTCTCCGTTATTGTGGTGACATCTGAAAATCGTAATCAGGCAGGTTGCGAAAATATGGTTTTTGAGATGTAATTCCTTACAAAGGCTAATGCCTTCCTGTGAATAGACCAGTGCCTTATCTACATCGTGATTGAAATAATTCAATTCAGCCAAGTTGGAAAGTATGGATGCCTTATAAGATAGTAACTCCCGTTTTTCGCTGATAAGCAATGCTTCCTCCAGAGATTGGATCGCTTCTTTGTAATCGCCCATTTTGCCCATTGCCACCCCCATATTAAGGAGGTTGGAACAAATATATCTGTCATGTTCACTGGATTCCAATAATCTATTGGCTTCCTTCATATACCTCATGGCTTTATCGCAATCATCCAAATCCATGAAGACCAAGGCAATGTTCTGATAGCTAATGGCGATTTGTTCGGATGAAAAGTTCAATTCCTTTTTCAATTGGAGGCACTCCTTGAAATTGGCAAAGGCATGTGAGTAATTATGTAATTTGCAATGGATACATCCCAGGATATTTAACGACTTGGCTAAATTGTGCTTATGAATTAATTTTTTATATGAGGCAACACTGCTTTGTGTATAGTCCAAAGCCAACTCGTATTCATTTTTTTTATAATGTAATATCCCGATGTATCGGAGAAGATCGGCCTTGTCTTGTAATGGTACACCTTCTGAGGAAAAATACATTAGGCATTCCTTGTACATCCCCATGGCCGTATTCAGGTTTCCCATGATGACATTGGATTGAAAAAGTCTGAGTTTGGCTTTGGCTATTCCCGGAACGAAGGAGATTTCTTCGCTTAAAGCCAATGCTTCATTGGACAATTCAATCCCTTTGGCGGGATGCTTATCTATATTTTCATAGGCGTCTTGTAATATGGCTTCAATCCGATTGATTTTCATAGAATGAATTTGTTATTACAATTAAAAGTCAGAAGGTATGTTTGCGAAAGCGAAATGAGTAGCTTAGTTGTATCTCCTACATATCTTGTGCCAAAATATATATATTATATTTATTTATTATGCGTTGAAGGCATTTATTTTAGAATATTTGTAGAATAGGCTGGGTTTGGAGTTGGTTAAGAATGTTTTTGTGTAAATTAAAGGTTATCACGAAAAGTTTTTTATGAAAGGGGAATTAGAGGTTTTGAGAATAGGCGAAGAAGTACTCGAAAAGCGTAGCCATAGCTACGGTTGAGAGGAATGATGAAGTATATTTTCAAAAAATCAATTTCACTATAACCAATTATTCGTGATAACCTTTATTAAAAAACGATAACCACCCCTTGGGTGATTATCGTTTTTTCGAAGTTTGTAAGTTCTATGACTCGGATTAGAAATCAAAAGTAGCTTCACCGACGCCACCTTTTACTTTCTTCATCATTGTCTTGTCAAACTTCTTTACTTTGGTTGTATTAACCTTCGCTTTCTTAATTGACTTACTTTTCATAGTTCTCGAAATTTAAAATGTTAAAAAATGAATTTTGTTTTAAAAACGATGTCACAAAAAATGAGTTTAAAATCATGTTTTGCTTAAAGGAGACATCCTTGAGTTATTTAATATAGGATATTATTAGAATAT
>JAHDFN010000116.1 GCA_020628145.1 Saprospiraceae bacterium | reverse complement strand
GATGAAATTCCCGATTTTTTTGAAAAAGTAACACACAATACGGATTATGTCCTCCATCCCGATGAAATCATGGCGGAGAATTTTGTTTTGCTTCTATTGTTTGGTAATCGTAAGGAGAGATGGGAGTCCCTATCAAGCGAAGGCCGGGAACTATTACAGAATATGGAAAATATATTGAAGGATTAAATTTCCGCTTCTTTAACATCCCTGTAGAATCCAAACTTCGAATATTTCGTAAATTTGCATTCAAATTATGAGAAATTACTCATTATGGATGGAAAAATGGAGAAACAAAGCCTGGTACAGAAAATCATAACCTATAGCCTTTATCCTTTGTTGCTATTCGTTCCGATTTTTCTAGCCCTGTGGATGATTGATCAGGGGGTGAATGATTTGATTATCGTAGGTGCGATATCTCTCGGCACTGCATTGGCCATAGTGGTGATGGAGTACTTCTTTCCTGAGCATAAACAATGGCGACCCGAATGGAAAGTCCTCAAAACGGATTTGATACATCTATTGGTAACATCCGTCTTTCCACCGATGTTATTTCAAGCTGTGTTGGCAGTAGTGTTTTTGGCCCTGGCACAATTCATCGCCCAAAATGTAGGGTTTGAACTCTGGCCCCATCATTGGCCATTATTCTTTCAGATGTTATTAGCCATTCATCTGGGAGATATGGGCTATTATATCCTGCATCGGGGCTTACATGAAATTCCTGCAATATGGCCCTATCATGCCGTACACCACAGTCCCGAAGAATTATATGTAATTGCCTCCAACAGGGCACATCCCATCCAGATATTCTTCACCTTCGGGATGCAGATGATGATTCTTTGGACATTGGGAATCAAGGCTCAGGCGCTTTTGATGTTTTCCGTTTTCGTTGCCGTTAACGGTCAATTGCAACATTGTAATATCAATATGAGATGCGGTATTTTCAATTGGATATTCGCCACATCCGATTTGCATCGCTGGCATCATTCCATAGAAATTCCCGAATCCAACAGCAATTATGGAAACAACGTTGTCCTTTGGGACATCCTCCTAGGAACCCGTTTTCTTCCTTCAAAAGTATCCATAGAACATGATCACATCGGATTGCCGCACGGTACGGCTTTCCCGGATTCCTATTGGGGGCAATTAATGGTTCCGTTCAATTGGGAAAATGTACGCTATGATCGCAAAGAAAACCCCGAAGCCTATAAAAAAAGATTGGAAGCGGAAAAAAAAGGATGGGTGTACCCCCGACATTAACCACTTCGTCCTAATTTCAAATTGAAATCATGAATGTAGCAGAAAGAGGTCAGGCCTTATTGAAACTCGTCGTATTGCTTTTATTGGTAGGTGTCGCCGTCGTCATCATTTGGAAAAAATTCAGTGGTGATGGCTCTGAAGGATATACACCCAATTTCGATATCGGAGAAGGAGGCAATGTAACCGTCCCTAAGGAAATGCAGGTCAATTATATTCCCGCCGAGTACGAAACAACCGTAGAAGAACAGGATGTCATGAAAATCCTATCCAATCCACCGATGTATAGAAGAGACTTCAACAATATGGTTTACAGGTTGAATATGGATTTGTTGAATCATGTTTCCAAGAGGATGGATTTGCCGGATTCTCTTATGGTCAAAGTCGAAAGGGAATATAGGAAACATCATAATTACCTCAAGGATCTCTATTATCATGATGTAATGCAACTTCGGGATCCCGGTGCTTCACAATATGAAAAATGGTACGAAAGCGATGCTTCCAACGCCGTAGATGTTCTGAATGAAGTGGCTTCGAAATACACTTGTTTTCTGGTCAACCATGTCATTACCACCTTGGTTAAAAATAATAAGGGAACCTTGTATGTCAAAGGGAAGAAAGTTTATTCTCCTTGCTCCGTTGCGATGGAAGAAGGACTCAAACCTATGATCAAAAGATTAGAACAAAGTGCAATAATTCAGGATTTCAAGAATTCCGAAAATATCTTGGAAGAAAGAATGGAAAGAGTTATTGCCGAGCTGGCTACCGTAGAGGTAAGGGATAAGAAAGGCTTATCCAAGGAAGTAGCTACAAAAGTTTGGGGGTATAAGGTTTCTACAACTGATATCGAAATCACTGCTATCAGTATCATGAAAGTCGGATTCAAATTGGATGAATACTTCGACTTGAAAACCAATAATAAGAATAAAACGGTTGTGGTCACATTACCCGAACCCAAAATCCTCACTCATGAGGTTTATCCCAAGGTGGATAAATTGGATGTAGGTTGGTTACGGGAAGTCAGTAATGAGGATTTTAATAATAATTTCAATATACTACGTCGGGAATTCCGCAAGGATGCGATGGAAAGCAATGTTTTCGCCCGCTCAAAAAAAGAGGCGGAAAAACTCATGGAAACCATTCTCCTACCTATGGTACAATCTATTGATGGACGGTATCAGGTTAAAGTGGAATACAGACAGAATAATTTACCGAACCAGGATCCCGACCTGGATTAAAATCAAAAAGATATGGGATATCAGATGGCTGATTTATTACTAGGGAATTCTTCGATTATCCTAACTGTACTTTGGGCGATTATCCTATTCAATGTAGGAACCCTCTTACAAAAAAATAGGGATGTAGCCAGGTATTATGGAATCAGGGAAAGAGATGAAACCGAACATTTGATTGATAGGGATAATATTGGAGAAATCGATCCCTCAAGGGTGATTGCGTCTATCGGAACGACACTGAAAATTTATGCTGTGGTTTATTTGTTACTGAGGGGCGTTTCTTTTTTCTTCGGATTTATTCCGGGCTTGTTTTAAATCACGTCAACTGTATGGCATATTAATGATGCGGATATTCAAATCTATCTTATCTTCGTAGAAAATCAAACACATCAAACATGAATTTATTTGTCGCAAAACTGGATTACGGTGTTAAAAACGAAGACTTGGAAGAACTTTTTGCAGGTTTTGGAGAAGTTGAATCCGCATTCGTTGTTTATGACAGGGCCTTAGGCCGTTCCAAAGGCTTCGGTTTCGTCAATATGCCAAATGACGATGAAGCCAGAAAAGCCATAGAATCATTGGATGGGAAAATGTTTGCCGGAAGGGAAATCGTAGTCAAGGAAGCGGAAGACCGCAGAAAATAATAAAAGGACAAATATGCAATTGGTCGCTACTACCTTCCATGGTTTGGAAGAAATCCTCGCTGATGAAATCCGGACACTAGGGGCGGAAGAAGTTACACCTTTGAGAAGGGCGGTCAAATTCCAAGGAGATAAGGCCATGCTTTATCGCTGTAATTATGAATTGAGAACGGCCATTCGCATTCTCAAGCCTTTTTATCACTTCACTGCTCGTAGTGAAAGGCAATTGTATCATAAAATATATACATACAATTGGGCCATGCATTTGGACTCCTCCCTCACTTTTGCCATTACGGCAAACGTCCATTCCCATTACTTCAGGCATTCACAATATGTAGCCCTCAAAATGAAGGACGCCATTGTGGATCAGTTCCGAAAGAAAATAGGCAAACGTCCGTCAGTAGATAGTAAGAATCCCCAAATCAGATTCAATATTCATGTAAATGATGATGAATTTTCCATCTCTTTGGATAGTACCGGCCAGTCCCTGCATCGAAGAGGGTATAGGGATTTGGGGCATCAGGCGCCACTCAATGAAGTCCTTTCGGCCGGCATGTTGAAATTGGCTGGCTACGATGGCTCACAGACACTTCTCGACCCTATGTGTGGTACGGGAACCAACCTTTTCGAAGCCTTGATGATCGCTAAAAAAATACCGACGGGATTTTATCGTAAGGATACGTATTGTTTCCAATCTTGGAAAGATTACGATGAGACGTTGTTCTCGGAAATCAAGGAAAATGCTGATGGAAATATGACCACAACCTCGGCGAAAATAATAGGAGGGGATAATAATCCTTCTGCCTACAGAATTACCTTGGAAACCATTGATGAATTGGTACTCGGAAATGATATCGAGGTGAATCGAAAACCCTACCAAAGAAATAAACCCGAAGTGGAGCCGGGACTTCTGATGATGAATCCTCCTTACGGAGAACGATTGAAAATAAACGATATCACCTCTTTTTATAAGATGATCGGAGATACGATGAAACAGAATTTTCCCGGTTGGCAGGCTTGGATTATCAGCTCCAATTTGGAAGCACTCAAACACATAGGATTGAAACCCTCCAAAAAACATATACTCTTCAACGGCCCGCTGGAATGCCGTTACCTGAAATTCGATTTATATACAGGAAGAAAAGAAAAGTACAAGGGATAGCTCAGTTGCTTTGATAAAGTTGGAATTGACCGATTTTCAGATTCAGACCCTTTGGAATTACATTTTCAATGTAGTTAATCCTCCCGTTTTGTCATTGGATAAATCACCCGATCATGGGATTTGGATATGATTTAATTTGCTTGATTATAAGCATTCGAATTACTTTATTCAAATTCTATACATGAAAAAGACAATTTTATACTTAATCACAATTACCTTATTTACAACTCAAATTTTTGCCAACAACCCCTCTCTTGAAAACATATTGAACCCTGACGGGACGATCAATGTGGAATCCGGATATGAAGGTTCCCTCGATTTTTCAAATTATGACATCAGACTTGATGGTAAGAAAGGTCTTGTTGCGAATGCAAAGGCAATGAATGGTGGCGATGCTGGATTTACCTGGGGTGGATTCGAAGGAGAAGCACTTAAAGGAAGCACCATTTATGCAATGGTTTTGGATGGTGCGGGAAACCTCTATGTTGGTGGGGAATTCAATCTTGCCGGAGATGTCGAAGCTATGAATATCGCCATGTGGGACGGTACAACTTGGACAAATCTTGGTGCAGGCTTGAATTATAGATGTAATGCAATGGTTTTGGATGATAATGGAGATTTGGTTGTAGGGGGTAACTTTAACCAAGCAGGGAATATTACAGCCAATCGTATTGCCAAATGGGATGGAACCACTTGGTCTTCCCCTTATGAAACGGGACTGAATGGCCCCGTTAAAACCATGGTTAAATCAGAGAATGGTAGTATTTATGTCGGAGGGGATTTCTCCACGGCAGGAACTACATCCGCTTCAAATATCGCAAGATGGAATGGATTTTCCTGGCTGGCTTTGGGAGCAGGTTTGAATAATGATGTGGAAGCCCTGGCCGTCCATCCGACAACAGGCCAGATTTATGCCGGCGGTCGTTTTACACAATCCGGTTCCAATCCCAACAATTTAAACTATATAGCCTATTTAAGTGGACAATCCTTGTGGAGTCCTATAGGGACTGGGTTGAATGACTGGTGCCATGCCATTGCTTTCGATCTAAACGGTACTTTATATGCCGGTGGTCGGTTTACTATGGCAGGAAGCAGTAATGCCAACTATGTCGGAAAATGGAACGGAACTACATGGTCTGCATTAAAAACAGGTTTGGATCACTATTGTTATGCTTTGACGACTGATATAGAAGGAAATCTTTATGCAGGTGGTGAATTCACTAATGCACAGGGTAATCTTGTAAATAATATTTCCAAATGGAATGGAGCCGCATGGAGTGCTTTAGGAGGAGGATTAAGTAATGATTGTAGGGTTATATTGTCGGATGAAACCGCCGGTCTCCTATATGCAGGTGGAAATTTTACGGAGGCCGAGGGCTTGGGTACGGATAGATTGGCTATTTGGAACAATGAGGAGTGGTTGACATTCAATAATGGTGTACGGAGTTGGGCTATATTATGGGATGTGGAAGTAGATGCGAATGGACATGTATATGTGGGAGGTGAATTCACGAGTGTGGGAGGTGTTCCTGCCAATCGAATTGCCAAATGGGATGGTGCTTCCTGGTCGGCCTTAGGTTCGGGACTGAATGATTACTGTTGGAATATTGAATTTGACGCAAGTGGAAACCTTTATGCCGGAGGTGCTTTTACGACTGCTGGTGGAATTACGGTCAATCATATCGCTAAATGGGATGGTACTGCTTGGTCGGCTTTGGGGACCGGTGTCAGTCAAAATTCTAATGCTATGGTATATTCGATATATGTGGATGAAACAGATGTATATGTAGGAGGTAATTTTACAACTGCAGGCGGCATTTCTGCTAATCATATCGCCAAATGGGATGGTACTTCTTGGTCAACTCTGGGAAGTGGCTTGTCTAGTTATTGTTCCGACTTGGAAATGGATGCAAATGGGATTTTGTATGCCGGAGGTGGTTTTTCTGTGGCAGGTGGAGTAACGGTCAATAAAATTGCCAAATGGGATGGAACCACTTGGTCGGGAATAGGGGGAGGCTTTGACGCTCCTTTCAGTAATTATTGTAATGATATTGAATTTGATACGAATGGTGATTTGTATGCTTGTGGAGGTTTTACAATAGCAGGCGGTGTTACCGTTAATAAGGTAGCCAAATGGGATGGCATCACTTGGTCTGCTTTAGGTTCCGGCATAGCTGGTACTTATACCAATGGAGTTGATTTGGAATTTGGTGAAGCAGGAGATTTGTATATAGGAGGACAATTCACTTCAATCGGTGGTGTCACTTCCAATAATGTTGCCAAGTGGAATGGAACGGCATGGTGTGCTATCGGCGATGCCGGTTTGAATGGGGCTTGTTATGCACTGGCGCATACTGGTGAAGGATTAGTTGCCGTAGGGAAATTCACGAGGGCTGAAAATGAACTGACTACGGCAATGGCTCACTGGAGATACGATTGCAAGGCACCCGAAAATGTAGTGGTGGATCTTGGAGATGATCCGAATAGGGTTACCATTTCATGGGATCCCATACCGGGTGTATTACAATACCAAGTCAGATACCGAAGGGTCTTGACAACTTTATGGACCAATGTCATTGCCAATGACCATGAAAAAGTCATTACCGGATTGGTGCAGAATAAAGTATATGACTATAGAGTTCGAAGCAAATGCCCCGATGGTACTTGGTCCGACATGACAACCATTGCCAAATTTAGAACGGTGAAATGCCAACATCCCGAAAACCTAATTTCTACCCAGTTAACTAATAATAGGGTCAGGGTTGAATGGGATCCTTATACTTATGCCGATAAATATCAGATATGGTACCGATTAGCTGGGAGTAGTGATGCTTGGACATCTTTGGTCACTTACCAGCTCGGAATGGTTTCAAGGGTGATTAACAACTTAACAGATGGAGCAACCTACGAATGGAAAGTCCGTTCCTATTGTGAACTCTCTTATGGCCCTTGGTCGGCACTACATTATTTTACCAATATGACACTGAGGGAATCCAAATCGGAATTTTCAATCGCATCAATGTCTCCCAATCCGGCAAGTACGGTACTGAACCTTACACTTTCATCCGAAGAAAAAGGAGATGTGATGATGACAGTTTCCGATGCAATGGGCAGAAGGGTAATAGAAAAAAATATACTCTTGGAAAAAGGATTGAATACGACCCAAGTGGGATTGGAAAAACTACAGAATGGATACTACTATATCAGTATGAATAACGGTAAGGAAATCATTACCGAAAAATTCTTGAAATTGGATTAAACCGGTTTGGGCAAAAATATTACAACTGCCGGATTCATACTCATGAATTCGGCTTTTTTTGTAGTTCATCCTTCCATTTTGTCATTGGATAAATGACCATTAAGAGTCTCTGTAATCCGACTTAAATTGCTTGATAATCAGAAATTACTTTATTCAAAATACTTAAAATGAAAAAGATAATATACATCATTTGTTTTTTGATATTTCTAATGGTAAATCTTCATGCAGAAGGAAATCCCATAACAGATTTAATTAATCCCGATGGAACAATCAATAGGGAATCCGGCTATGAAGGCAATTTGGATTTTTCCGGCTATGACATAGAATTGGATGAAGAAAAAGGTATAGTACTGAAAGCTAAAACTTCCAATAGTTGCGAGGATGGATCGACGTGGGGAGAGTTTGAAGGAGAAGCCCTACAGACTACCATCATTGAAGCCATGATTATGGATCAGACAGGGAATATATATATAGGTGGAGACTTCAATTTGGCAGGTGAAATAGGTGCATCTTATATAGCCATGTGGGACGGCTCATCCTGGCATGCCTTAGGGCAGGGACTGAATAGGAAGTGCACATCTCTTGTATTCAATAATGGAGGACAACTTATCGCCGGGGGCCATTTTACAATGGCCGGAGGGCTGTTCATTGATAGGATAGCCCGATGGGATGGAACAACATGGCATGCAATAGGAGATGGCTTGAATGGACCTGTGGAAACAATTGTTGTTTCTCCTACTCATTTATATGTGGGAGGAAGCTTTTCCCAGGCAGGTACTGCTTCTGCATCGAACATTGCCAAATGGGACGGTGCGAATTGGTCTTCTGTCGGTTTAGGGTTTAATGATGATGTGGAAGCATTGGCCATCCATCCGTCAACAGGCCAGATTTATGCCGGAGGACGTTTCACTCAATCGGGAAGTAATCCGAGAAACTATATAGCATATTTGGATGGAAGTACTTGGTATCAGGTGGGTTCAGGACTGAATAACTGGTGTTATACCTTACTTTTTGATGAGGAAACCCTTTATGCCGGAGGAAGGTTCACATTGGCGGGAACCAGTAATGCCAATTATGTTGCCAAATGGAACGGAACTAATTGGTCCGCTTTAAAAAGTGGTTTGGATAATTATTGTTACGCTTTGGCTTTGGATGTGGAAGGAAATCTTTATGCCGGAGGAGAGTTCACCAATGCAGAAGGAAATCCTGCTAATTATATTGCCAAGTGGAACGGCTCTGCATGGTCTGCAATAGGGGATGGATTTAATAATGATTGTCGTGCTTTACTAATGGATGATGCTCAAAATTTCCTTTATGCCGGAGGAACTTTCACAACTGCCGATGGCTTAGGGACTGACGCAATGGCATTTTGGGATGGAGAGCAATGGCGTACCTTCGAAAATGGCATTCGTAATTCGGCCATAGTCAGAGCCTTGGAAATGGATGCCAATGGAGATATTTATATTGGAGGTGAATTTACTTCGATTGGAGGTGTGTCTGCTGCTAGAATAGCTAAATGGGATGGCATCTCTTGGACGGCTTTAGGCTCAGGTTTAAATGATAGATGCCATACGATTAAGACGGATGGAAACGGGAATGTTTATGCCGGAGGCTCATTTACAATTGCAGGTGGTAATACGGCGATAAGAGTCGCTAAATGGGATGGTACTGCTTGGTCGCCTCTAGGAGGAGGGTTCCCTGCCAATACGAGTTCTCATGCTGTTTATACACTTCTTGTAGATGGAACGGATGTATATGCCGGAGGGCTTTTTAAAACTTCCAGTGGTTCTCCCGGGAATTATATTGCCAAATGGGATGGCACTTCTTGGTCAGGCGTAGGAGGCGGTTTCTCCTCTAATTGCTATGATTTGGAAATGGATGCCAATGGTACATTATATGCATGTGGGATTTTTACATTGGCAGGTGGGGCTACCGTTAATAAAATTGCCAAATGGGACGGCTCATCATGGTCGAGTATAGGCGGAGGTTCTGATTATTTAATACAAGATATGGAATTCGCATCCAACGGAGATTTATATGTTTGCGGTAGCTTTTCAATGATAGGTGGACAAAATATAGATAGAATTGCCAGATGGGATGGAACAACCTGGTCTGATGTGGGAGGCGGTTTGCCGGGAATAAACAGTACGGCTGCTTATGCTTTGACGATTGACGATTTAGATAATATTTATCTTGGAGGCCAATTTACATCTATTGGAGTACCGAGTGTAGCTGCAAACAGTATCGCCAAATGGGATGGCTCCCAATGGTGTGCATTAGCCGGAGGCCTTACCGGTCTTGGAATAACAGGTAGTGGATGTTATGAACTCTTTCATACAGGAGAAGGTTTGATTGCAGGAGGAGTATTTACTCATGCGGATGGACAAGCGACCTCCGGACTCGCCCACTGGAGATACGATTGTACAGCCCCCGAAAATGTGGTGGTCGATTTGGGAACAGATCCGAATAGGGTTACCATTTCTTGGGATCCCGTGCCGGGTGTATTTCAATACCAAGTGAGGTACAGAAGAGTTCTTACAACGTCTTGGACCAATGTCATTGCCAATGATCCGGTCAAAGTAATTCAAGGCTTGGTGCAGAATAAGCTATATGATTATCGGGTAAGAAGCAAATGCCCCGATGGAACCTGGTCTGAAATGACGGTGATTGAAAAATTTCGAACTGTTAAGTGTCAGCATCCCGTCGAGTTGGTCTCTACTCAACTGTTGAATAACAAGGTACGGGTAGAATGGGCTCCTTATACCTATGCTGATAAATATCAGATTTGGTACAGGGTAGCCGGGAGTAGTGATGCTTGGACGTCATTGGTTACCTACCAGTTGGGAATGGTATCAAGAGTCATCACCAATCTGGCAGATGGTGTTACCTACGAATGGAAAGTCCGTTCCTATTGTGAAGTTTCATATGGCCCTTGGTCGGATTTGCACTATTTCACCAATATGACACTTAGAACAGCCCAATCAGATTTTTCAATCGCATCTCTTTATCCTAATCCGGCAAGTACGGTACTGAACCTTACACTTTCATCCGAAGAAAAAGGAGATGTGATGATTTCGGTTTCCAATGCATTGGGAAGAACCATTATGGAAAACACCGTCAATGTCGAAAAAGGATTGAACTCACATCACTTGGATATTGCTTCTTTGAGTGCCGGATATTATTACATTATCATTAATAAAGGCAAGGAAAAAATCATAAAAAAATTCATCAAGTTGGACTAATCCGAAAATTTATGTGATGTTTCATTTGAAGCGATAGGCGACCATGTCCGTCTATCGCTTTTTTCGTTTCATATTACCGATTATTAACGAGTTCTTGCCGCTTTATAAGAATTCCAATAAGTTAAAGAGCTGTTAATTTATTTAGAGCAAATCTAAATAACTGAAACCTATACTTACATATTGGGAAAAGTTAGCCCTTAGACTATCTTTGCAATCAACAAAACATGACAATTTTCTGACATTTGATATAAGCAGTTGTAAATCAACTTAATATGTTCTACAAGCGGAATTTTTTAAAATCAATCTTGCCTCTTATTTTCCTCCTTTTGGGATTCCAATCTTTTGCGGAACCTTCTATAGATGAAGGAAAGGCTCTTTTTAAAGCAAATTGTAACCAATGTCATAACAAGGATATGAAATCGGATCTTACAGGTCCGGCTTTGGGAGGCGTAGAGGAAAGATGGGCGGATTATGACCAAGCGGATTTATATAAATGGATTCGACAGTCCCAAAAAATGATTGATGAGGGACACCCCAAAGCACTCGAACTATGGGATGCTTGGCAACCAACAATCATGAACAATTTTGCAAATCTGACAGACGATCAGATCGCAGGGATTTTGTTATATGTAGATGGAGTTTATAAAGGTACTTATGGACCAAAGCCTGCTGATAATGTTGTCGGAGGTGGAGGAACTGAAGAAAAAGGAAACGATCTTCCTTTCTACCTGATGATTCTTGGAATCCTAGCCATTTTGGCTTTGATTCTGGCAAGGGTTGTTGCCAACCTGAACCACATGGCCGATACAAATGATGGTACGGCTACCGGACATAGGAAAACCTTGATTGAACAATTGCTGAGTCCCGGAGTCATCGGTTTCGCTCTTTTCGCCTTGATTCTCATTGGAGGTTATATTACGGTAAACAATGCAATGGATTTGGGGCGTCAGAAGGGATATGCTCCTGAACAACCAATCAAGTTTTCCCACAAAACCCACGCAGGGGATCAGAAAATAGATTGCCAATACTGTCATGATGGTGCCAGAAGATCGAAACATTCTGTTATTCCCTCTACCAATACCTGTATGAATTGCCACTCGGCCGTGAAGGAAGGAAGTAAATATGGTACTGCCGAATTATCCAAAATCCATGCTTCCGCAGGATGGAACCCTAATACGGGTAAATACTTCGCAGATGATGTTTCTGATGAAACGATAGAGAAGGAATTCAAAAAATGGATTGGAGATAGATACAAAGCTGCCAAAGGAGAAGACGTAAAGGAAAAGAGGGTGAAAGCTGAAGTAAACGCTCAATGGAAGGCCATTGCAGGTTTTGTAAACCAACCCATCGAATGGGAAAAAATCCATAACGTTCCTGATCATGTTTACTTCAATCACGCTCAACACGTTTCTGTGGGCAAAGTGGAGTGCCAGACTTGTCACGGTAAAGTAGAGGAAATGGAAGTTGTGGAACAATTCTCACCACTTTCAATGGGGTGGTGTGTGAATTGTCACAGGGAAACCAAAGTACAGTTTGCAGACAATCCATATTATGATAGCTATGAGGCTTACCATAATGAAATGAAGAAAGGAACACGCTCAGAAGTAACTGTTGAGGAAATCGGAGGTTTGGAATGTCAGAAATGTCATTACTAATCCCTAATTAATTAGAAATTTAACACCTAGTTATATAAAAGATGAAAGATCAGCACAATAACATCTGGATTGGTGTACAGGATCAAACAAATGATCCTGCCTTGGAAGAAATGGCTTCCCAAGAATTTTATGAATTACCCATCGTGGATGCTCTGGCCGATGAAAAAGCCATAGAAAAGACATCAACGAACCGAAGGGATTTTCTGAAATACCTGGGTTTCGGACTAGGAGCAGCTACGGTTGCGGCAGGTTGTGAAATCCCGGTTAAGAAAGCCATCCCTTATGTAGTAAAACCGGATTCAATCGTTCCGGGAGTAGCTTCTTATTATGCTTCTTCCTTTGTCAATGGTGGTGACTATTGTTCCATTTTAGTGAAAACAAGGGAAGGTCGTCCGATTAAGATAGAAGGAAATCCTTCGTCTCCCATAACCAAAGGGGGGACTTCTGCAAGAGCTCAGGCTTGTGTCCTTTCATTGTATAATAATGAAAGAATC
>JAHDFN010000115.1:8476-13058 GCA_020628145.1 Saprospiraceae bacterium | reverse complement strand
CAGCCATTTCCTCCTGTATCTCCTGTATCTTGCCCTGGGCAGTCTGTTGAGCCGACATCTGTGGCTGGTTTTTGCGTCCTCTGACTTAGTTTTAGCCTCAGTTACTTTAACCCGAGTCATTGGCCTTTTTGATTTCATCTGCGGCTTTGCTACGGGCATCACTTACTTCCTTAGCAGAATTCTCTTTCACTTCTGTTTCCTTCTTTCTTGCCTGTTCGACGGCGGCAGCTACTTCCTCTTGAATCTTCTTGATTTCTTCAGCAGCTTTATTTCTAGCAGAAGATACTTCTTCGGCTATTTTTACTTTTTCATCTGCAGCCTTATCCTTGGCTTCTTTGACCCTTCCTGCTTCTTCAGCATTGATTTCCTGAATAGTCATGGCGGCCTTTTGGCGAGCCTCTGCGACATCCTTTGCCACATCTGCTTTCTCTTCGGCTCCTTCTTTTTTTGCATTTACAACATCTTCGGCTACTTCCTGACGGGTAGAATCAATCATGTTTTTAGCCACCTGCTTTTCTTCGGCCACCTGCTTTCTAGCAGAACTGATTTCTTCAGCAGCCCGTTTTTTGGATTCGGCCACTTCTTTGGCAGAAACTTCTTTTTCCAATGCTGCTTTTTCTCGGATATCGGCTACCTCGGAAGCATTTGCCTCCCTGACCAGGGCCTTTTCCTCAGCAGCACTCCTTTTAGCTTCTGCCACTTCGAATGCGACCTTTTCTTTTTCTAAAACAGCATTTTCCTTGATTCTAGCCACTTCTTCAGCTGCTTGTTCTCTTACTTCCAAGATTTGCTCAGAAGCTGTTTTCTTTGCCGTAACCACATCCTCAGCAGTCTTATTTTTTTCTTCTTTTGCTTTTTGTCGGGCTTCAGCGATTATTTCGGCTGTTTCTGCCCGTATTTTTTGTAATTCCATTGAAGAATTTTCACGGGCGACGGCTACTTCATCGGCATATTCTTGTTTGGCTACTTCAAGGTTTTCCTTTACTACTTTGATTTCATCAGCCGCCTTTTGCCGTGCAGCAGCCACTTCTTCTGCGGATCTGAGTTTGGCTTTTTGTACTTCTTCAGCAGCTTTCTGTTTTGAATCTTGAACAGAAAGTGCAATTTTTTCTATCTCATCACTTGCTTTTTCCTTGGCTATTTTGATAGCATTCGCCTCATCTTCCAAAGCTTTCTGAATTTCAGCATCTGCTCTTTTTCTCGCAGCTAATACCTCTTGGGCAAATTCATTTTTCTTTGCAGTGGCAGCTTCACGAGATCCTGCCACATCCTCTTGTAGTTGTTTTTTCATTAGATCCCCCTTCTCCTTTTCGGCAATGATTTCTTCTTTCAATCTTGCTTTCAATTCCATCAACTGAGCCTGTAAATCCCTTACTTCCTTTTCGTCTTCAGGATTTACCTGTCCACCACCTGATGATTTCCCTCCTGAGGATCTGGAACTTCCACCACTTTTTGAAATACCACTTCTGATGGAATTGTCCCTTTTTGCACTAGCAGCGACTTTTGAGGGGTTCAATGTTCTATTCACACATGCAAAGACCTCCTTTACCTCTGTCTGCCTTGAAGGAGGGAATGTTAACTGAAGGCCCTTTCCTGTCATCTGGTCCAATAGCAATACCCTGTTGATTTTCGAACTTGACAACCATTTCAGAAAATTCAAATCTACCATCAAGCTATTTATATAGGTCGGAACACCCGAAGAATTTTTCTTGGATTCCGACATACTTGTAAACTGATAAATCATTTTCTTTTTGTTGGTATCCTCAAAAACCACCCTATCATCTTCGTTTAACCTTGCCCCCCCTTTTGAATAGAATGTCATGTAAAGGCCGGAGTTCTTGCTTTCTATTTCAAAATCATAACTAGAACCTGAACGAAGAGCCAACTGGGTTTTAGCTGTTGTTAGTAATTGAATACTTCCCGGAGTTTTATTGTCGGCAATTACCCCACTACAAGACTGGGCATACAAAGAAGATTGGAACAATACTCCCATCAGGATAAAAATACCGATAGACCATTTTTTCATAACAGGTGGTTTATTTGTGACTTTAAAATAGCTTCATACGCAAGATAACAAAAATATATATGATTTAAAAAGAAGTGGGTTATTACATAACGAATTACCTATTGAATTTGTGACTTCAAAAATATAAAACATATGAGTCAACCTTGGAATCACACCCTCCTTGTAGAGAGCAAATAAAGGACTGCCATCCTAATAGCGACACCATTCTCAACCTGTTCCAAAATAATTGACTGTTGTGAATCTGCTACATCACTTGTTATTTCAACGCCTCGATTGATAGGGCCGGGATGCATGATTACCACCTCGCTATCCAAGCTATCTAATAATTGTTTATTAATACCAAACGATCTATGATATTCACGTAGAGTAGGAAAATATCTGATGTCCTGTCGTTCTAATTGAATCCTAAGCACATTGGCCACATCACACCATTCGAGGGTTTCCCGTACATCAAATGATACTTCTACCCCCAACTTACCAATGTGTTTGGGAATCAGCGTAGGAGGGCCACAGAGTCTTACATTGGCCCCCAATTTCCGAAGGCAGAAAATATTGCTCATTGCCACTCTCGAATGTAGGATGTCTCCGAAAATCGCAATATTCCTTCCTCTAAGATTATCATTCAATGCCTCCTGCATGGAAAAGGCGTCCAATAGTGCCTGAGTGGGATGTTCGTGTGTTCCATCCCCTGCATTGATGATATTGGCGGGAATTCTTTTGGAAAGGAATAAGGGAGCCCCTTGAGCCGGATGTCTCATCACAATCATATCCACTTTCATAGAAAGGATATTATTGACGGTATCCAAGAGTGTTTCTCCTTTCTTCACCGAAGAGGAAGCAGCAGAAAAATTGACTACGTCGGCAGAAAGTCTTTTTTCTGCTAATTCGAATGAAATACGGGTGCGGGTAGAATTTTCAAAGAAAAGATTGGCAACGGTCACATCTCTTAGGGAAGGAACTTTCTTGATAGGCCTATTGATGACTTCCTTGAATTCACGAGCCGTTTCGAAAATAAGATGTAGATCCTCCGGGGTGAGGTATTTGATGCCTAAAACGTGAGGAGTACTCAACTGACTTTGTGACACGTGACTTAAAGTTTTTAATTTTTCTTAGGAAATAAAAGGATTTTATCCTTACCCTGTATTTCATCCCATTCCACACTGACATATGCTTTGTCCAAGGCATCCACTTTGATACCTGTATAGTCTGATTTGATGGGAAGATGTCTGTTATAATGTCGATCTACCATGGACACCAATTCGATATAATCCGCACGGCCGTAATGTTCAAGGGCCGTGAGTGCCGCCCGAACGGTTCTTCCTGAATAAAGAACATCATCGGTCAGGATGACTTTTTTTCCTTCTACGAGGAAATCCATATCCGTAGGGCTTGCGGCCAATGGTTTTTCCCTGGTTCGAAAATCATCACGATAAAAAGTAACATCCAACACACCCAATTCTATTTGGGAGAGTTCGGTCAGTTCCAGTAATCTTTGATGTAATCTTCGGGCGAGGTGGATTCCCTTAGGCTGTATGCCAATGATACAGGAATTTTCAAAATCGTCATGGTTTTCTATGAGTTGATGGCAAAGTCGATCAATGGTCAACTTGAATTGTCTGTTTTCCAATATGACCCGTCCTTTTTCCATTAGGGTAAAGTTATGTCATTTGTTCAAATAGAAGAAAAATATCACATTCTTTCGGGGATTTCCATGCCCAAAAGTCCCATTCCTGATTCAAGCGTATTCAAAGTCGCCTTTGTCAGCGCAGCCCTGAATGCTTTAGCTTCTTCGTTTTCCGCCCTGATAACGGATATCCCACTATTGTAAAATTTGTGGAAACCCTTAGCCAGTGCATAACAGAAATTAGCAACATGGGAAGGGTCGTATTCCCTAGCTGCTTCATCGATGATATCGGGATAGGAATGTAACAATTGAAGCACTTCCTTTTCAGGTGGCTGAATTTCCTTATAGTCCGCAATCAAACCGACATCGAATGCTCCCAATTTCCTTAGAATCGCTCTACACCTCACTCCGGCATTCTGAACATAAGGTCCGGTCTGCCCCTGCATGTCAACGGATTCCGCAGGATTGAAGATCATTGTTTTCCTCGGATTGACCTTGATGATGAAGAACTTCAGTGCGGCCAAACCGATTTGTTTAAAGATCAATTCTTTTTCATCTTCGGGTAGCCCTTCCAATGCTCCTATTTCATTCGCAGAAGTCTTAGCCTCCGAAATCACCTCTTTAATGAGTTCATCCGCATCTACTACTGTTCCCTCCCTGGATTTCATCCTACCATCAGGCAGGTTGACCATTCCATAAGATAAATGGTGGCATCCTCCGGCATAAGGCTCACCCAGTTTATTCAAAATGGCAAACAAAGCCTTGAAGTGATAATTTTGTTCATCGGCAACGACATATATCATTTTTTCCGTACCGTGATTCTCAAATCTTTTTTTAGCCGTCCCGATATCCTGTGTCATATAAACGGAAGTGCCGTCGCTCCTCAAGACCAGCTTTCTATCCATTTTGACATCTTCGAGATTAATCCAAAC
>JAHDFN010000115.1:0-8466 GCA_020628145.1 Saprospiraceae bacterium | reverse complement strand
CGTCTTTTTATAAAAAACCTCTCTCTCCAAACCATCCTGAATAGCATCCTTACCCAAGAGGTAGGTATCGGATTCATAGTAAAGGGTATCAAAATTGACATTGAGGGCATCATAAGTGACCTCGAAGCCATTGTACACCCAATTGTTCATTTTTTTCCAGAGGTTTCTTGTTTCCTTGTCTCCGGCTTCCCATTTCAACAGCATTTTTTTGGCTTCATCACCCAATTTGCTGTATTCGTTGAAAAAGGAATTCTTATATGTCTTTTGGAATTTATCGAATAGTTGATCTTCGGAAGGATTCTCTTGTTCCTTGTCTGAAGAAGCCAATTTATTCTTATAGGCGGCGAACTCAGTAGCGGCCTCATCGGATTGCAGCCAAAGTGCATATTCTTTCCTAAAGTGTTTTTCAAACTCGACATACCAATGTCCTACGAAGTGGTCGCTTTTCATTCCTTCGGATTCGGGGGTTTTACCTTCTCCGAATTTTTCCCACGCCAACATGGATTTACAAATGGCTATTCCCCTGTCATTAATAATTTGGGTTTTGATGACATCATAACCTGCCGCTTCCAATATTTTAGAAGTCCCCCATCCTAATAGGATATTTCTGATATGCCCTAAGTGAAGGGGTTTGTTCGTATTAGGAGAAGAAAACTCAACGAGGGCTTTTCTTCCGTTCATGTCCTGCTTTCCGTATGCCTGATCATTATGAATCGCATCAAGAAAAGTTTTCCAATAAGTATCACCGACACTCAGATTGAGGAAGCCCTTGATTACATTGTAAGCGGTAAAATCATGGCAGTTGCCTATTAGATATTCGCCCAATTCTTCTGCAATTTGGGGAGGACTTTTTTTGGCCTGTTTGGTAAAAGGGAAAGTCACTACGGTATAATCCCCTTCGAATTGTTTTTGGGTCGTATTGATAATCAAGTTATCAGCGGGAATATCAATACCATACAAAGATTCAAGAGCCTTGGTGACATTACCCTTTATGATGTCAATAATATTCATTATTCCTAAAGAAAATTTAAAATTTGTATTAAGCCGAGGCAAAGTTATTATATTTATTCAGTCGTAACCGATATTATGAGAATATTGTTCCCTTGAAGCATAAGCATTTTCTGCCCTGCTGACGGGTACTGAGCATTGCATATGGGAAATATATCAAAACAATGGATTGCCGCACTATCCTCCCGACTTTGGACAGGAATGGTCATGGCTTTCCTGTTGGGACAAACCCTGGGCATGTATGAAGTAGGTTATTTAGAACCTTCCTTATCCGTTCTGATGTTCATCTACCTTCTGAGCTTTACTTCATCAATAATTTTCCTTAACCATTATATGGATATCAAGTCAGATGCTATGAAAGTCGATATGAATGCCAATGCATTGCGATATCGGTTTTTCCCATCAAAAAATGCCTTGAGGAATGCCGGGGTTTCCTTAGGACTGTTTTCAATGTTGATTCTGGGAGGGCTGTCCTATTTCCATCATCATTATATGGTATCAGGCTTGGGCATCATCGGTTGGGTTTTATTCCTGATGTATTCGTTCAGTCCCATACGGATGAATTACCGAGGAGGGGGCGAGTTATTGGAATTATTAGGTTTAGCGGTATTATTGCCTATATTTTCCATTAGCATTTATCATCAGGAATTGTTTACCAATGATTTATTTTCACTGATACTTCCGTTTTCATTACTGATTATGGGTAATTCCGTTGCCCATTCACTTACCCATATCAAAAGTGATCGTTATAGTGGAAAAACCACATTGGCCACTGTTAGCGGTTTTAAGACATCGAGGATTTTTATCGAATCCGTATTATTGGGCTATCCGATTCTTCTCATTCTCTTGAAAATAACGATGCAACTTCCCGTCAATTGGATTTTCGTTGCCATTTCAGGAGTAGCTTCCCTTTATTTTTTCAATCAGATAAAACAAATATCTCCTAGTATTTCATTGGATGAAAAAAACACATTCAATCTATTCGAATTCCACATGAACAGTGCTGTTCTATTTTGTATGGGTGTCCTTGATTTCGGGATATTCTATGAATATCTTATTAGACCGTAAGTTTTCATTTGATTACAGGGATTTTACCGTATCTACAAAACATTTGACACCATCAAGAGGTGTATCGGGGTAAACACCGTGTCCCAAATTGACAATATGATGTCCTCCGAATACATTCACCATTTCCAATGTATGCTTTCTTATTTCATCGTGGGGTGCATATAATAAACAAGGATCGAGATTACCCTGCACTACCCTTTTTTCTCCTAAAATCCGTCTGGCAAATGAAGGTTTCGTATTCCAATCCAAACCGATAACCTGACAAGGTAAATCGCCCATGTTTTCCATAGCGAACCAAGCACCTTTTGCAAATACGGTGACCGGGGCTTCATCAATTGCCTCACAGATTTTCCTGATATAAGGCAAGGAGAATTCATTGTATTGTTCGGGTGATAAGATACCTGCCCATGAATCGAAAATCTGTACTAAATCCGCTCCGGCAGCAATTTTATTCTTCAGATATATGATTATGGTTTCGGTTAATTTATCCAATAATGCATGAGCGGCTTCAGGCTGGGTATAAAGGAACTTCTTGGCTTTGGAGAAGGTCTTGGAGCCACCTCCTTCTACCATGTATGAAAGGAGGGTCCAGGGTGCACCTGAAAAACCGATGAGCGGTACCCGGTCATTTAATTCCCTTTTGGTTATCCTCAATGCCTCATAGACATATTCCAATTCATCTGCTGCGTTCTTACCCGAAATCAACCGGTTGACATCATCCATTCCTGAAATGGTTTCCGGAAAACGAGGGCCTACCTTCTCGACCATTTTGTATTCCAATCCCATGACTTCGGGAATGACCAGGATATCCGAAAAAATAATAGCGGCATCCACATCCAATTCATCAACGGGTTGGATGGTTACCTCAGCTGCGAGATGAGGGGTTTCCACCAATTCCTTGAAACCGGAGAGGCTCGCTCTGAGTTTACGATATTGAGGCAGGATTCTACCTGCTTGTCTCATCAACCAAACAGGTGGTCTTTCTGTTTTTTCGCCTTTGGCCGTTCGTAAGAATAAATCATTTTTCAATTCCATACTGCAATATTAATGAAAAAGGAAAATGGCATCTTCATAATACGGTCAAAAAACTGTATGTTCGTAAAAAACAATACGACTTGAAGAATACCCTACGTGCGATACCATTCATCCGTTTTGTGATTCCTCTTTGTTTGGGCATCATAATGGGTGATATGTTTCCGTGGGCTTATTCCATTCATATTGCCCTGTTTTTTCTTCTTCCCCTGGTTAGCAGTTTCTTTTTTTCCAAAAGGAAAACGACTTTCCTGTTTGGTTTGGCCACTTCTTTTTTCCTTTTCATTTTCGGACATGCTGTTGTACAATTGCATGAAGAAAGGAATCAGGATGATTTTTTCGCCACTTATCTAGGCGATGAAAAAAATGAAATCATAGGAGTACTCAACAGTATGCCTTCTCCCGGAGAAACAATCCGTGCTACTTTAAAAGTAGAAGCCATAAAACATGAGGGAAAATGGAAAAAGGCCAGCGGTTCGCTGGCCTTTAATGTAAAGGAAGATACGCTTTCACAATTCCTAGAGTATGGAGACCGCTTGATTTTATCGTCTTGGATAAATCCAACGAAGGGAGCTACGAATCCCAAAGCTTTCAATTATGGAAAATTCCTTCATTATCAAAATATTCATCATAGTACTTATGCCAATGGAAAAAATTGGAAACTATTAGAAAAAGATCAAGGGCATTCTTTTTTTAAAATCAGTTACGGATTAAGAAAAAAAGCAATAAGTATTTTAAAAAAACATCTTCATTCACCCAATGAATTTGCAGTAGGTTCGGCTTTGTTATTAGGTTACAAAGATGAAATCACCGAAGATGTTCAACTGGCATATTCCGGAACGGGTGCGATGCATGTCTTAGCCGTATCGGGGTTACATGTGGGAATCTTATTCGGGATTATTCAAATATTTTTTTCCTTTTTCAAAACGAAGGATAGGAAATTAAAGTCCGTACAACTTATTTTATCCTTGGCTGTGATTTGGGGATTTGCCGTACTCACAGGAGCTTCTCCTTCTGTGCTTCGAGCTTCGACAATGTTCTCTTTTTTAGTCATTGGAAATTTCCTTGAACGGAATAACAATATTTACAATACATTAGCGGCATCTGCTTTTTTCCTTTTGCTCATAGATCCTTATCTATTATTCCATCCCGGATTTCAATTATCTTATCTTGCTGTGGTTGGCATCGTATTTTTTCATGGTTGGATTAAAAAAAGTTGGTATGTAGAAAATAAAATCGGACAATATATCTGGAATTTGATTTGTGTTTCCTTGGCTGCACAAATCACGACCCTTCCTATTAGCCTGATGTATTTCGATCAATTCCCTACTTACTTTATCTTATCAGGATTGGTAGTTATCCCGGCAGCCGGGCTTGTCATGTATTTAGGATTGTTATTATTATTAATGGAAATGGTCATACCTGCGATTGCCTCATTTATCGGCATTGTTCTATATTGGATAATTTGGACGATGAATTCAATGATCTTCTTATTGGAAAATCTACCTTTTAGCTTAATTGAACATATACATTATCCTTTAACAGACACATTATTATCTTATTTCCTAGTAGGACTGGTTATGACTTGGTTAGTCAAGGACAATAAGAAAATTCTTTGGGGTGCATTGATAACCATACTTTTAATCTTTTCCATCCGTTCCATCCGAAAAATCACTAAAAAAGAAAATCATGAAATTGTTTTCTACCATACCAAAGGGCAATTGATAGATTACTTCCATCAGGGAAAACGAATAACATTCAAAAGTGATGACTTAAGTGATAAACAAGAAAGGAATGCAGCAAAAAACTACAGAACTTTCAGCCATACTTATTCAGAAAACCCTGAAGAAGATTTTTATTATAAAAACGGATCTTTTTTGGAAGTGGGTGACAAGAGGTTTTATTTCCTAAATGAGGATTATTATGATCTACTTAGTTCTCATCGATTAAAAGTCGATGGTTTGATTTTACAAAATAATATTTTTGTAAACTTCGAAGTACTAAGCACTGAATTTGACTTTGATTTCATCATAGCTGATGGAAGCAACAAAAGAAGTAAAATCGAATTCTTTAAAAAGAAATGCGACAACAATGACATTCCATTTCACCAAACACCTTATATCATAAACTTAAAATAAACTATGAACCTGCACATAGATTATTTACAATTCGAAAATCTCCTAAACTTCAAAACAGATGATGGCAAAAAATTCATTCGTGATGATATCAGAAAAAAATGGCTGGTAGTTCAACCGGAGGAAATTGTCAGGCAACTAACCGTCCATTACCTCTGCCATGAATTAGGTTATAATAAGAATAAAATAAAAATAGAGAAAGGATTGAAAATCAACAATCAGGAAAAAAGATGTGACATCCTGATTTATAATAAAGAATTCAAACCTTTGGTACTCATCGAATGCAAAAGACCCGAAGTCAATATAGAAGATAAGGTTTTCGATCAGATTTCCCATTATAACATTGCCTTGCGTGTTCCTTTCCTAATCGTTACGAACGGGTTAGAAACATACTGTTGTAAAATTGATTTTGAAAACAAAACTTATAATTTCCTTGATCACATTCCTCAACCCCAATAATTATGGCACCTAAGGAATTAGAACAAAGAAATCGGGAACTTAGCATCTTGCATGCCGTTGCTAAAATACTGAATCAGAAAAACTCATTAAAGGAAGTTTTGGACAGCACCTTAAAAGAGGTAGTAGAATTATTTAACCTAGGGACAGGATGGATTTGGCTAATTGAAGAAGAAAACAATAAAACATATTTGGCTTCTTCCTATAATTTACCTCCTATTTTTTCAGAAAATAAAAAACTACTAGAAGGAAATTGTTGGTGCATAAAGCATTATCTTGAAAACGATTTGGGTTCAGCATCTAATATCGACGAAATAAAATGTTCAAGATTAACCAATTTAAAAAAAGGGACGCTTGGATTAAAATATCATGCTACCGTACCATTGTATATTGAAGGAAAAAAGACAGGTCTTTTAAACGTTGTCAGCAGTAAGAGTCAAAAATTAAAAGACAAAGAATTGGAATTACTCTATACTATTGGAGACATGTTAAGTATCGCTATCCAAAGAAGCCGCCTTTTTGAAAAAAACAGAAAAGCAGGCATCATTGAAGAGCGTAATCGTTTGGCTAGGGAAATCCATGACACTGTGGCACAAGGATTGAGTGCCATTTCATTAAAAGCCCAAACAATAGAATTATTACTAGACAGTAACTCCCAAGAACAGGACATCAAAGATAATCTTCAAAAAATAATGGAATTATCTCAAAAAAACTTAGAAGAAGTCCGTCGTTCTGTTATGGATTTGAGGGTTTCTGAATTATTAAAAAACGACATTATCGATGCTATTAAAAAACGATTAAAAGAAATAAAGGAAAAACATGCCATCGACTCAAGCTTTAAAGTTTCCGGAGTCCCCATCCATATTCCAATAAGAATAGAAACAGCCATATTCAGAATCATTCAAGAAGCCACACAAAACATCATCCTCCACTCCAAAGCAGATAACATCCACATTCTATTAATCATAGAAAAAGGTAAAATCAAACTGGAAATAAAAGACAATGGCACAGGATTCGACATTGACAAACTACCCAAAGACCGATACGGCATAATAGGCATGAACGAGCGGATTAATTTATTAAATGGTATATTTGAAATCAAAAGCGAGCCTGATAAAGGAACAGTTATAGTTATTTCCATCCCTTTGATTAATGAATGAGAAAATAAAAATATTCCTAGTTGACGACCACCCTATTGTAAGGGATGGATTAAAATCCATTCTTCAAACCCAAGAGGATTTTGAAATCATAGGGGAAGCATCAAATGGAGACGAAGCTTTACAGAAATTGGAAATTCTCGAACCTGATATTTTAATCAGTGATTTGGAAATGCCCGAAAAAGACGGCCTGTCTCTCATTCAGATTTTAAATGATAAAAAAACTAAAATCAAAATCATTGTATTTACTGTTTTTGACACTGATGAAAGAATTATCTCTGCGATAAAATCCGGGGCAAAGGGTTATTTACTCAAAGGTGCCGGACATCAAGAAATCTTCAAGGCTATCCGAGCCGTTCAGAAGGGAGAATCCATACTCCAACCTATTATTGCCTCCAAATTAATCCGACATATAAAAAACGACCGGGATCAACTTTCAGAAAGGGAAATGGAAGTACTCATCGAAATGGGGAAAGGGAAAAAAAACACAGCAATTGCAGCTACACTTTTCATTTCTGAAAGAACGGTTAAATTCCATGTCAGCTCCATCCTGAACAAATTGGATGTCAAGAACAGGACTGAAGCCGTACAACTCGCCATAAAAAAAGGGATTATCAACATCTAATCCATCCGACCTGTACTTTGGTACAGGTTAAACACTGTACTATCGGATAATTATTTCCATCCTTTCGCCTATACTTCGGGGCGAGAATCATCTCCATCTTTGCATTGTAATAATTAATAAATCAAAATTAATTGACAATGAAAAAGAATAATAAAACCGCATTGATAACCGGAGCATCCAGAGGACTGGGTTTGGAATTGGCAAAAACTCTCGCAAAAAAAGGATGGAACCTAATCATCAATGGAAGAAATCCACATGCATTATTAAAAGCCAAAAAAGAATTGGAAAAATGGACTACTGTTGAAGCCGTTTCAGGAAACGTGATAGATGAAATCCATTTAATTCAATTTCCGGAAATCGCAAAACAATTTAGAGGTCTGGATTTAATCATCAATAATGCCAGCACTCTAGGAATTTCACCTCAACCGGAATTATTGGAATATCCGATGGAAGTCATCCATACTATTTTCCATACGAATGTAATTGCACCGCTTTCACTTTTGCAGAAAGTAAAAAACCAAATCAATAAAAATGCGACCATCATCAACATTTCAAGTGATGCAGCAGTACACGCCTACGAAAAATGGGGTGGATATAGTGCCAGTAAGGCGGCACTGGATCATCTGACTTTGATTTTAGCAAAAGAAAATCCGGATTGGAATATTTATGCTGTTGACCCCGGAGATATGCGGACGCAAATGCACCAGGAAGCATTTCCGGGTGAAGATATTTCAGATCGTCCCCTACCCCAAGCATCAGTCCCAGGCTTTTTGGAATTGATAGAAAAAGATTTCCCAAGTGGAAGATATCAAGCCAAAGCATTACCTACATCCGTTAATATTTAAATCCGAAAATCATGACTACGATTAAAAACAAATCCAACCCCTTCGAATTTATTCTTCCTCCAAAATTGGAATGTAGTAAACCGACAGAAGAACGGGGAATAAAAAGGGATGAAGTTAAACTGATGGTTTCCCATATGGAA
>JAHDFN010000114.1:1696-13199 GCA_020628145.1 Saprospiraceae bacterium | reverse complement strand
TGCCGCTAGCGTTCATCCTGAGCCAGGATCAAACTCTCCATAGTATAGATCCTTTTCCAATCCCTCATAAAGGAACCGAAATAATTAATTCCGTGACGCATCCGTATCTCTAACGGAAACGTCCCGATGATTTTCGCTTTCGCCTATTCGTGTCAATGAACTCTTTTACATCACAACATTAACTTCATCAAGTTAAAAGTGGTGTTATTTTTTGTCTAAAAAAGTGGCAAATAAATAAAAAGCCTTACTTCATTAGCGAGTGCAAAGATATGATACTACTTTACATTTCACAATATTTTTAAGAATTATTTTTCAATTTGATGAAAAAAAAATTTCATCAAAAATTTCCTTCTGCTTTCCCTTGTTTGATACATATAAAAATAGGGAGATGTTCCAATTATCAAACTTTTTTCAAACGGTCGTAAATAGAGGCATTCATCAATAAAAGCAAAAAGGAATAAATGGCATCCTCCAAGGGAATAGAAATCAACCTGAATCCCATGAATTCATTTGGATTGTATAATACTATAGGTTCTTCAGTAAAACTCCCTGTCAAGGCACCGTCGAATATTATAAAAGGTATCCAGCTGATTAGGTAAGCACGTAAAAAATATGCTAACATTCGTTTATTACCATAAAACAAACGATATAACAGAAAAGCCGCTGTGAGGAAACAAGAAACAGCCGTATAAATCCTAGTCCAATAAACAATTCCAAGCATCATCAATATCAAATACAAGGAATAGTATATATAAGCATCCCTATTACCATATTCAATGTTAGGGAAATATGCTTTCAAGCAATCAAATATGAAGATACATGCAAAGGGGACCGTTATAAAAAAAAGCCACTCTCCCATCGGAAGGTTCATCATCTTGGCATCCGAATAATAATATCTTGTATTAAACCCCCAAACCTCAAAATGAGTGAATAAAACATCCCATATGATAAAAAATGCTCCTACGAGTAAAATAGCTCCGAACAAGGGTTTGAAAGATTTATAAAAAGCAACCTTCCTATCAAATGATAATAACAAGGGGAAAAGAATGATGAAAAAATTGATAAATAGATAAAGGAAAGAGGTATCCAAGCATTCAATATTTTGGAATACGGGAACTTCGTATTGTAGATTCCCCCCCTCTACCCCAGATAGTCCAACGGCCATTTGTATAACAGCCAGAAACACGGGAAGTCCTATACCTATCATAGGTAAGAAAAATGAATGCTTCATTGTGTTTTGGGTTTTCTGTTCCGAATAAGATGAAGAAACCCTTGATTCCATTTAATGCTTTTATATAAGGTTTAATTGGTTTTTGACAACGGAACTGAATAACAAGTACATTTTTCGGCCATCATTTACCCTGATACGTTCTTCTTTGACCAATCCTACCGTACTGTTTTTAATTTTTTCATATAATTTCAGGTAGTAAACATAAGCAAGATATACTCCAAATTTTGCTCCCTTAGGTAAACGGACAATCCCCTTATATGCATCATCAAAATCGGATTTGATATCCAATTCTATCTGCCTTTTCTGTTGGTCGTTGAATTTGGTATAATCTATTCCAGGAAAATAAACCCTTCCTCTTTCATCAAAATCACTTTTCATATCCCTGAGGAAATTAATTTTCTGAAAAGCGGAGCCTAATTTACAGGCCGGTTCTCTCAATGAATCATATTGTTGTTGATTACCTTCACAAAATACTTTCAGGCACATCAGTCCCACGACCTCGGCAGAGCCATAGATATATTCTTTGTATTTTGAATCCTCATATGTATGGAAATACAAGTCCATTTCCATACTATCCAAGAAAGGATCGATGATATCCCTACCTATATTATAATTATGAACTACATCCTGAAAAGCATGTAGGACAGGATTAAGGCTGATTTTATGTTCAATTGCTTCGTAGGTATCATTTCTGAATTTCCGTAACAATTCGGCTTTGGGTTTATCATGGAATGTATCCACAATCTCATCTGCGAATCTCACAAAACCATATATGGCATAAATTGCCGACTTGAATTTATTGTCGAACAGTTTAATCCCCAATGAAAAAGAAGTGCTGTATCTATTGGTGATCAATTTCGAACACTCATTGCAAGTATTATCATATAATTGCTTCATAATTTTCAGATTTATCTACTACCCAAATGATTTATTAATTTCGGAGGCAACGACTTTTCCTGAAATGATAGAAGGAGGTACGCCCGGCCCCGGTGTCGTCAATTGACCTGAATAAAATAGGTTTTTGATTTTTTTGCTTCTCAGTCTGGGTTTTAATATCGCTGTTTGTTTCAAGGTGTTAGCCAAACCATATGCATTCCCCTTGAAGGCATTATAGTCAGATTTGAAATCCCTATGGGCAAATGAACGCTTATAGACAACGTGAGAAGCTATTTCCTGATCGGTGATCGCCTCAAGGCGTTCCATTACAATCTGATAATACTTTTCCCTCATTTCTTCCGAGTCTTCTAAATCAGGAGCAAGAGGAATGAGCAAGAAAAGGTTTTCCATTCCATCGGGTGCCACTGAATCATCAGTTACAGAAGGAACACATGCATAGAAAAGTGGATCAGAAGGCCAAGCGGGTTTGTCGTAAATTTCTTCAGCGTGTTTTTTGAAATCCGCATCGAAAAACAAATTATGATGCTTGAGGTTTTTCAATTTCTTACTTACACCTAAATAAAAAAGCAAGGAAGAGGGTGCCATTGTCCTGCTATCCCAATATTCTTCTGTATAATCCTGTTTTTTCTTTTCTATCAGATGTTGTTCTATATGGTTGTAATCTGCCGCACCCAAAATAATATCGGCATTGAATTCCCCTTTATCCGTCAATACCGATTTCACATGTCCGTTAGGAACTATTAGGCTGTTTACCTTAGTCCCGAGCTGTATGTCCACTCCCAACTCTAGGGCCAAGTGAACCATTCCTTCAATAATCTTATGCATACCTCCTATGGGATACCATGTTCCCAAAGCTAAATCCGCATAATTCATCAGGCTGTACATAGCCGGTGTATTTTCAGGAGTAGCCCCGAGGAAAAGAACAGGGAATTCAAGAAGTTGGATAAGTTTTTCATTTTTGAAAAGTTTCCTCACATAAGAAGACATCGATGTCAACATCTGCAACTTGAACATACTTTTCAAAACCCTAATGTCAGCAAATTCGAAAATAGATAATCCGGGTTTATGAACAAATTCGTTCATCCCTACATTGTACTTGTATTCGGCTTCTTTCAGAAATTTTTCAAGCTTAACCGAACTGCCCGGTTCATGAAATTCGAAAAGGTTCTTCAATTCTTTCATGCTTGCCGGGATATCCATCATGTCATTTTCATCAAAATAAATCCTGTAGGATGGATCCAAACGTACCAAATCGTAATAATCGTCAACTCTTTTCCCGAAATCCTTAAAGAAATTTTCAAAAACATCGGGCATCCAATACCAACTGGGACCCATGTCGAAGGTGAATCCTTCTGCTTCGAATTTCCTAGCCCTTCCTCCGGGAATATCATTCTTTTCGAGGATGGTTACATCATATCCTGATTTGGCCAAATAACAGGCAGAAGACAATCCTGCAAAACCGGCACCTATTATGATTACTTTTTTAGACAATCGCTTATTTTTTGTTGCTTAGTTCGGAGTAGAAACATAAGGCCCCCTCTTTTGTTTAACAATTTGAGGCAAAAGTTGAACAAAAAAGTATAAATTCAGAAACAGGAGTGATAAAAGAATAAAATCAGGAATTCTAAATTTCAACGAATTCCAAAATCGGTTGTTGAATAGATTATAAATGTCAATTGAAAAAATCAATAAAGGGAGATTCAGGGAAAGCCTGAAAGTAGCTGTACTCATAACGACTGTTATCTGGGTTGTGCATTTGGTACAGGTGTTTACTTCTTTGAATTTCACCAGATTCGGTATACTTCCCCATACTACTGAAGGGATCAAAGGTATATTCCTCAGTCCTTTTCTCCATAGTCAGTCGAAATGGCAACATATTTTCAACAATACCCCTACTCTGTTTTTCGGTTTATTGCTTTTGTTTTATTTCTATAGAACCGTAGCCGTAAGAACTCTTTTGTATATCTATTTATTTACCGGCATCAGTGTTTGGGTATTTGCGGGATATTTCATGGAAGCCCGTTACTCTTACCATATAGGAGCAAGTGGTGTGGTCTATGGTTTGATTTCATTCATTTTCTGGAGTGGAATCTTCAGAAGGAATATCCGTTCCATAGTACTGGCATTGATTATGGTCTTGATGTATTCGGGAATGTTAGTGGGTTTATTTCCTGATTACGAGGGAGAGATTTCATGGCAAAGTCATTTGATGGGTGCCTTGATAGGAATGGGGTTATCATACCAATATAGGGATATTCTTGAACCTGATGAACTCCAAAATTTTGAAAAGTATGAGTTCGATGATCCTGAAGAAAAGCATTTCCTTCCGGAGGATGCTTTTGAAATGACAAGGAAAGAGAGAGAATCCCAATCTTGGAAAGATAGGGACGGATGGGTTCGGGATGATACCTTTTAATTCTACCTTCTTGAATAATTAGGGGATTCATTGGTAATGACCACATCATGGGGATGGCTTTCTATGATACCTGCATGGGTTATCCGCACCATTTTGGCTTTTTTCAATTCATTGATTGTTGCCGTACCACAGTACCCCATCCCAGCTCTTAAACCTCCGATATATTGATACATCACTTCGGCCAATGTCCCTTTGAATGCTACCCGACCCTCAATTCCTTCAGGAACCAGTTTCTTGACACCTTGTTCCACATCCTGAAAATACCGATCTGAAGAACCCTGGCTCATGGCTCCCAAAGATCCCATTCCTCTGTAAGTTTTAAATTTACGTCCATCAAAAATAATCGTATCACCCGGTGCTTCCTCTACTCCTGCAAACAGGCCTCCTGCCATTATCGTATCCGCACCGGCTGCAATGGCTTTCACAATATCCCCTGTAAAACGGATTCCTCCATCTCCAATGATAGGTACACCCGTTTCCTTTAGTGCTTCGGCTGCATCCATAATGGCTGTCAATTGAGGGACACCTACACCTGCGATGACCCTAGTTGTACATATACTTCCCGGACCTACGCCTACCTTGACCGCATCCACTCCTGCTTCAACCAAGGCCATCGCCCCATCTCCCGTAGCTACATTTCCTGCAATGATCTCTAAAGAGGAGAATTTATTCTTGGCTTCCGCTACTCTATCCAATACCCCTTTAGAATGCCCATGGGCCGTATCAATGGTAATCGCATCCACACCTACATTGACCAGTGCCTGAATCCGGTCCATCATATCAGGAGTGACCCCAACCGCAGCACCAACAACCAAACGGCCGTAATTATCTTTACAGGCATTCGGATAATCTTCCACCTTCATGATATCCTTGAAGGTAATGAGTCCGGCTAATTTGAAATCGACATCGACAACCGGCAACTTTTCAATCTTATATTTTTGGAGTATCTGCTTGGCTTGTTCAAGGGTTGTTCCTTCAGGAGCGGTTATGAGGTTTTGGGTAGTCATCAAATCACTGACGGGTCTGTTCTTATCCGTTTCAAACCGCAAATCACGATTGGTTAGGATTCCAATCAAGGTATTGGATTCGTCAACGATAGGAATTCCACCGATTCTGAATTTCCTCATGAGTTCCAAAGCATCCCCTACTTTCGCTTCCTTTGATAATGTGACCGGATCCAAAATCATACCCGACTCGGAACGTTTCACTTTCCTCACTTCCTCGGCTTGAGCCTTAATATTCATATTCTTATGGATCATACCTATCCCTCCCTGCCGGGCCAGGGCAATGGCCAAGCGGCTTTCGGTTACCGTGTCCATTGCAGCTGATACGATGGGCACATTCAAGGTGATATTACGGGTCAGCTTTGTTCGGATATCCACATCTCGTGGAAGAATTTCCGAATATGAAGGGACAAGAAGGACATCATCATAGGTAAGCCCTTCTGAAATTTTAGGTTTGAGGGATGCTAAGTTCTTTTCCATGTGCAAAACTAAGGTAAATCCATTAAAATTCAATTTGGAATCAGGTTAAATAATTATGAATTCGACTGAATTGGATTGGATTAAATAATCTCTTCGAATTCTTCCCCTTCTTCGGGTAAAAGCTCTGCATTTCTTTTCATGGAAAGCAGGTGCATATTATTGAAATGTTCCAAAACCTTTTCCTGCATTCCTTCATCCGCCCATTGTTTCACATCATCGAAACCTTCAAGATGACTTCCGGTTTTGAGTTTGTAGGTTTGTTCATATAAATCCGTCTCGAATTTGATGGAATATTTATTTTCCATCTTAAAAACGGTGATTTTCATAATTGGATGGTCTATGTATCCTTCGATTCTCATCTATTTCCTATTTTGGCCTCAAATGTACGTTAGAGTATATTCAAATTGAACACTTCGATGTAGAAATCTATGGAACAACACAAATACAATTACGGTATAATAGGAAATTGTGCATATCTGGCCTTAATTGATGATAAAGCCAATGTGGGATGGATGTGTTGGCCTAAATTCGACAGCAGTTTTGTTTTCGGAACCTTATTGGATGACGAAAAAGGAGGGAGTTATTCCGTAAGGCCGGAATGGGATACTTACCAATCCCAACAATCCTATATCTATAATACGAATGTATTGGAAACCATTTTCGAATGTGAAGATGGTTCTTATAAGGTGATCGATTATGCCCCCCGATTCATCAATAAGGAGAGGATGTTCAAACCCTTGATGTTATTCAGAAAGATTGTTCCCTTGTCCGGTAACCCTAGAATCATTGTGACTTGCGACCCTCGTGGGAATTATGGTAAAATCACACCTGAAAAAGTATTCGGCAGCAGCCATATCCGTTATCAGGGATTGGATCAACAGGTTCGTTTGACCACCGATATTCCTTTGAGTTTTATCGACAGTGAGCAGCCTTTCGTTTTAAACAAGACCAAATATCTGGTGCTGACACATGGAATTCCCTTGGAAGGGCCCATAGAATCGACTGCTGAAAATTTTCTGGATCGAACGATTGATTACTGGCAGAATTGGGTGACGAATACTTCTACGGAAAAATTCCATCAGGATGCGGTAATCCGATCCGCTTTGACTTTAAAACTACACCAATATCAAGATACGGGTGCGATCATTGCAGCCTCAACCACCAGCCTACCCGAATATCCGGGCAGTACCAGAAATTGGGATTACCGTTATTGTTGGATTAGAGATGCCCATTATACCTTGAAGGCCCTGAATGATTTGAGTCATTTTAAAATCCTGGAAGAATATGCCGGTTATATTCAAAATATAGCATTGAATGAACAGGGACGAATCCGACCTTTGTTTAAAATCGGAATTGCCGGAGATCCTGTTGAAAAAATCCTTCCCCTGAAAGGCTATCGAGGTGAGCGACCGGTTCGTGTAGGAAATCAGGCATATGAACATGTTCAAAATGATGTTTACGGTCAGGTATTGGTAACGCTCTTGCCACTTTTTGTGGATAAAAGATTATTGAGTAACGACCAATCGGGTTTGCATGACTTGGTCATGCATTGTCTTAGGATGATTGAAGAAACGATGCAGGAACCGGACAACGGTCTTTGGGAATTCCGAGGCACATCGCAATTACATTGTTATACCTTCCTTTTCCATTGGGCAGGAAGTCAGGCTGCTGTAAAAATTGCCAAACAACTCGGCGATAAGGATATGCAGATTCTAGCAGAACAACTCATTGAAGAATCGGCAGAAATGATTGAAAGATGTTATGATGAAGAAAGGGGTGTTTATACTCAAGCAGCAGGTGTTGCTAATTTGGATGCCAGTTTATTGCAATTAATCAATATGGGATATTTGGATTCCAAAAGTGAAAAAGCGAAAAAGCATCTCAAGGTTTTAGAAGATGCCCTTAAAACGGAAAGCGGTTTATTTTACCGCTATATACACGAGGATGATTTCGGAACACCGGAATCTACTTTTGTCATTTGTGCTTTTTGGTATGTGGAAGCATTGGCAAGGATGGATCGGTTAGATGAGGCCGTAGAAATTTTTGAAACATTGCTTGAAAAAGGGACCAACCATTTGGGATTATTGAGTGAGGACATTCATGAAAAGACCGGTTCCCAATGGGGAAATTTCCCACAATTATATTCCCATGTAGGATTGGTCAATGCTGCATTTATTATTTCCAAAAAACTGGATAAACCCTGGTACATGGATTAATTAAATAAAGAAAAAAACCGATCCATGAGTAAAAATATTCATTACGATATTCAAAGACATCCTCCTAGTACAAATAAATCACTAAGGGCCTGGAGTGCTGCCGATGAGTATTTATCGGATTATATTCATGAATTAAAAATCGATAATAAAAGGATTGGCATTTTCCATGATCGTTTTGGTTTTTTAAGCTGCCATCTACATCATTTATCTCCTTTGGCAATTATAGAAAATAAAAGTCAGAAAAAATCAATTTTAAAAAATATAGAAAAAAACAATTTACCTACCGATAGCATTTATTTCAAGACCCCTCTAGAAGAAATTAAAATCAATACAGGCATAATCAGAATACCAAAATCATTGGAATTATTCAAATTATTCCTAAATCAGATTTGTATTCATTCTGATGATGACGTAGAGGTAATATGTTCTTTCATGACCCGGCATTTCAGTCCAAAAATATTGGAAACATCCTCTCTGTTTTTTGAAGCGGTTGAGCAAAGTCGTGCTAAAAAAAAATCTCGCCTATTAATTTTAAAAAATAAAAAAAAGGATATTCAAAAAATAAAAATATCGGAAACCATTACTTTTGAAAATTTCGACTACTTCCAATATTCCGGCGTATTTTCTTCAGGGAAAATCGACTATGCCACACAATTCCTATTATCCTTTTTGAAATTAAACGGTGATGAAAAAAATATTCTGGATTTGGCTTCCGGCAATGGAATAATTGCCCATCGGATTTCATTAATCAATAAAAAGACAGAGATTCATTTACTAGAAGATTCTTTCCTCGCTTTGGAATCATCTAAGAAAAATTTAAAAGGGGACAGATTCCATTTTAATTACAATGACAATTTAGCATTATTCCCTAAAAATCATTTTGATTTAATCGTCAGTAACCCGCCTTTTCATTTCGAATATGAAATTAATATCTCCATCCCCTTACATTTTTTTAATGAGACATTTGCGTGTTTTACAAAAGGTGGTTATTTCCAGTTGGTTGCGAATCGGCATTTAAATTATAAAACACATCTGGATAAAATTTTCGAAGAGGTATCCGTTTTAGGGGAAAATAAAAAATTCATCGTTTATTATTGTAAAAAATAAAAAAGCCCGATGGCAAAACCACCGGGCTCAATATCTGTTGTAAAACAACTATTACTTTTCGGCTTTCATCTGTGGGAAGAACAATACTTCCTGAATAGATGACTCACCCGTCAACATCATGGTCAGTCGATCAATACCGATTCCCAGCCCCGATGTAGGAGGCATTCCGTATTCCAAGGCACGCAAGAAATCATCATCCATGACCATCGCTTCATCGTCTCCCCTAGCGGCCAATTTCAATTGATCTTCGAACCGTTCCCGTTGATCTATAGGATCATTCAGCTCGGAATAGGCATTGGCCACTTCTTTTCCATTGATGAATAATTCGAACCGTTCGACCAAACCTTCCTTGGATCGATGCTTCTTGGCCAAAGGTGTCATCTCAATCGGATAATCCGTAAGGAAAGTCGGTTGAATCAGATTGTCTTCGACTTTCTCACCGAAAATCTCATCGATGAGTTTCCCCTTACCCATCGAATTATCGATTTCAATATGCCATTCCTTGCACAATTTCCTCAGGGCATCCTCATCCATTTCGGACACATCCACACCTG
This sequence comes from Saprospiraceae bacterium, assembly GCA_020628145.1. GTDB lineage: Bacteria > Bacteroidota > Bacteroidia > Chitinophagales > Saprospiraceae > JAHDCE01. Next base: position 3,294 of record JAHDFN010000114.1, on the reverse strand, counting down.
TATATTCCTTGATGGAATCATACATGGAAATTCTTCGATAAGGGCCTTTGAAATCGATTTCTCGTTCTCCGATCATGACTTTCGTTCCACCCGTAACGGCAACCGCCACTTTTTCCAGACATTCTTCCACCATGCCCATCATCCAGATATAATCCTTGTAGGCGACATAGATTTCCATAGCCGTAAATTCGGGATTGTGGGTGCGATCCATACCTTCATTCCGGAACATCTTTCCGAATTCATAAACACCATCGAAACCACCGACAATCAACCTTTTCAGATACAACTCATTGGCAATCCTCAAATACAACGGCATATCCAATGTATTATGATGGGTCTTGAACGGACGGGCTGCGGCACCTCCATGAATCGGTTGAAGGATGGGTGTTTCCACTTCCATCCATCCCTGATCATTGAAATAATTCCGCATGGTATTGATGACCTTGCCCCTCTTGATGAAAATATCCCTCACATGGGGGTTCACCACCAAATCCACATATCGTTGCCGATACCTCAATTCAGGATCGGTAAACGCATCATAAGTTTCGATTTCTCCCGTTTCCTTGTTTTCACGCTTCTTCACAATAGGTAGGGGCCTCAAAGCCTTACTCAGGTATTTGAATTCCTTAACCCTTACCGAAATTTCCCCTGTACGGGTAATGAAAACCTCTCCTTTTACGCCTACGAAATCTCCGATATCCAATAATTTGGTAATTACGGGGTTGTAAAGCGTCTTATCTTCCCCCGGGCATATATTATCCCTTTTAATGAATAGTTGGATACGGCCGGTAGAGTCCTGCAATTCTGCAAAAGAGACTTTTCCTTTTCCTCTAACAATCATTATCCTACCGGCTAGACTTACATCCTGGAAGTTATTTTCTTCCTCGTCATAATCGGCCTTGATATCCGAAGCGAAAGTATTGACTTCAAACATTTCTGCCGGGTAGGGTTCGATTCCCAACTCCCTCAACTTGGCCAACGACTCCCGCCGAACGATTTCCTGTTCGCTTAATTGCATAATATTTATTGTATTGAAATGATGATACAATGGCACCATTGTATGAAATCAGGTGCAAAAATATAAAAACCCATGAATTAATGGGGCGGAGGGTTCAGAATAGAATGAGGAATGAAAATCAGCTCGCCCCCATCTTCCTAAGAAACCGGAGATGAGGACTTGTAAGGTATGTATTGTGATAAGTCGGCCATCATTTTTTCCTATGAAGGATTTTATTATGCTTAATTTTTTCCTGGATCCTGAATGACTAACGCATCCTATGCTAAAATAATTCCATTTAGACATATAAAATAGAGTTATGATATGAGCAATACTAAAAATTAGATTTACCTTCGCCCTCGGAAGCGATTTGGGTTTAACAATTAGAATTTTTCCTGGCCGAATTCAAACAGCTTCTTAGATTTGTTGAAAAATTTAAACTTTATTCAAAATGAAAGCTTTAAGAATTTTTGGTCTTTTGATGATTTGCGGAGCCTTATTGGCAGGTTGTAAGAAAAAAGCACCGGCATCAACGGGTGATACTACTACTTCTGCTCCTTCTGTTACTTCCGGCATAGACTTCGATGCATTGTCTAAGGAA
>JAHDFN010000114.1:0-1686 GCA_020628145.1 Saprospiraceae bacterium | reverse complement strand
GCGGATGTGCCACAGATATTATGGATTTGAGCCTTAAGAGTAAGAAATTGCAGGAAGAAGGCAAAGTGGATGAAATTGCCGCCTTGCTTAGTGATATAACTGCCAAGACCGGTGAAATGGAAAAATGCATGGCCGCATTGGAGAAAAAATATCCGGGAGTGGATGGTAATGCCGAATATGAAGAGAAGGCTCAGGCCGCTCTTAAAAGGAATTGTCCTGACTTTGCCGAGGCGATGGCCAACTAGGCAAATCCAAACCCATCTGCTCGTTATTTGCTGATTTGAGGCAAATAATTGGCATAAGACTTCCGAATTAAGTATATTTCGGAAGTCTTTTTTCGTTTAGAAACAAAAACACATACAAAGGATGTACCGATTATTATTGATATTAATTATAGCCTTATCCGTAAGTTGTTCTTCCTCAAAACAAGCCGTACAGGAATATGATTTCAATGAGAAAGGAGGAACCGCTGAAACCATGACAACCAACACCATGGATCCCGATGGGAATTACGATTCGAAAGTCACGGCTTCCGATAAGGATTTGGTCAGGCAGATGTGCAATTGTTCCTGGGATATTATCCGTATCAATAGAGATACCAAGCGGTTTCACAAAAACAATGATAAAAACGGACTATTGAATCTCAAACCCAAAGTAGCTCCTGCATATGCAAAGTTTGATAAATGCATGAATGACCTGAAGCAAAGAAATGCCAAGAAAATCGCTGCTACTGATCCAAACATCATGATGGCTGCCATGCAAATGGAGTGTCCCGAATTAGTGGATATTCTGGAATTCACAGAGCCTATGAAATCAGGAGCTCCTAATAAATAATAATCCATTCGATTAATTGAGCTTAGTTACATTAATCTTTCGGTTCTGTATAAAAAATTGAAATCCTCCTTATTATCTTGAACATTCCCTTTGAGCCTGAATTATTCGGAATCAGTATCAATGTCCATTTGATTTTAGAATATACGGCATTCATCATAGGATTCAGATATTATTTATATTTAAGAAAAAAATCAAAGGATCATATTCCTGACCAGAATCGGCTTTCCATCATTTTGGGAGCTGTCATCGGTGCATTTTTAGGTTCTCGGTTTATGGGGATTTTCGAAAATCCGTTTATTGAATGGAATGCGGATAGCATTCTGGATTTTCTGAATTCAAAAACCATCATGGGTGGTTTGTTCGGAGGATTATTAGGTGTAGAGTTATCTAAAAAAATCATCGGTGAAAGAAAATCATCCGGCGATCTTTTTACCTTACCCCTAATCCTGGGTATTTTTATCGGTAGAATCGGTTGTTTCCTCAGTGGGATTAAAGAATTCACCTATGGCTCTCCAACTGATTTTTTCATGGGGATGGATTTGGGGGATGGGATATCCAGACACCCTACTTCACTTTATGAATTATTTTTCTTAGTATTTTTATTCATTGTTCTAAAAATAAAACATGAAAAAAATAATTTACAGGAAGGAGAACTTTTTAAAATATTCATGATATCCTATTTCGGATTCAGATTCCTTATTGAATTCATTAAACCGAATATTTTTTTCATATTCGGATTGAGTAGTATCCAATCGCTTTGTATTCTTTGTTGGATTTACTATTCGAAAACCATTTTTAAAGCAATCCGCAATGCCTACTAGAAAATATACCTACTACGATTTCACCCTTAGC
>JAHDFN010000113.1 GCA_020628145.1 Saprospiraceae bacterium | reverse complement strand
CCGTCATCAACATCCGGAACTGCATTCACAATCAGACAATTCGCAGCATCGAAGGAATCAACTGTCAAATCACAGCCGTCATCAACATCGGGAGCTGCATTCACAATCAGGCAATTCGCAGCATCGAAGGAATCCGTCGTCAAATCACAGCCGTCATCTATATACGGAGGAGCGTTGACAATTAAACAATTATCCGTATCAAAATAATCGGTAGTCAGGTCGCAACCGTCATCTACATCAGGAGTTAAATTAACAACCAAACAATTATCGGCATCAAACGAATCGGTGGTCAAATCACAACCATCATCCACATTCGGTGGAGTATTGACAATAATACAGTTGCCTGCATCAAAGGAATCTGCTGTTAAGTCACAACCGTCATCCACATTTGGAGCTTCATGAATAATGATACAATTAGCCACATCAAAATAGTCATATGTCAAATCGCAACCATCATCTACATCAGGAGCTTCATTGACAACAGTACAAGTATTGAAGTCAAAATAATCCGTTGTCAAATCACAACCGTCATCCACATCGGGTATTTCATTGACAATAGAACATGTAATTGGATCGAAGTAATCCGATGTCAGGGAACAGTTATCATCAACAATAGGAGGAGCATTGACTATCGTACAATTCGCAGCATCAAACGAATCGGTCGTCAAATCACAGCCATCATCTACGTCCGGCATTTCATTGACTATGGCACAATTAGCAGCATCAAAATAATCCGTCGTCAAATAACAACCATCATTGACATCAGGAGGAGTATTGACAATCACACAATTAGCGGCATCAAAGGAATCGGTGGTCAAAGCACAACCGTCATCTATGACAGGAGGGCTGTTTACGATAATACAATTGGCCGCATCAAAAGAATCCGTTGTCAGATAACAACCATCATCCACATCGGGAGCTGTATTAACGATTAGACAATTGACAGCATCAAACGAATCCGTTGTCAAATCACAACCGTCATCCACAACGGGTGCGGTATTAATGACTAGACAATTCGCAGCGTCGAAAGAGTCCGTGGTCAAATCGCAACCGTCGTCAACATCCGGGGCCTGATTCACAATAGTACAGGTTAATGGTTCGAAATAATCGGTAGTCAGATCACAACCGTCATCCACATCGGGTGGCAGATTGATTACAACACAATTATCAGCATCGAAGGAATCCGCAGTCAAGTCGCAACCGTCGTCAACATCGGGAATTTCATTGACAATTACACAATTATCCGCATCGAAGGAATCCGTAGTCAAGTCACAACCATCGTCAACATCGGGAGCGGCATTGACAATTGTACAATTCACTGCATCGAAATAATCGTTAGTCAAATCGCAACCGTCATCCACATGTGGTTCTCCATTCACTATTTGGCAATTGGCCGCATCGAAAGAATCCACAGTCAATGGACAGCCATCGTCCGGATCTGGAGCTTCATTGATAATCGTACAAGTTGATTCATCGAAATAATCCATCGTCAAAGGACAACCATCATCCACATCAGGAATTGTAAAGATGCACTCACAATTGATTTCATCATAAGTATCGGTTGTCAATGGACAACCATCATCACAAGCCGGCAATGTATATATGATTTCGCAATTATCAGCATCGAAGTAATGATCTACAGCATCACATACATGATGACATTCGGGAGGTAAGTGGACTATGGTACAATTATCAACATCGAAATAATCATCGGTCAAATCACAACCATCGTCAACATTCGGCATTTGGTGCTGACATTCGCAATTGACCATATCATAAGAATCCAAGGTCAAGGGGCAACCATCGTTACAATCCGGAACCGTATATACAATCGTACATGTCATCGGATCGAAGAAACCGTTCCCTTCACTGCAATCGTCAATGATAGGTGGATCATGAGTAATATTACAATTATTAGGATCAAAGACATCCGTTGTCAAATCACAGCCATCATCCAAACCAATGGGTATATGAACTACCACACAATTAGCCTCATCGAATACATCCTGTGTGAGGTAACAACCATCATCTACAGGAGGAGGAGAATGGATACAGCCACAAGTTGATTCATTATAATAATCATAGGTCAGATCACAACCATCATCACATGCAGGATCTTCATAAATCACCTGACAGTTATCACTATCGAAATATCCTGTCATGTCTGTACAAGGCGGATCGATTACAGGAGGCTCGTGAGTAATGGTGCAAGTCTGTGCATTAAATACATCCTGTGTCAATGGACAACCATCTGACACATCCGGGTAGATTGTGATACAATGACAGATATCCGCATTGAAAATATTGGTTGTCAAGGGGCAACCGTCATCACAATCCACAGTGGGAGATATGATGGTGCAGGTTGACGGGTCAAAATATTCCTGAGTCAAATCACAACCATCATCTATTGCCGGCGGTTCATTGACACAAGCACAGGCGACTTCGTCATAAGAATCAGTAGTCAGATCACAACCATCATCACAATCGGGATAGGTATAGATGATTTGACACAGGTCGGCATCGAAATAATGATCTACCGCATCACATTCATGGCTACACTCCGGTGGCTCGTGTACGATTGTACAATTCTGATAATCAAAATAATCTATCGTTAGCGGGCAGTCATCATGCACCGGGGGAATCACAGTAACACAACTACATGCATCGGAATCGAAGTATTCGGTAGTCAAAGGACAACCATCGTCACAATTCGGAGGCTCGTTGATGACTGTACAGGTTACAGGATCATAAGAATCCACCGTTAACGGGCAACCATCATCTATTACTGCTTCATCATTGTTACAACTACAGGTCGTCACATCAAAATAATCATATGTTGCATCACAATTATCATCACAATCCGGAGGAATGTGATGGCTTTGGCAAGTAACAGGATCAAAGGAATCAATGGTTAAGTCACAGCCATCATCCACATCGGGGTCATTATGGATACAAGCACAATTCACTTCATCGAAAACATCAATCGTTAATGGACAGTTATCATTACAATCCGGTGCCTGATTGATAATCTGACAATTTTCAAAATCGAAGTAATCGAGCGTTAAATCACAATCATCATTACAATTCGGCTGATTATGTACAATCACACAATTGAAAGCATCGAAATAATCGACAGTAAGATTACATCCATCATCCACATCCGGTGCCTGATGTATGCAATCACATGTATTGGGATCAACCGTATCGATAGTCAGATCACAACCGTCATCGCATGTTGTCGGTTCGATGATAACGCTACATGTATTCACATCTACATATTCATTGGTCAAATCACAACCATCATCCGGGTCAATTGGTGTGTGGATGCAATCACAATTGGCCGCATCATATGAATCTGTTGTCAAATCACAGCCGTCATCACAGTTACTAGGTTCATGAACAACCACGCAATTATCCAGATCGATATAATCATTCGTCAGATCACAACCATCGTCAATATTGACATTGGCCGGCTCATGGGTACACGAACAGGTATTCATATCCAGTACATCCACCGTAAGTGGGCAACCATCATCACAAGAAGGAGAATACGAAGAACTGCAATCCGGTCCTACCAACTCCGATGCACCAAAGGTGAATTGGGTCTGTACCCCGACTTCTATGACCCCTGAAGCGTACATCTGGGGCAAGGTGAAATAAAAGCAGGTTTGTGTTGACGATGCATCGAAAGTCATTCCACAAAAACCACTTTCATTGAGTCCTTCTTGAGGATTTCCAGCATTGGAATAATACTGGCCTGTAGGAGGATGGAATAATCCCGCATCTACCAATCCTCCTTGCCCCAGGCAAGATAGGCAAGAACCATATTGTCCGAAAAAGACATTCTCCAACTCAGAAAGATCAGCGCCGGAAATACAATAAGTCCAGGTAGATTGACAATCCGAATAATCCACTCCTTGAAATTCGATAGTGTAATCGGTATTAGGTGTAGTAACAACACAGGATTGAGTATAAATCTTTTGAAATGGAGTTAGTAAAAACAGGAGAAACACAGAAAGTGCAAATAGCCTGTGGTTTTGTAGGCTTGACCTACAACATCGGGATAAAGGTGTATCCATGGTGTGCATGTTTTTGTTTTATAAATAATATATGTCTAAACCGTAGTCCAACATTTAGTTTGGGTGGAATCACAAATCATTCATGATCTTGTGACGGGATTAATATCCATATGATTCCATAAGCGAATATAACAAATATTACCTATTGGTAATCAACGAGATATAAAATAAGAGCCAAATATTCATTGCATTAAATTTTTAATAAATATTTATTCCCCTGATTAAGTTGCACTAACAACATGTTTAAACTAATAATATTTTTTTCGGTTGGAATTGTTAAAACTCAATGCTAATAGCACGTAAACAGTATGATAAGGGGATTGAAAATTCAATTCAAAGAATTTATCTTTAATCTTTGAATCATCTGATTCGATATAAAAAACAAAGAATAAGATGGAAATCTTTTGCCCTAATTGTAAGACCAAAGCCTTACCTGAAAACATCAACATCCAAACCGACTTGGGGAAGTGTGGCAAATGTGGTAGCATCTTTAAAGTAAGTGATGTTAATTTCTCTCAGGAAATCATCAGTTCACAACCCCCGATGGGTTCGAAGATAGAAATGTATGAAGGTGTAAGGGATAGCTATGAATTTTATTATCCTCCCTCCGGTTTCCAACCCATTATGCTTCCTGTTATCATTTTCATGATATTCTGGTTAGGATTTGTTGCTTTTTGGACCATTGCTGCTTTGACGATGGCCGGAGGTTGGTTTGCTGCGTTTTCCCTCCCATTCTGGTTGGTTGGAGGAGGATTCGTCATTTCAATTTTCAATTCGATGTATCAATCCGAAACCATTTCCTTAGACAGATACAAAATCCTAATTGAAAAAAAGCGGCCTTTTCTATCGACCCACTCCGAAGTTTATTTAGATGAAATCGTTTCCATAGAATTAAAAAATACTAAAATGACTCCTTCAACCATGATGAGGAATTCCAAATCCGTAACCAATACTAATGGGAATCACCCTAAATTAAATAGTCCGGCACTGATTACCGGAGCAAAAACAGAATTCTTCTTCACCGGTGCAAGCGATGCGGAAAGAGAATGGATTACACTTTTTCTCCAAGAAAATGTAAAAAGATTCAAATCGGGACATTAGGAACCATCTTAAAATATTTCTGTCATGATTTCCGAACAACCTTAATCCATTCTTATTGTTTTTTATTGGAATAAAATAATATCAGAATTAAATGCTAGATGATTTCAAGGCCCAGTTCGGAGGAAGCATAACCGAAGAACATAAAAAGATTTATTCCCGATCACCAAGATGGAATGGAAAAAAATTCACTAATTTTTCCGAACCCGAATTCAATCTGAAAGGGCATGCTTTTTATGAGTTTTTCAAAAAGCAGATCCATAACCGACCGATCAAAAAACCAAAAAACAATTTGGAAATCATTCCATTCGACAAGGAAAAATGGAAAAGTGAAAATCAACTACCCCAATTCATCTGGTACGGGCATGCCGCACTTTTTTTAAAATTATCCGGAAAAAACATTTTAATTGATCCGATGTTGGGTGACAACACTACACCCATTGCCCCTATTGCTTCTAAAAGATATAGCAAAGACACTTTAAAACTCATAGATGAATTCCCCGACATAGATGCAGTTTTTTACACACATGATCATTATGACCATTTGGATTATGATAGCGTAAGAAAATTAAAAAATAAAACCCGGCATTTTTTTGTGGCTTTGGGCGTGGGGAGGCATTTGGAAAGCTGGGGCATCCCTCCTTCTAAAATCACCGAATTCGATTGGTGGGAAGAAACGAATTGGGAAGGCATAAAAATCACTTTCACTCCGACAAAACATTTTTCGGGCAGAGGCCCTTTCGACCGGACACAATCGCTTTGGGGTGGCTGGGTTTTCCAAACCGAAAAACATAATATTTATTGGAGCGGAGATGGCGGCTATGGAGAACACTTCAAAGAAATAGGAAATAAATTCGACAGCTTCGACTGGGCATTTCTCGAATGTGGCCAATACAATAAGCTATGGCCCCAAGTTCATATGTTTCCTGAGGAAAGTATCCAAGCAGGAATCGACACGAACACAAAACTCTCCATTCCCTACCACTGGGGCGGCTTTACCCTTTCATCCCATCCTTGGAAGGAACCGGCAGAAAGATTCGTCAAAGCAGCACAGGAAAAAGAAAGGGGTTATCACATTCCACGCCTCGGTGAAATCACTACTATGAACCGTATATCCAACACTGAACATTGGTATGAAAACATCGAATAATGAAATCATTTCAAAAAAAATCGGAACCTTTGCAACAGCATCCATAAAGCATGCACCTAAATAGATAACAACACTTCATTATGGCATTGAATCCGGACATAGAAGCTTCTGTAATTCAAGGATGTACCAAAGGGGATCGTTCTTCCCAATACACCTTGTACAACGGTTACAAAACCTATCTTTATGGGATTTGCATGCGTTATGCCCGCAATGCCGATGAAGCTGCTGACATGTTACAGGAAGGGTTTTATCTTATTCTGAGGGACATTGGAAAATTCACCGGAAATTCGGCTTTAAAAACATGGATGAGCCGGGTAATGGTCAATTCCTGTCTTATGCATATTCGTAAATTCAGGAAAATACAATTTTCAACTTTGGAAACAGATCAATTGGAAAGGATAGACTGTTCGGAAGATGTTTTCAGTAAAAAAGATCGAGCGGACGCCATCATCCACCTGATTCGGAAATTACCCACTTCCTATCAGACGGTTTTCAATATGCGGGCAATGGAAGGTTATTCCTTCCGGGAAATTTCGGAACAACTCAATCAAAACGAAGCGACTTTACGATCCCATTACTTAAGGGCAAGGCAACAGTTACAAAATTTTTTGGCAAAGGAATTCAAAGGCAATGAATAAGAACAATAACATAGAAGATTTTTTCAATGCCTCCATGGAACAATTCGACGGAGTGCCACCGGCTTCCGTTTGGGATAAGGTCGAAAAGAAATTGGATAAGAAACCTCCATTCTTTAAGACTCCTTTATTTTGGACAGGATTAATCCTTGCAGGGCTAATTGCTTCCGGTATTTATTTTTATATCGATTCCAGTCAGGAAAGAATTAATATTCTAATGGGGGAAAATGAAGAATTGAAATCTCAAAAAGGGGAAATGGAAATGCAATTAACCGAATGCAATTATCGTAGTCTGGAAGCAGAACGGTTATTGGATTCCTATTCTGCACTGCAACAGGAAAAAGAACAAAAGAAAAAAACCGAAAAGAAAAATACTCCAAAAATAAAAAAGGAAGAACCCATAGAAAAATCGGCAGAATCCCTTTCTCAAGAATATAATATTTATAAAGAAATACACCCGACTCCAAATCTTCAACAATTACCTAAAGTCACACCACAAATCATAGAAACAAAAACAGACAGCAATCTATATCTGGACGAAGACGGATTAATTATCCAGGAAGAAACAAAAACGGAATTCAAGGTATTTTCCATTATCGACACTACGAGTAACAATCTCGAATTCGAAGTGGAAGGTGTACAACCGGACTTGACCCCCAAATTCGTACCCAAAACGAAAGAGTGGTTCCAAAAGCAAAAAGATAAATTAAAAAAATTAAAAAGAAATAGAAACGAAGAGGAATAAGTCCCGACTTTCACCGATAGGGTTTTATCGTCACTTGATATTCATCTTCATAAATCTTTTTACCGGATAATTTTTTACTGCTCAGCCGATCTATCTGTACATGATGTTTTTCAAGAATTACGGTTAGTTCATTCATTTTACAGATAAAATCATCTGCCGTATCCTTAAACCAGGAAATACCGAAAAACGAAACCTTTCACCCTCATTCCTCCTTCGATATTCAATAATACCGCACAATCATTTTGCGACAAAAAATGCTCAATTGACGTAAAAAGTTCACTTTTACATTATCCACTTGTATTTTTGTCATGAAAAGACACCTATCATCTATTCATCCAAAGTCAAATGGTTATGACAGAAACGATTGAAACAAAAAACCTAAAACAAACCACTACCCCACCCGCCAGAATCGCTCAAAGCGGATGTTCATTCCTCATACAAGAAGAAAATCCTCAAAACATCTTCATTTCCGAAGAATGGAATGAAGAACAGCAAATGATCTATGATATGGTCAAGGATTTCTGCACCAAGGAAATCATGGATGAAATGCTATCCAGAGGTAGGGAATTCGATATTTCCCAAGACAAGGATGAAATCATCGCTCTTTTGGATAAGGCCGCAGAACTCGGTTTATGCGGAGTAAGTATAGGAGAGGAATTCGGCGGCATCGGTTTGGATTTCAATACGAGCTGTCTTTTTGCAGAAGCTTCGGCCTATGGTTTTTCCTTCGCCACGACCATTGGAGCACAGACTTCCATCGGATCTTTACCTATTGTTTATTATGGAACGGAAGAACAAAAGAAAAAATACCTACCCGGCATTGCCTCAGGAGAATTAAAAGCATCTTATTGCCTCACCGAACCCCGATCCGGTTCTGATGCCAATTCGGGTAAGACTTCTGCTATTCTGAATGACGGTGGAACACATTACCTTATCAACGGACAAAAAATGTGGATCACCAATGGAGGTTTTGCAGATATTTTTATTGTCTTTGCCAGAATTGATGATGATAAGAATCTTTCCGCCTTCATCGTAGAAAAAGATTTCGGCGGCATCACTCTCGGGGCCGAAGAAAAAAAATTGGGCATCAAGGGTTCATCAACCGTTCAGGTATTTTTTGAAAACACATCGGTTCCGAAAGAAAACCTTTTAGGTGACCGAAACGGAGGTTTTAAAATCGCTTTGAATATTCTGAATACGGGTCGGATAAAATTGGCGGCCAGTACCACCGGCGGTTGTAAACTAGCTATCGATCAAGCCGTAAAGTATGCCTTACAAAGGGAGCAGTTCAATACTCCGATTGCAAATTTCGGTGCGATGAAACACAAAATAGGTCAAATGGCCGTTCTGACCTATGCCGCCGAAGCAGCTCTTTATAGAACCGGCCATAATATCAATCTCAAAACAGAAGAATTCCTTTACAATGGGAAATCCGATAATGACGCGAAACTGAATGCCATACGGGAATATGCCGTTGAATGCTCCTTGCTCAAAGTGAAGTGTTCGGAAAATCTGGATTATGCCATTGACGAATGTTTGCAGATACATGGAGGCATGGGTTACTCTGCGGAGCTGGGCATCGAAATGGGGTATCGGGATGCTCGTATTACACGGATTTATGAAGGGACCAATGAAATCAACAGGATGTTATCCTTGGCCGAATTAACCAAGAGAGCCATCAAAACCAAGGAAGTCGATTTAATGGGAGCAGGTAAAAAAATCCCCACTTATATCATGAAACAATATCTTCCATTCAAGTCCAATGCAGGATGGGCCACTGAAGAAAGGATCGTCAAAAACATCAAAATATTATTCATGATGTTGTCCGGAAAAGCCGGCCAAAAACTCAAGGAAAAAATGGTCGATGAACAGGAAATCGTCATGAATTTTTCCGACATATTGGCAGAAGCCTATTTCTGTGAATCCGTATTGATGAAAATCCAAAAACTGGAAAAAAATAAAATTTATTCCGGCAAGGATTTCGACGTCAGGAAAAAAGCCATGCAGGTTTACTTATATGAAGCGTTGGACATTTGTAGAAAATCAGCTAATGATGCCATTCAATCCTGGGCCACCGGTTCGGAAAAAAAATGGATGAAAAGGTTCAGCAAAAAACTTTTATTAGATTATGACATTAATGTCAAATCACACAGAAGGGAAGTGGCTGAATATATTTATGAAAAAGGAGAATACTCTCTATAAAAACATTTTGGACATGAAAATAATAAGCAATTTGATAATAGGAATCGTTTTATTGATTTCCTCTTGCAGCAAAGACAATAATCAAAATCCGGGAACAATAAACCCCGGAGACGATCCTAATTTCACAATTGTCTCACATTCCGATAATGGGTTTTCAAGTTTTAATAGAAAAGTTGTTGTTTTCGGAATAGACATCTATGCAGTAGCAGCCGTAGAGGATTCAAAATTATTGCACGCTGCAAATATAATGGCACAATATCTTGACAATGACGAAGATGGCAATATAGATAACCAATCCGTTTTGGATAAGATGATAGAAAACAAAGCCTTCTTGGTCATGTGGAAGAAGGAAAGTGATTTGGATATTGATCCGCCTTCGGGAAGGAAAGGACAGGATTTGGGAAATGACGAAACCCAACCGACATTTGTTTCCAATGGTAAGACAGGGCAATTCGATGCTGCATTAGAAGAGGTATTACATATCATTAATAATGCAGGTCATTCGGATGCATACCCCCAGGCTTTTGGTCAGAATCAAGGTTCGGAATTAGCCAATGCAATGGATATTGCCAGAGGCGGGCAATTCCTCAACATTCCCAACACCTATCCCGATAATGCCTGGTACACTTATGACGATCCCACTTGTGATTATGAAACCTGCCAAACCATCGAATATTTATATTGGGCATTGACATCCATGTTGGGAGCACAAGAAAATCGTTTTGACGAAATAGGTCATGAATGGAAACTCAATACCGGAGCTTTGGTCGAAAGTACCGACACTGCCATTTTTGAATTATTGACCAATCCTATTTACAAAATGCCAACAGTATTACCTGATGGAACTTACAAGCATTAATATAAAAAATATGCAATTCAAAAAAGTCGTATTAATAGATGGCAACCGCACTCCATTTTTAAAGTCGGGCGGAGCTTACATGGATTTGATGTCTTATCAATTAGGACAATTTGCCATTCAGGGTTTACTTGGAAAAACAGGTATCGAACCGAAGGAGGTGGATCGGGTCATCATGGGAACCGTTATTTCCAATTTAAAAACCAGTAACGTGGCAAGGGAAGCCGCTGTTTCTGCCGGCATCCCCAATAAGGCCGCCTGCCATACCGTTGCCCAAGCCTGTATTTCCGCCAACCGTGCCATCTCCAGTGCCTGTTTGGAAATCATGACCGGCCAAGCAGATGTAGTCATTGCCGGAGGAGTGGATAATACTTCCGATACTCCAATCACCTATAAAAAACAAATGCAGAAAAAACTCTTCAAAGCACAAAAATTGAAGGGGATGGGAGACATGTTGAAGTTTGCCACTTCGCTACGACCTTCCGATTTTGCACCCGACAGGCCCAAAGTAGCGGAGTACACGACCAATCGGGTAATGGGTGAGGATTGTGACATCATGGCCGCCCGTTTCGGTGTAAGCCGTGAAGAACAGGATGAATTTGCCGTGCGTTCCCACCAACTCGCCGCCAAGGCATGGGACGAAGGGCATTTATCACATGAAGTGACCGCCGTGGCCGTTCCCCCGAAATTCAAAACCATAGAAAAGGACAATGGAGTACGTGGAGATTCTACGGTAGAACAAGTAAAAAAACTACGGCCTGCTTTTGACCGGAAATTCGGAACATTGACGGCTGCCAACTCTTCATTTTTATCGGATGGTGCCAGTGCCGTTTTATTGATGAGTGAAGAAAAAGCTAAAGAATTAGGATTGGAAGCCAAAGCAGAAATCGTCGATTTTGTTTTTACCGGCCAGGATTTGGAAACCGAATTATTATTGGGGCCGACTTATGCCGTTTCGGAATTATTCAAAAGAAATAATCTGACTTTCGACGATGTGGACGTCATCGAATTCCACGAAGCATTTGCCGGTCAGATTTTAGCCAACTTGAAAGCATTATCTTCAGATGAATTCGCAAAAGAAAATCTAGGTCGTGAAAAAGCGGTAGGAAAAGTTCCGATGGAAAAATTCAACCTTTGGGGCGGTTCTCTTTCTTTAGGTCATCCTTTCGGAGCAACGGGAGGAAGATTATTGACAACCACTGCCAACAGGTTAATTCATGAAAATGGGAAACTGGGTGTACTTGCCGCTTGTGCCGCCGGTGCCCACGGTCACGCCATGTTGATAAAAAGATACTAGATATTAAACAAAACAAAATGAAAAGGGAAGACTTCTTTACGATTGAAAAAGACGAAAATGGAATCTGTACCATTTGGTTGGAAAATAAAAGGGACGGTATCAATATCGTTTCTCCCGATTTAATTTCATTAATGGATGGGATGTTCCAGGAAATGTTCGGTGATAAATCCATTAAGGCATTAATCCTGATTTCCAAATTAAAGGATTTCATGGCCGGTGCGGATATCAAATCTTTCGAAATAGAAAAAGAAGGAGATTTCAGACCTTTTCAAAAAAGGGGACACGAAATTCTGGATGCTTTGGAAAAAGATAAGCGACCGGTTATTGCAGCGATAGACGGCACTTGTTACGGATTGGGTCTAGAGGTCGCTTTGGCCTGTCATGCCCGTATCGCATCCAATTCACCAAGGACTAAATTGGCATTACCCGAAGTGAAACTCGGCATACTACCCGGCGGTGGCGGAACACAAAGATTACCTCGTCTGGTCGGTCTTCAGAAATCATTGGACATGATGTTGACGGGAAAAAACATCTACGCCTATCAAGCTAAGAAAATGGGGCTCGTCGATGAAGTCGTAGATAAGAATAAATTATATCACGCCGCGAAAATAATGGCGATGAAATTAATGGAAAAACCTTTGCAACGCAAAAGGAAAACCCCATTAAAAGATAAGATTCTCGATGGCACTTCTTTCGGCAGGAATATTGTGTTCGGACAAGCTAAGAAAATGGCTCAAAAACAAACACAGGGAAATTACCCCGCAGTACCTGCCATTATCGATTGTGTCGAAACAGGTTTAAAAAAAGGAACGAAAGCCGGTTACGAAAAGGAACTGGAACATTTTGAAAAACTAATGCTCACTCCCGCCAGTGCCGGGCTCCGTTCTCTTTTCCATATTATGACGGAAAATAAAAAACATCCCGAACCGGAAAAAAGGCTGAATACCCTCGGCATGATCGGAGCGGGTTTTATGGGAAGTGGCATCACGGAGGTAAGTGTAAAAAACAACATTGATGTTTATCTAAAAGATATCGCTCCAGCAGGAATTGAAAAAACAAAAAAAGATATTTGGAAAGGACTCAAGAAGAAAATAAAATATAAAACACTTTCCAAAATAGAAGCGGAAAAAACAATGGGGCATATCCACGG
>JAHDFN010000112.1 GCA_020628145.1 Saprospiraceae bacterium | reverse complement strand
CCCGATCTTCCCCATAGCTCCATTTTTCCCGATCAACAAAAGTCTTGACTTTTTCTCCGTGACAAGAAGCACAGTATTCTTTGTAATGTTCCTCAGAGTTCCCTACAATTGTTTTTTGTGCATTCGTAACAGCCTTGTTGGTTGTGCATTTAAAAAGAATCCCTCCTATCGCAAGGATTAAAAAAAATACGCAAATAAAATAAATCAATTTTTTCATCATCAAGCGAGTTTAATTCTGCCATGTTTTGAATTGTTCAATGATGGCGATAGTCGAAGCATCATGTCCTTTTGCTTTTTCTTTGGAGATTAATTTAGGGAGGATTTCCTTAGCCAATTGTTTTCCTAATTCGACTCCCCATTGATCAAAAGAAAAAATATTCCAGATCACTCCTTGTACAAAAATCTTATGTTCGTACATGGCGATGAGTTTTCCTAAAACTTCAGGCGTTATTTTTTTGACTAAAATAGTATTCGTAGGGCGATTCCCTTCAAAAACTTTGAAGGGCAATATTTTTTCAATGTCCACATCATCCAAACCCTGTTCTTTCAACTCCCTTAAAGCGTCTTCCTTTCTTTTCCCTTTCATTAATGCTTCGGTCTGTGCGATAAAATTAGCAATCAGTTTTTCGTGATGATCACCTATCGGATTCTGGGATTGTGCCGGAGCAATAAAATCACATGGAATCAATTTAGTTCCTTGATGAATCAATTGATAAAAGGCATGTTGTCCGTTGGTACCGGGTTCTCCCCAAAGAATGGGTCCGGTTTGGTAATTTATTTTTTTACCGTTTCGATCTACAGACTTACCATTGCTTTCCATATTTCCCTGTTGGAAATATGCTGCAAATCGATGCAAATATTGATCGTAAGGTAAAATCGCTTCTGTTTCCGCATTGAAAAAATTATTATACCAAATACCCAACAATGCCAAAATCACAGGCATGTTCTTATTAAAATCCGAATTTTTAAAATGTCGATCCATTTCATAGTATCCGGTCATTAATTCATCAAAAACATCGTAGCCTACCGACAAACAAATAGACAGACCGATGGCCGAAGTCAAAGAGTATCTTCCACCCACCCAGTCCTTGAATGAAAACATATTTCCGGGATCAATTCCAAATTCCACTACTTTTTTTTCATTGGTAGAGGCGGCCACAAAATGTTTTTCTACAAAATGATTTTTTTTAGCATGAGCCAAGAACCAATCCCTTGCAGAAAATGCATTGGTCATCGTTTCCTGGGTCGTAAAAGTTTTGGATGCAATAATAAATAATGTCGTAGCCGGATTTAAATCTTTCAAGGTTTCGGCCAAATGTGTTCCATCCACATTGGAAACGAAATGAACATTTAAACGAGTCTTATATTTTTTCAATGCTTCCGTAACCATGACCGGTCCCAAATCGGATCCCCCTATCCCAATATTGACGACATCGGTTATTTTCTTATTCGTATATCCCTTCCATTTCCCTTTAATCACCAATTCGGAAAATGCTTTCATCTTACTCCTGACTTCCCTCACAAAAGGCATCACATCTTCACCATCGACCTTAATTCCTTTTTTTCCTTTATGGGTCAGCGCGACATGCAATACGGCCCTATTTTCCGTTTCATTTATTTTCTCTCCGGAAAACATGGATTGAATGGCTTTTTTCAATTCGCATTCTTCTGCCAATTCGAATAAAAGTTCCATTGTTTTTTCATTGATTCTATTTTTGGAGTAATCCAAAAGAATATCTTTTTTCTTCAATGAAAATTTTTTGAATCTTTTTTTATCCGAAGCGAACAAATCTATCATTTGCACATTTTTCATTTCTTTGTAATGTACCTTTAGTTTTTTCCAAGCTTCTGTTTTTGTCGGATTTATTTTTTCCATTTTATAATAATTAGATTGACACTTTTGCTTTAATGTGTGGATGAGGATCGTAATTAACTAATTCAAAATCATCATAAGTGAAATCGAAAATCGATTTTACTTCGGGATTTATTTCCATCAGGGGCAAGGTTCTCGGTTCTCTGGTCAATTGCAATCTTGCCTGATCCAAATGATTCAGATATAAATGTGTGTCTCCGAATGTATGGACAAAATCACCATATCCCAATCCGGCTACTTGTGCCATCATCATCGTCAGCAATGCATAAGATGCGATATTAAATGGGACACCTAAAAAAACATCCGCACTTCTTTGATATAACTGACATGACAGTTTCCCATCGGCTACATAAAATTGAAAAAGACAATGGCAGGGAGACAAAGCCATTTTGGATAATTCGCCTACATTCCAAGCATTGACCAAAATCCGTCGGGAATTGGGATTATTCCGAATCAAATCCATTGCTTGGGAAATCTGATCAACAACGGTTCCGTCAGCACCTTCCCAACTTCTCCATTGTTTTCCATAAACGGGCCCGAGATCTCCTTTTTCATCCGCCCATTCGTTCCAAATGCGGACGCCATTATCCTGAAGATATTTTACATTCGTATCTCCTTTCAAAAACCAGAGCAACTCATGAACAATGGATTTCAAATGGAGTTTTTTTGTTGTTACCAAAGGAAAACCTTTATTGAGATCAAAACGCATTTGATAACCGAAAACACTCAAAGTCCCCGTCCCCGTCCTATCTCCTTTTTCTGTCCCCTTGTCTAAAATGTGTTGCAATAAATCCAAGTAAGCTTTCATAGTAGAGATTTGATTTTCCGAGCCGGCTTCGCCGGCTCGGAATTGTTCGTTCACAAAAATACATCAAAGAAATCAGAATATGCCTTTTCATTTCGAATCCGAGACTTTCAGCCAGTTGATAACAGAAAATTTCAAATACAAAATGTTTGCAATTTGAAACCAAAACTAAAAACCAAATGTTTATTATTTAGAAGCCTTTATGATTCACATATGAAGAAAAAAATAATTCAAATAAAATATTTTTTAATCGTACTCCGACATTTTTTAAAAATACATTGGAATAAATACCGATTTAAGTATTTCATTATTTTTTTCTGCGGAATGATTATTTATTCCAAGGATATTCATTTTGAATTTGAGTTAAAAAGTCATCATTTAAATATTTCGAAAAATGAGTCATCCACAAAAAATGAAATCGACACAACTCGATTTTTTAAAAAACCTGTTTCCGGAATTATCGGAAAAAATGGAAACATCAACTTGGTTTCATCTCCGGATGAATCACCCCGTGAAAAAAAATATAAAAATTATATTAATCGTCATTACCGACTGGCAGTCGAAGAAATGCATCGACATAAAATCCCGGCATCTATTACCCTGGCTCAAGGTTTACTGGAAACCAACGGAGGCCAATCTTCATTAGCCGTAAAAAATAAAAACCATTTCGGAATTAAATGTTTTTCTAAAAAATGTAAAAAAGGACACTGTAGTAATTTCAACGATGACTCCCACAAGGACTTTTTCAGAATTTACTCTTCAACTGCTGATTCTTATCATGCACATAGCTTATTCTTAAAAAAAGAACGATATAAAAAATTATTCTTACTAAACGAAAAAGATTATAAATCCTGGGCAAAGGAATTAAAAAATGCAGGCTATGCCACCGACAAAAATTACGCTAATAAATTAATTGCATTAATTCAAAAATATCGCTTACACGAATTCGATGATTTATGAAATTCATAAATCATCGAATTCGTAAAAAACCGTCTGAATTAATTCAGACGGTTTTTTATTGCTTGGATTTTATTATTTTTGAATCATGAAAAAACGAATCACCTTTTTATTTTTCTCAACTCTTTTGACATGGAGTTGCTTTCAAGCAGATAACAATATGAAAAAAAACAATATCGACTGGCAAGGACATCGAGGTTGCCGTGGAATTTTACCTGAAAATTCCATCCCCGCATTTATTCACGCCATCGACCTCGGCGTAAATACTTTGGAAATGGATGTTTGCGTATCCAAGGATAAGAAAATAATTATCACTCATGAACCTTGGCTGTCTAGTACGATTTGCGAATCAAAAAAACAGGATATAAAAATCAACGAACACAATGAAAAGGATTTTAAAATCATGGAAATGACCGCAGTCGAAATCAAAGATTTCGACTGCGGATCCAAGGGCAATCCCAGATTTCCGGAACAGCAAAAAAAAGCTACACACAAACCATCATTAACCGAATTATTCGAAAATGTAGAAAAGCATTTAAAAGTGAATAATAAAAACCCTGTACTATACAATATAGAAGTAAAAAGTTATAAGGACTGGTACGATATTTTCATTCCGAAACCCGAAGAATTCGTTGATATACTTGTCAACGAATTAAAATCTTCCGGCATCGACAAAAAAAGATTCGTCATCCAATCCTTCGACTTGGACATCCTTAGAATCATGAATAAAAAATATCCCGAATATACTTTGGCATTATTAATCGAAAGTGAAAAAAATGTAGAAATAAATATCAGGAAATTAGGATTCACTCCTCCAATTTACAGTCCTTATTACATGTTATTGGATCAAGGATCAATTGATTATTGTAAAGAAAATAAAATACGAGTCATTCCTTGGACTGTCAATGAAATAAAAGACATGGAACGATTAATCGAATTGGGCGTAGATGGAATCATTACCGATTATCCGAATAGGATAAAAGGTGTAAGAACAGAAATAGAATAAAATTCCATAAAAATGGGAAAATCAAATCCGGGCATAGCATTAAAAAAATTGCTTTTTAATGCTTGTACAGAATATGTACAACAAAAAATCGATTTGGCTAACAAGGGAATGAAAGAAGCCCAATCTGCTGCCAATAACGAAACCAAAAGCAGTGCTGGTGATAAATATGAAACGGGGCGGGCAATGATGCAAATTGAACGGGACAGGCACGCCCGTAAATTATCCGAAGCATTGGAATTAAAAAGCAGGTTGTCATTAATTCCTATTGACTCCATTCATTCCGAAATAAAAACAGGGAGCATCGCTTATACCAACAGAGGTATATTTTTCATTTCCATTGGTGCAGGAAAATTAAATATAAACGGAAATAAATATTTTGCCGTTTCGGAACAAGCACCTATTATCAGAATTTTAAAGCCATTAAAAATAGGCGACTCGATTCTTTTTAATGGACAAGAATTGATTTTAAATGACATCCAATAAAAAAACCGTTTTCGGAATTCCGAAAACGGTTTTTTTATCAAAAGCCAAGCATTCTATCTCGCATACGAGACAGCTCGTTTTTCACGGATAACCGTCACCTTGACCTGTCCGGGATATTGCATCTCATCCTGGATTTTCTGAGAAATCATGAATGCCAAATCATCTGCATAATCATCCGAAACTTTTTCGGATGAAACGATGACTCTCAACTCACGACCGGCCTGAAGGGCGTATGCCTTCATTACACCTTCATGGGACAAGGCCAAATCTTCCAATTCATTAATCCTTTGAAGGTAACTATCTACGATTTCCCTCCTCGCACCCGGTCTGGCTCCTGAAATAGCATCACAAGCCTGAACAAGAGGAGAAATAATATCCTTCATTTCAATTTCATCGTGGTGGGCACCTACGGCATTACATATCGCCGGGTGTTCCTTGGCTTTTTCACACATCTTCATACCCAACAAAGCATGGGACAATTCACTTTCCTCATCAGCTACCTTACCGATATCATGAAGCAGACCGGCTCTCTTGGCCAATTTGACCTGTTTTTTATTCAATCCGATTTCGGCAGCCATCATCGCACAGAGGTTGGCTGTTTCAATGGAATGCTTCAAGAGGTTCTGACCATAAGATGAACGGAAACGCATTCGTCCTACCATTCTGACCAACGTAGCCGGAAGGCCATGTATATTCAAATCAATAACGGTTCTTTCACCGATTTCCTTGATTTGCTCCTCCAATTGCTTACGGGTCTTATTGACCACTTCCTCAATCCTTGCCGGGTGGATTCTTCCATCTGCAACCAATTTCTTCAATGCCAACCTACAAACCTCTCTCCTAATTGGGTCGAAAGACGAAATAACGATGGCTTCCGGCGTATCATCCACTACGATTTCGGCACCGGTAGCAGCCTCCAAGGCACGGATATTCCGACCTTCCCTTCCAATGATTTGACCTTTGAGATCATCGGAATCCAACGGAAATACGGAAACCGTATTTTCAATGGTGAATTCGGCACACATCCTTTGGATGGTATTGATTACGATTTTACGGGCTTCCTTGCTTGCAGAATCTTTCGCTTCATTAACGATTTCCTTCTTCAATGCCAAAGCATCTGTTTCTGCCTTGCCTTTTACCGCTTGGATAATCTGCTCTTTGGCTTCCTGCTCGGACATCTTCGCAATGCCTTCCAGTGCCTTGATTTGCTTCTCATTAGCTACTTCCAACTCTCCTTTTTTACGTGCCACAATCTCGAGTTGTTTTTCCAGATTCTGTCTTACCGAACCCAGTTCGGTTTCACGTTGTTCCAAGTCGGACTCCCTGTTTTTCAGTTTGTCAATTTTTGACTGGAGGCTTTGCTCCTTACTTTGGAGACCTTTCTCCAATTCCTTAATTTCCAACTCCCTTTCCTTCAAATCCCCTTTACGTTTGATTTTGAAATCTTCGTAATCCGATTTCAATCTCGCATACTTCTCACGGGCTTCCTGGATTTTCTTCTGTTTGATACTTTCGTTCTTGCCTTCTGCTTTGGACATCAATTTATCCGCTTTCAGTTTGGCATCCTCTACGGTTTTGGTAGCAGTCAATCGAGCTTCTTTCAAAGCAATATCCGCTTTGTTGTCAGCTTCATCCAACTTGGTTTTATACTTACTACTCATGGCTGTATTCAACCCGAAGTAACCTAAGACCAATCCTACTACCAAACCGACAGCTCCAATAACAATTTCCATGTCAGTTCAATATTTATATATGATTATAATAGTACCCATAGATCGGGACAAGAGGCCTTCGTAAATATGTCATCTCAATTCATTTTCTTCAAACCGACACATCCACAACCACTTCAAAGTCCATTATGGATACCTTTTTTATTCTAATAACAGATTTTCAAAAAACTTGTCGTTGTTTTTACAATCACCAAAAGTATTATTATTCCAAGTAATATTAAAGGCTATGGCAAAGTTATTACAATAACAAGGCCAAGTAACCTTGACAAAACGGCTTCCACCTCTTTCTTTTCCGTTCATAAGAGGAGGGCGGTTCATCTAAATACAATGTGAAATCAAGTGTTTATCGGATTCGGATGATTTCCGGCAATCTGACACAGACATCCCCCGAATCGAGAATGGTTTCCAAGCCAACTTCTACCACCTTATTGGAAAGCGCTTCATCATAAGGAGTTTCCACTTTGATGTAGTTATCGGTAAAGCCGGATATATTCCCATCATGATCCTTTGTTTCGAACAACACATGCCTTCTGGTACCTATGTGGGATTCGTAAAAATGCCTTCGTTTCTTTTCCGATAGGATTCGAAGCATTTCATTTCTTCGTCTCCGTTCCCCCACTTCTATCACGCCCGGCATTTCTGCCGCTGGGGTGTTCGCCCTTTCCGAATAAGTAAAAACATGTAAATAGGATATATCCAGTTCATTAATGAATTTATAGGTTTCGAGGAAATCTTCTTCCGTTTCTCCCGGAAAACCGACAATCACATCCACACCAATACAACAATGTGGCATTTTCGATTTGATTGAAGCCACCCGTTCGGCATACAATTCCTTCTTATACCTCCTCCTCATCATTTTCAGTTGCTTATTGTTTCCCGATTGTAGTGGGATATGGAAATGTGGAGCAAAACGATTCGACTGGGAAACGAAATCGATAATCTCATCCGTTAAAAGATTGGGTTCGATTGAAGAAATCCGGAATCGTTCGATGCCATCTACTTCATCCAATTCCTTGATCAAATCGATAAAAAGAGCTTCTTTTTTCGGTTTAAACCCCTCGATGACTTCAGTGCCATTACCAAAATCTCCAATATTCACACCCGTCAGCACGATTTCCTTAACGCCCATTTCGGCAATCCTTTCCGCATCGGCAACAACACTTCCTACGGTGCTACTCCGACTACTTCCACGGGCTTGGGGAATCGTACAAAAGGAGCATTTATAATCACATCCATCCTGTACTTTGAGGAAAGAACGGGTACGATCCCCAAAGGAAAACGAATTGACAAACGCATTGGCCTGCCTTACCTCCCCGGCGGCCACCATCCCTTTGGATGTTGCTTTGGACAGGTTGTCCACATAGTCAAGGATTTTGAATTTTTCCGATGCCCCCAACACCAAATCAACACCGGGGATATCCGCAATTTCATCCGGTTTCAACTGTGCATAGCAGCCGATAACGATGATGAAAGCCTGAGGGGAAACCCTCAAAGCCTGCCTTACCACTTTACGACACTTCCTATCTGCAAAATCAGTGACCGAACAAGTGTTGATGACATAAACATCAGCAGCTTGCTTGTAGTCAACAACAGCAAAACCCTTGTCTTCAAACATCCTACTGATGGTAGAAGTTTCAGAAAAATTCAACTTACAGCCTAATGTATGAAATGCTACAGTACCCGGTGTCGCCATTGATTATTTCACATTATATTAAAAACCGTTGCAAATTTAGAGTTTTCCCAGCATTAGAGCAACTATTATTCCGCATACGAAGAAAAAGAAGATTGTGACAAGGTAGTCCTTAAAAAATAATTGTTAACTAAATTTAAAAAAAACAGTTACAAATTAAGTAAAACAGCGTCTTACCTTTGTACTAAATTCAAATCTCACGAAACAAGACCCTTATCCTCCACTATATTTCATGGAAGGTAAGGGTATGTCAATACTTATGAAAACCAGTTTTTAATTCAAAAATTCAAATCGCACATGAATCTTAATTTAACTGAAATCTTTGAGAACTTCCTGAATACCATTGGAGGCTATCTACCCGGTGTACTTGGGGCTATTCTGGTACTTATTATCGGATGGTTTATTGCATCAGGAATCGCCAAATTGGTTTACAACCTATTGAAGAAGATGAAATGGGATGACAAGTTGATGAGCAAAGCCAACTTAGACATCGATTCTAACCGTTTCATTTCCAAATTGGTTTATTATCTACTGATGATTATCGTCTTGATGGTTGTCTTGGAAATGTTGGGCGTAAGCCAAGTCCTGGATCCATTGAAAAACATGGTCGGTGAATTCGCCGGTTTCTTCCCTAACTTGATTGCAGCAGGTGTTATCGGTTTTGCCGGGTATATCATTGCTACCGTTGTTTCTTCGTTGATCGGGTTATCGGGAGGCTTTGTTGACAAAGTAGCCGAGAAATTCGGTGTAAGCCAAACCGACCAAATCGTGAATATCCTTCGTAAGGTCGTATTCATTCTTATTTTCATCCCATTATTGATAGCTGCTATCGATCATTTGGGAATAGAAGCGATATCCGGGCCTGCCAAAGGCATGTTGGAATCCTTCCTCAATGCCATACCTAAAATATTCGCTTGTGCTATCATCATCGGCGTCTTCTATATTGGAGGGAAATACATTTCTATCCTATTGAAGGATTTGCTGAAAAGCATTGGTACTGACGAGATAGGCCAGAAACTACAATTGGGTTCCATGATTGGAGAGCGTTCTCTTTCCGATTTGATAGGAAACATTGTATTTGTTGTTCTTTTGGCCTTGGGTACCATCACCGGTGTGGAACGTTTGGAATTTGCCAGATTAACAGAAATCCTTAACAATCTTTTGAACATCACAGGAGAAATCCTATTTGGCATGGTGATTCTAGTATTGGGCAACTTCATCTCCATCACTATCTACAACATGTTGAATAAAGGGGAGAACAACCAGTTCATCGCCAATATCGCCAGATGGGCATCTTTATTCCTTTTCTTGTTCATCGGTTTAAGTACGATGGGTGTAGGTGAAGATATCGTCCGTTTAGGATTCGGATTGACATTGGGTGCCGTCTCGGTTGTGATTGCTTTGGCTTATGGTCTTGGTGGTCGTGAAGCTGCGGGCAAACACATGGAAGAAATTCTTTCCCACTTCCGTAAAAAATAAACGATAGACCTATAAACAAAGGGTTTATCAGAAACCTCTCCGGCTACGCCGGAGAGGTTTCTTTATTGGACAACCGTTAAGTTTTTCTTAAAAACCGATTATGCCGCAGCAAAATACAGATTGTCCCGTATTAAAATATGAAATAAGGTTACTTGATAAAATATAAGTAGACCCAAAAACACAACAAGGTTAGTTAATAGGATTTGAACCGGCATTGAGTAGAGACAATGCCGGTTCCTTTTTTCCCACCACCCGGATATTCCCTTTTTGTTTGCACTTTGTTCGCAATTCATTAAAAGAATATATATTTTTGTTATCTGATTACTAGGACTACTGTATCCTATCGTTCTCATAATTGATTCATAAAACATACAAACAAGGCTCAACTACCTACTTTTCCGTATTTTGGGGAAATAGAAATGCCTTCTAAGAATATCCAACAGAACCGATGGCCAAAAAGCGGAGAAAGAACAAGCGGCAACTTTCATTCAAAATGGGAATAAACGATGAGCGTATTCCCAAATTGTTTGGTGTATTGTTATTGTTCTTTGCCTTATATCTATTCATTGCCTTTACTTCCTATCTATTCACATGGAAACACGATCAGCATTTTCTTTCCGGCGGTGGATGGGACTTCCTCATGACGTCGGGGAAAGAAGTAGATAACTGGCTCGGCAGGCTGGGAGTGCTTGTTTCGGATTTCTTTTTCAGATGGTTATTCGGGCTGCCTTCTTATCTTTTGGTATTGTTACTGGTCATAGGAGGCTTGGCAACCATTAAACGGACACCATTCAACAAGGTATGGAAGGCTATCCGCAACTTGGTCCTGATCACTATTTTCCTTTCTATCATTTTCGAATTCTTTGCCGGACCTGAAGCCATGTTTCCCTGGGGTGGAGCCGTAGGGGAGAGTGTCAGCCAGTGGTTGAGTAAATTTGTAGGCCGGGTAGGCACCATTGTGCTTTTCCTTGTATTGTTTATTCTGTTATTCGTATGGAATTTCAATCCAGCCTTACAAGATCTCACACCTTCGAGTGTAGGATATAAGATTCAGGATTTTTTCCAAAACCTCATTTATGGCAAGAAGAAGGCTAGACTGAGAAGGCCTCAAGGGGAATTCGATTTGATTGAAAACGGAAAGCAGGAATTGGAACCCGATTTGGAAATAGAAACCTTAAAGCCGAATTTCAAGGAAAATTTTGATAGGACCGACGGCGGTCAATTAATTGCCGACGATGGCAAACAACCTTCTGATCCGATAGAGCGTGGGGAGCAGTTAAAGTTCGAACTCAAGGAAAAAGCCAATGTACCATTAAAACAGGACAGTCTCCGGAAAGGGGAAGGTGAACTGGAAATAGAAACACCATTGAACAATGCCAATGCCAATCCTATTCCACAGGCTCCCCTATCGGTACAGGAAGAGAATAAAAGACATAGCGAACCCTACGATCCTACTTTGGATTTATCCTTGTACGAACATCCGACCTTGAATCTCTTAGAGGATTATAATGAACAGAAAGTAGAAATAGACAGGGCAGAGTTGGAAAGGAACAAGGATCAGATTATAGAGACCCTACTCAATTATAAAATCGAAATAACGAAAATCAAGGCCACCATCGGCCCGACGGTTACCTTATATGAAATTGTTCCGGCTCCGGGAGTAAGGATTTCCAAAATCAAGAATCTTGAAGACGATATTGCCCTGAGCCTCGCCGCTTTGGGTATTCGTATCATAGCCCCTATCCCCGGCAAGGGAACCATCGGTATCGAGGTACCGAACAAACATAAGCAGATTGTTTCCTTGAAGGAAGTCCTGTATTCGGAAAAATTCAAACTCGCCAAAATGGACTTGCCTATTGCTTTGGGTAAGACCATTTCCAATGAAGTTTTCGTAGCGGATTTGGCCAAGATGCCACACTTGTTAATTGCAGGTGCTACCGGTCAGGGTAAATCGGTTGGAATCAACACGGTCTTGATGTCGCTACTTTACAAGAAGCATCCGAGTCAGGTAAAATTCGTCTTAATCGATCCTAAGAAGGTGGAATTATTCCCTTATTCGAAAATCGAAAATCATTTCCTGAGTTACCTGCCGGGAGAAGACGAACCGATTACGACGGAAACGAACAAGGTCGTTCATGTTCTGAATTCACTTTGTATCGAAATGGATCAACGGTATGATCTTTTGAAGAAAGCCCATGCCCGTAATATTCGGGAATACAATAAGAAATTTGTTGACCGGAGATTAAATCCGCAGAAGGGGCATAAATTCCTTCCCTATATCGTATTGGTAATTGACGAGTTTGCTGATTTGATCATGACAGCAGGTAAAGAAGTGGAATTACCTATCGGCCGTTTGGCACAATTGGCAAGGGCTATCGGCATCCATTTGATCATTGCCACCCAGCGGCCTTCCGTGAATATCATCACCGGTGTGATTAAGGCGAATTTCCCAGCGAGGATCGCATTCAAGGTAACTTCCAAAATCGATTCCAGAACGATTCTGGATACGGGAGGTGCCGATCAATTGATTGGCCGGGGAGATATGCTGTTATCTGTCGGTTCCGATCTGATACGTTTGCAATGTGCGTTCGTTGACACACCGGAAGTAGAAAAGGTTATTGATTTTATTGGTAATCAGCAAGGGTTTCCCGAACCTTATTTCCTTCCCGAATTCCACGGGGATGATGAGGAACACGGTGCTTCGGGCCTGAAGTTATCCGAACTGGATGAGTATTTCGAAGATGCTGCAAGGATGGTCGTACAAAAACAATCTGGCTCTACCTCCATGTTACAACGGACGATGAAATTGGGATACAATCGGGCCGGTCGGATCATGGATCAATTGGAAGCGATGGGCATTGTAGGTCCGACACGTGGTTCCAAACCGAGGGAGGTTCTTTTTTATGATGAAATGGAATTATTGAATTTCCTGGAGAACCTGAAGAAGAAAAAATAAATCACGACACCTTTGGATAGTATTCTTTATCGCAACCTACTTTTGCTCCTTCTCTGACTTAAGATAAAATCGACATCCGATAAGCATTTCTTATTCCTAAAAGCCTCTTTTATTACAATTGGATTTAGAATACAATTAAAAAGTTGTACACCGAATTGCACACCTTTTTGAAAGAAATGAAGATGAAGTGATAAGAATAAATGGCAGTAAAACCCTGTATAAACACAAAAGTCCCAGTGAAATGAATCACTGAGACTTTACCTGCGCCCCTTCAAGGACTTGAACCTTGGACCTACGGATTAACAGTCCGGCGCTC
>JAHDFN010000111.1 GCA_020628145.1 Saprospiraceae bacterium | reverse complement strand
GGGCAATATACATGCAATTCCAATACCCGGCAGATTTTAATCATTAGGCTTCTTACATACCCAAATCAATGAAAAATCACATGTAATAACACCAAGGAAAGTATCAATCCTATTCCCGCCCATTTGATTTGAGGACTGGCAAAAGCAAAAATATCCTTCCATTTCCGGAATGCACGGTTTGGATTTTCAGTCTCAACCATATCTAGAGTCCTCTCGTTATCCTCAGGTTTATTATTCCCATAGACATTTATAATCGTTGGTATGGCAATCAATCCGAATCCTATGATAATCACCCACATCGCCCTGACGAAATAATTCATTTCCGGAAAGAGATAGAATGAAAACATGAATTGAAGGAAGACGGTAGAGAAAAACGCAATGATGGCCAAATGTTTTTTTGGAGCTACCAAAAATGCAGCAGCACAAATCAGTACGACCAATCCGCAATTGACATAATATCGTATTTCATTCAAGGTGTGGGTAAAAGCGGATTGTTGATCTGCAAATTTATATGACAATAAAAGTAAACCCATGGATACACCCGTAATCAGGGTGAAGAGAATCGTATTACGTCCCACTCTTACCATTTGCTTGTCCGTTGCTTCCTTGTTGATATACTCCTTGTAAATATCCACAGAAAAAAGTGTCGCCAATGAATTGAAAGTGGAGTCCACTGTACTCATAAGGGAGGCAAATAAGGCACAAAGAATAATCCCTCTCATTCCCGTTCCCAAATATTCTTTTACCAGATATGGGAAAGTCATATCAGGTTCTTGTAAAGGGTTATCTGCCAATATGCCGGCTAGTGCAATTCCCGGAATGATGATAATGATGGCCATGTAATATTTCATCAAACCTCCAACCATCAGACCGATTTGTGCTTCCTTCAGACTCCGGGCGGCCAAGGACCTTTGTACTACGGTTTGGTTGGCACACCAATAATTGATATTCAAAAGGAATAATCCGAACATGAAAGTCCAAGGTAATTTCGGGTGATCTGCCGGGAGATGTAAATGCATCAGATTATCAACCTCTCTGAATTCGTCACCCCATTTCAATTTATATGAACCATTGTATAACTCGCTCCATCCCCCTAGATGCTGGACGGCGACGTATGTAATCACCGAGCCTCCGATTAAGAGGATTGCAAATTGTATCAAATCCGTTTTGACTACTGCCGCCAATCCTCCCAGATAGGTATAGGTAGCCGAAAATACACCGAGGAAAACCAAGATAATAGCTGCTCTGATAAGTCTGGAATCGGAAATAAATGAAAAATAATCTCCGAAAACGACTTCTGCAGCATATGCTCCCCAAAAGAGTGCCGCTCCTAATCCTACGGTAGAAAGTAGGAAAAGACTGGCGGAAGAATATATGAGTGCGACGGTATCTCCCAATCTTTTCTTAATAAATTGGGTGACCGTGATGACTTTGTCTTTTATATATAAGGGGACAAAAATAAAAGCTGCCATAAAGATACCTTGCACAGCATCTATTTCCAATTGGGCCTGAGCCAAACCATAGAGATAGGCGGAACCCATCATGCCTAGGAATTGATAGCCGTTGATATTGGTGGCAATACTGGAAATGGCAACGGAATACCATCTTAGATTCCGATTACTAAGGAAATATTCTTCCTTGGTAATGTCTTTTCCTTGCCGGCCGGTCAGGGCCATGGCAAAGATGATGATGAAATATATGATGACGATTCCGAAATCCAATCCCATAATTCAAGTCGGTTTAAATTACTTCACTAACTATTTCCTTTTTCCTATTCCCAAAGGACTCATAGGAGGAGATGTGGGAATACGTCCCAATTCCTGGGGTAGTGAAAATGTCTTGAGTCTCGGAAGGACATATTTTGCAAAGAGCTTACACTCATCCAAATGCGGATAACCGGAAAAAATGAAGGAACGGATTCCCATATCCATATATCGTTGCAATTTGGCATACACTTGATCCGGATCACCGACGATAGCTGCACCACATCCTGATCTGGCTCGTCCGATGCCGGTCCATAGATTATCTTCCACAAAACCTTCCATATCGGATGAAGCTCTCATTTCCGCTTGACGGGAAACGCCATAGGATTTGGCATCCAAGGCCCGTTCCCTGATTTCCTTTCCTTTTTCATCTTCCAATTTGGACATCAGTTTTTGTGCATAGGCCCTAGCTTCGCTTTCCGTTTCCCGGACAATCATATGTACCCTCAAACCGAAATCTACGGTCCGATTATAAGCAGCGGCTTTTTCGCTCATGTTGGCCATTAGACCTTGGATTTTTTCTTCCGTTTCCGGCCACATCAGATATACATCACAATGCTCGGCACATAAATCCACGCCGGCCGGAGAGTATCCTCCGAAATAGAGTAGGGGACCGCCGTTTTGTTGATAGGGCTTGACCGGTTCGGAGGGAAGTTGGATATTATAATGTTCTCCCTTGAAATTGATTTCATCACGGGTCCAAGCCTGCTTGAGAATTTCTATGACTTCTCTGGATCTTTGGTATCTCGAAAGAGAATCCATGTCCGTTCCCGGAAGGTTGGATGAAATGATATTGATGGTCAATCTTCCTTTAAGGATGTGATCCAATGTGGCAATGGCCCGGGCTAACATAGGAGGATGGATTTCACCACATCTTACTGCAGCCAGTAGGTTTATGTTTTTTGTCAGGGGAGCTACGGCAGAAACAAATGTCATCGTATCCTGACCTACCTGATAAGAAGATGGACAAAGAATATTTCTATATCCCAATTTATCGGCAGTCAATAGAATATTGGATGCATTATCCCAATTGCTTTTATAACGGTCAGGCATTTCACCTAGAAAATCAGTGTCTCCATTACATATAGGAGCGAACCAGGATACTTCCGCACCTTCCAAATGCCTTGATTTGACTTTGATCATTATTCAATGGTTTCATAAGAATATTAAGGTATGGTTTCTCCTTTGGCGGCTTGTAACAATGCATACCAATCAGCAGCTTCCATTTTAATTTCGCTCGCTTTTATTGCGGATTTCAACCGTTCTATTTTACTAGTTCCCATTACAGGTAGGATATAGGTAGGATGACGGAGCAACCAAGCCAATAACAATTGATCCAAACCGCAATTGTATTTTTCCAAAAGGGGATTTGCAACCTTAAGAATCCCTTCGTCCTGTACTGTTTTATCATTCCCGAAAATTCGTCCTCCACCCAATGGAGACCAAGCCATGACCGGTAATCGATAGGTATGGCACTGATCCACCTGACCGTTTTCCAAGGCACTGTGATTTTGTAAGGAGATTTCAATCTGATTAGAACACAAAGCAACTTTAGGATTTAACAAGTCGAATTGATGCGTATTGAAATTGGACACCCCGAAATCTATGATTTTATCCTGTTCGTTCAGGATTTGAACGGCTTCTCCGATTTCATCGGGATCCATCAGATAATCCGGGCGATGTAGCAGTAAGACATCGATATAATCCGTTTTTAATTCCCTAAGGGATTGCTCAACGGACTGGATGATATGTTTTTTGGAGGAATCATAGGATTTTACCTTATGATTCGGTCTTTGATTACAGACCCTCCTTATTCCGCATTTGGTAATAATCTGTATCTTTTCCCTTTGTCCTGAAATTTCTGCCAATGCATCACCGAATTCCCCTTCTGTGGTATAATCACCATAGATATCAGCATGATCGAAAGTGGTGATTCCGATTTCCATGCATTGTTCGATGAATTCACGGTATTGATTGGTCGAAAAATTGACACCCCATTTCCCCAGCCGCATGGTTCCGGCAATGATGGTGGAAAAAGGTACTCTGGTTTGGATTTCCATATGAGATTATAGTTTGGACAAATTTACAATTTATCTTAAGAGTGCCATATGGAATGTATATTCTTTTCGGATGTTAATACCATCATCTATCGTATGGATCACATCGTTTTAAGGGTTTTAAATGGAAGTATCAGGACATCGTGAAAATAATTTGGAATTAAGGAAAGGGATATATATCAAAAAATGCTAATAAATTCCTTAATTAGAGGAATGTGGCACGATATTATGATAGTATAGTGTTTAGAAATCACATGACTATTGAATATTAAGAACTGTTATGAAACGTATTATCGTATTTATCATTTTTACGGCCTTTTGGCAATGGGCGGAAGCCCAGAAGTACAGTAATGAATTCCTCGCTATCGGAGTAGGAGGGAGAGCCCAGGCTATGGGGAACGCTGCGGTTGCTTCTACTACGGATTCCTATGCCGGATATTGGAACTCAGCCGGAATTGCCGGAGTAGAAACCAATATGCAATTATCATTTATGCATGCTGAATGGTTTGCCGGCATCGGTAATTATGACTATCTATCTTTTGTCTATCCGATAGATAATAAGAAAAAGGATATTACCCGTTCCGTAGGTTTTTCCATTATCCGTTTCGGTATTGATAATATTCCGAATACATTGAGTTTATACGAAGATGACGGAACAGTGAATTATGATAATATCAAACCCTTCTCTGCCGCAGATTATGCTTTCAAATTCAATTATGCCCAAAGTATCTGGGTCGGTTCCCATGCCAAGTTATACATAGGAGGAGATGCCAAAGTGATTTACAGGAAAATAGGCCCTTTCGCCAAAGCGACCGGTTTCGGTTTTGATTTCGGTTTACAGTACCATCTTAAAAACTGGAGTCTCGGACTTTCTGCCAAAGATGTAACGAATACTTTCAATGCATGGAAATTCGAATTTACGGAAGATGAAAAAGAAACTTTGGATATAACAGGAAACGACATTCCTATTAATTCATTGGAAGTGACCCGTCCTTGGTTCATACTTGGTGTTGCTTATAAAAACCGATTCGGGAAACTGGGTTTCCTTACGGAACTGGATTTGAAAATGAATACTGACGGTCAACGAAATACTTTGGTTTCCGGTGGCAATTTCAGTATGGATCCTTCCTGGGGCTTGGAATTCGATTATAATGAAATCATTTATCTGAGGGCAGGGGTGAGTAATTTCCAAAAAGAAACGAATATTGAAAATATTGAAAATTGGAACGTGCAACCTTCTCTAGGTATCGGATTGGGTTTCCAAGCCATACGGGTGGATTATGCTTTTACAGATATCAGTAATACGGATCAGAAGAATTATTCACATGTTGTATCTTTGCTTTTGGATTTCGATTTCGATTTCTTCAAAAGTGCATTTAAAGCCGGTAAACGAAATTAATGAATGAAACCTACTCCGTACCTTTTCAGGATATTCTCTTTTTCATTATTAATGATTTGGGCTTGTGATCTAAATGCCCAGGTCAAATTCAGTAATGATTATCTTTCCATTGGTCTGGGAGCCAAAGCACATGGAATGGGTAAGGCTGTTGTTGCCCATATCAATGATGCAGATGCCGGATATTGGAACCCGGCCGGTCTCGTTGGTATAGAATCTCCTTTCCAGGTGAATCTCATGCATGCCGAGTGGTTTGCCGGAATAGCCAAATACGACTATATCTCCATAGCAAAACCTCTGGGTGAAAAAAGAAAATCGGCATTCGGTTTGACAGCCATCCGTTTAGGAACTGATAATATTCCATATACGTTCAACCTCATCGGAGCGGATGGAAGTGTAAATTATGAAGATGTAACCGGTTTTTCTGCTGCCGATTATGCTGTTTTAGCATCATTCGGCCATAAGGTAGGATTGTCGGGATTGAGCATAGGAGGCTCTGCCAAATTGATTTACCGGGGTGTCGGAAGATTTGCTACCGCTTGGGGCTTTGGTATAGATTTAGGGGTTCAATACAAAAAGGGGCAATGGGCTTTTGGCTTGATGGGAAGAGATCTGACATCTACCTTTAATGCTTGGAAATTCGATTATTCCGATGCAGAACAAGTGATATTAGAGGTTACGGGTAATGATGTGGTGGAAAGCTCTGTAGAAATCACCCGACCTCGTTTTATTTTGGGAACGGCATTCAATACCCGTAAACAAAAAGATCAGAAATTCGGAGCATTAATTGAAATGGATCTGGATTTTACTACAGATGGACAAAGAAACGTACTGATCAGCTCTAACGCATTCAATATGGATTTGAATTTAGGTGCAGAGATAGACTACAAACGTTTCATCTTTCTTAGAGCCGGAATTAATAACTTCCAAAGGGTGGAACAGGAAAACGGAAATAAATCCCTCACCCTTCAACCCAATATCGGACTAGGCGTGAAAGTCAGTGTATTCAATATAGATTATGCATTGTCGAATGTGGGAAATGTCTCGGATGCGCTTTATTCCCATATCGTTTCCCTAAAAATCAATTTCCGACAAAAACAAAGAAGTAATAAAAAGGAAAAGGATATCCCCAAAAAATCATCGGATAAAGATGAAAAAGAAGAAACCGGATTTCCTGACTTCATAGAGCAGATTGACTGATATTTTCTTTCCCTTACATTCTTATCTTTGGGTATGTATTCTTTAAGAATCATATAGTGAAATTTGGATAGGAAAACCGAAATATTACAACATTATTGGAAATACGAATCATTCCGTCCCTTACAAGGGGAAATAATAGATTCCGTATTAAAGGGTAAGGATACCCTGGCACTTCTACCTACAGGAGGAGGGAAATCCATTTGCTTTCAGATTCCCGCATTAGCCAAAGAAGGTATTTGTATTGTAGTTTCCCCATTGATTGCCTTGATGAAAGATCAGGTAGGCAATTTGAAGAAAAGGGGGATAAAGGCCGATGCGATTTATTCGGGGATGCATATAAGGGATATTGATCGCATTTTGGATAATGCCGCTTATGGTGATACTAAATTACTATATCTTTCTCCCGAGCGTTTGATGACCGATTTGCTCAGGGAGCGTGTCATGAAAATGAATGTCAATCTCCTAGCGGTGGATGAAGCCCATTGTATTTCCCAATGGGGATATGATTTCAGACCTCCATACCTCGAAATTGCAGAATTCAGAAAATTAATTCCGGATGTTCCTGTCTTGGCTGTAACAGCTACTGCTACGCCTGAAGTAGTAGAAGACATACAGGAAAAATTGGAGTTCGGAAAGAAAAATGTATTCCGTAAGAGTTTCAACCGTTCGAATCTTTCTTATTCCGTATTGGAGGAAGCGAATAAACCGCTCAAAATGCTGGATATCCTGAATAGGGTCAATGGTTCGGGGGTTATCTATGCTAGAAACAGACGTAAAACAAAGGAAATTACCCAATTTCTCTTGAAAAAGGGAATAGGGGCATCGTTTTACCATGCCGGATTATCTGCCGATGTACGAAGTAAAAGGCAGGAAGACTGGCTGAATGGGAAAATCCGTATAATGGTAGCAACGAATGCCTTTGGGATGGGTATAGATAAACCTAATGTCCGTTTAGTCATCCACTTGGATCTGCCGGACAACCTTGAAGCATACTTCCAAGAAGCGGGTAGGGGTGGCCGGGATGGGGAAAAGGCATTTGCCGTACTTCTTTATAATGAAAAGGACAAACTATTATTGGAAAGGCAATTCGAGCAGGCTTATCCGGAATGGGATGAGGTAAGACGGGTGTGGCAAGCATTGGGGAGTTATTTCCAATTGGCTGTCGGTAGTGGTTTAGGCTTGAGTTATGATTTCGATTTGAACCAGTTTGCCAAAAATTACCAATTGGAAATCATCAAGGCTTTCAATTGTTTGAAATTATTGGAACAGAATGGCTGGCTGACCTTGAGCGAAGCCATACATCTACCGCCCAGCATCAAGTTCATAATGGAAAAGGAGGCCTTGTATGATTATCAGATTAGGAATAAAAAATCGGATAGGCTGATACGGAAAATATTACAAACCCACCAAGGGGGATATAGCAGTATCATCCCATTGAGGAAATTCAGTGAATTGGCTTATGGTTTGAAAATCACTCCTGTTCAATTGCATACCTTACTGAACCATTTACATCAGGAAAAGGTGTTGGAGTATGTTCCGGCCAAGGATAAACCCCAATTGACTTTTCTGAAAGAAAGGGTAGGGAAAGATGATTTGGTTTTGGATAAGGATGCTTATGGTTTTAGAAAGAACAGACAAAAAGAAAGAATCCGGAAAACCATAGCTTATGCAGAAACGCCTACTTGTCGGAGCCAGCAGTTATTGTCCTACTTTGGAGAAACAGGCAGTGATAAATGTGGAATCTGTGATGTATGTACAGGTCGCAATTCCTCTAAGTTCAGTGCTGATGAATTCGAGCGGTTACAAAATAAAATCATTAATTTATTGAAAAGGGAAAACCTGACTCCCAAAGAAGTTTTGGATTCTTTTGCCCCTAAATACGAGAAACGTTTGCTTATTGTTTTGGATTATCTGTACAAGGAAGAAATAGTCGGAAGGAATAAGGAAGGCCGACTGGTATTGGAAAAAAAATGAGCTGCTCCGTTTCCGAAGCAGCTCGATATTATCAACTTACGTACATTTTTGACATTACCGTCATAATCTTAGAGTAGAGGTCATCCGGTTTGATGGGTTTTGAAAGATATTCATTCATCCCGATATCAATACATTTCTGTGCTTCTTCCTTATTGCTGTTGGCGGTAAGGGCGATGATGGGAACCCTACTGACTTCCCTTATCTTTTCAGTCGATTGGAACCCATCCATTACAGGCATCTGAATATCCATGAGAATGAGGTCGTACCCATGTTCCTTGTATTTTTCAAATCCGATTAGGCCGTTTTCGGCAATATCGACCGTCACCAAATCAGACCATGAAGTCAGTACTTTCCGTGTTGCAATCTGATTGAGGAAGTGGTCTTCGACCAATAGTATTTTGAGTGCCTGATTCGGCTTTTCTCCAACAGCCATTGGCGTTTTTACAATGGATTGGACAGGTACACGGACTGAAAATTCCGCACCATCTCCGAAATCACTTTGGATTTCTAATTGGCCTTTAAGGCTATTCAGCAATTTATTGACAATGGCCAAACCCAGTTTTTTCTTTTCACCTTCTTTATAATTCATTTGTAATAAATTATCGGAAGATAATAAGTCGTCGATTTGTGCTTTCATCAGCCCCGGGCCGTTGTCGGTCACTTTTACAATCAGATCCACATGATCACCATTTCTTGCTCCAACTCCGAACTGAACGGAAACACGGCTTCTTTCCGGGCTGTATTTTATACTGTTGTCTATTAGATTGAAAAGTATTTGGCTTAATTTATTTTTATCGGTTTTGAAATGTTTGGGAATGGATGGATTGACATCAAAAGATAGGTTGATGTCTTTCTGTGTAGCTTTCATCTGCACCAACTGCTTGGTTCGTTGTACAAAATCAGCCAACATGATTTCTTCTTCCTCTATATTGATTTTTTCAGTAACCAACATAGAAAAGTTCAGTAGATTATTCACTGAAACCGATAAATCATCTACTGAATCCTTCAATCCGTTCATCAACTCCTTTTCCGTACTTCCCATAGGAGTATTGGAAAGGATATAGGAAAGATTGAGAATGGAAGAAAGCGGTGTTCTGATATGGAATCCCATTTCACCCAGGATTTCCTCCTTGATTTTTGAGGCTTGGGTATTCATGTTTTTTTCTATCAATAACTGCTCACCCAATTTCCTTTCGGTGATATCCTGCAATCCTCCTACCAGCATGAATTTACCGGTGATATCGTCATAATAGACTTTGGCATGAATCAATACATAATGTATCGTTCTTCCATTCAGGATAATCCGATGTTCCAGTTTATGTCGTTGACCGTCTTTGGCTGCTTCTTCGAAGAATTCACCTACTTTTGCCCTTTCATCAAAATGGACGCAATTGATATAGTCGGACAGGGTAGGGCTGATACTACCGGGAAGGTATCCTAAAATCCGATAAACCTCATTGGTCCAAGACATTTCATTGCTAACGAGATCCATTTCGAAATTTCCGAAATTGGCCATTTCCTGTGCTTCTAGATAACGCCTTTTGCTAATGGATAATTCTCTTGCTGTTTTTTCCAATGCGAATTGGGTCTTATATCGCTGCAACGAATATCTGATAGAGCGGGCCAATAACCGACTATCAAATTCCCCTTTGATGAGATAATCCTGAGCACCCGCCTTAACAGATTGGTTTCCTACGATTTCATCATTCAAACCGGTCATTACGATTACAGCTACTCCTTTGTTCTTCTCCATAAATCCGGTCAATGTCTTGAAGCCGCTGGTATCCGGCAAGGATAAATCCAATAAGACAATATCCGGTTTGTTGTTTTCCATAAAATCATTGCCCTCGAAAAGTGTTTCCACATGATGTAATTCATGTTTCATTTTAGCTTCTTTGAGGTAAAGACCTACCAAATGGGCATCAGCTTTGTTATCTTCAATTAATAAGATTGAAAGTTTGTTCCGGTTCATTTAAAATCTGATTTCAATATGTTTAATAATGGTAGGTTTAGGTACATTGAGTGTCGTATCAGATGATGGAAGAGGGGAGGAGTACTGTAGAAAGCCAGAACTCTTCGATATTCTTTATCACCCTTGAAAAACTGTCATAATCGACAGGTTTGTTAATGTAGCAATTCGCATGTAAGTTATAACTTTTGGTAATATCCGTTTCTGCAATGGAAGTTGTCAGGACTATTACCGGAATTCTTCTCAGTTCGGGATCGGATTTAATGTCCTCCAATACTTCCCTACCATCCTTTTTCGGAAGATTGAGATCCAATAGGATGATATCGGGCTGCGTAGCCGATTCGAATGGTGCTTGTTTCCTTAGATAATCAATGGCTTCAACACCATCGGTAACTACGGATAAGTCAATGTTAAGATTCCCTTCTTTAAAGGCTTCCATAGTCAATCTGACATCACCGGGATTGTCTTCTATCAATAGGATTTTGAATGGTTTCCTTCTTTTAATCATAAGGCATCCTTTGCAATAAGTTAAGTAAGTGAATACATTTTATTACGCCTTCTTATTTAAAAGGTTTCAGTAATTAAGGCTATTTCTTGTACAATGTTACATATTAACTTTTTCTAATGCATCCATAATTGTTGTCACAGATTGGGTGTATAAACAAATATTCCATAAGCTGAAGGATGTAATTTCATATTAAAATTGTTTGGATTTGACGGCAAGGAATGTTAAATTTGGTTCGTTTTTTGCAACTACTGTTAGAGATACAATGTAAACCAATGGCATATATCATGAAATTGACCAAACGGCTTTTAACAATCCTTTTCATTTCAACCATTTGTTACTTACCTCTGTTTTCCCAAACGGGAACAGTCCTACATATCGAAAACGATGCCGAGCAGTTGTTGGAAAACACCTCCGATATACTCATTCCTTCGACTACCGAAGACAATAAATATTATTTGGACTTGGAAATGATAGACGGTCGCCCCAGTGATTTGAAATTAGTGGGTGATGACGATGAAATCGTCTTGGATAACAGTTTGGCCTTAGTCCCTGAGAATGCCATGTATGAATTGGATTTATCCAATCTCAATAAAGGTAAGTATCTGTTAAGAATCAGAACGTATCTCAAAGAATTCAGCCAAACCATTCAGGTCTTTTAATAAAGTTCCAAATATTACCCATACATTTTTTCCCTTTGTGTTTTAATGGAGTCATCCCTTAGATAATCCTCAAAGCTCATTAGTTTATCAATGGCTCCGTTTGGAGTGATTTCTATAACCCTGTTTGCAACAGTGGACATGAAGTGCTGATCATGGGTAGAGAAAATCATATTGCCCGGAAATTCCATCAAAGCATTATTAAAGGCCGTGATAGACTCCAAATCCAAATGATTGGTCGGTTCGTCCAACATCAGGAAATTAGGATTCTGTAGCATCATTTTGGATAGCATACATCTGACTTTCTCTCCTCCGGATAAAACGCCGGATTTTTTCAAGACCTCTTCTCCGGAGAACAACATCCTTCCTAAAAAACCCCTGATGAATACTTCGTCTTTTTCCTGTGAAAACTGCCTTAGCCAGTCCAGCAGATTCATATTTTGTTCACCACTGAAAAATTCCTCGTTTTCATTGGGGAGATAAGCCGGGGTAATCGTCACGCCGAATTTGAAATTTCCCTTATCAGCCTCAATCCGACCGTTCAGTAATTCATAGAAATAAGTCAATGCAAGGCTATCTCTGGAAAATAAAGCAATCTTATCTCCCTTGTTCATTGTAAAACTGATATCTGAAAAAAGAACCTTGCCTTCCAAGCTTTTACCTAAACCATTGACCTCAAGAATTTGATCCCCCGGTAATCTTTCAGATTTGAAATGAATGAAAGGATATTTCCGGCTAGAGGGTCTGATGTCTTCCAGATTCAGTTTTTCCAGTGCCTTTTTCCTACTTGTGGCCTGTCGTGATTTTGAAGCATTGGCACTGAATCGTTGAATGAAATCCATCATTTCCTTACGTTTCTGTTCCACCTTCTTATTCTTATTCTGCATTTGCCTCAGGGCAAGTTGGCTCGTCTCATACCAGAAAGTATAATTACCGGTGAAAATCTTGACTTTCCCGAAGTCGATGTCTGCTACGTGGGTGCATACCATGTCCAGAAAGTGCCTGTCGTGTGAAACGACAATGACGATGTTTTTATAATCGGCCAGGAAATCTTCCAACCAAACAACTGTTTCCGCATCAAGGTCGTTTGTCGGCTCATCCAGCAGTAGGATATCCGGATTGCCGAATAAGGCTTGTGCAAGTAATATCCTTACTTTTTGAGGCCCCGTCAGATCCTTCATCGGAGTTTGGTGAAATGCTTCTTTCACACCGAGGTTGCTCAGTAATCCGGCAGCATCACTTTCGGCCTCATAGCCTCCCATTTCTCCAAATTCCCCTTCCAATTCACTGGCTCTTAATGCGTCTTTTTCGCTAAGATCCGGATCAGCCCATAGAGCATCCTTTTCTATCATGATATCGTAGAGTTTCCTATGTCCCATCATGACAGTATGGATAGGGGTATATTCATCGAATTCGAAGTGGTTTTGTTTCAGGACGGCCATCCTCGAACCCGGACTGATGGATACATGCCCCCCTGTCGGATCAATCTCTCCTGATAAAATTTTCAGGAATGTGGATTTACCGGCACCGTTTGCTCCGATTACTCCATAACAATTTCCTGAAGTGAATTTCAGATGGACTTCATCAAATAAAGTTCTTTTTCCGAATTGAAGGGAAATATCATTGACTGTTATCATTTTCCGAATTTTGGTGCAAATGTAATGATATTCTTTAGTAAAAGAATTTAGAACCGAAACTAGATGAATATCTTGGTGGTCTGTAGCCGGTATGTTAAAAAATGGAGTCTGTTAATTTACCGGAACAAGAGATGTTATCCCGAAATGTTTTTTATGTAAGACAACTGAGGAATTTTGGAAATAG
>JAHDFN010000002.1 GCA_020628145.1 Saprospiraceae bacterium | reverse complement strand
ATTCAGTTTTTCCTTGTTTTTTTTTTCTTGTCAGGTTATGGCTGTTTTTTTGACCATTACAAGTTAATCTGTTTTTCCGGTGAAACCGGAAACGAAAAATCCAAATGTTAAAAAGACATTAAAAAAAGCAAAACAATGAAAAATGTTTTTTGAAAAACACATTAATGAGTAATTTTGTTACTCAATTATGATAGAGGCACTAATTTCATCAAAAACCAGAATTAAATTATTATTGAAGTTTTTTCTCAATAGTAATATGACGGCATACCTAAGAGGACTCGAAGGAGAATTCGGGGAATCTACAAATGCCATAAGGGTGGAATTAAATAGGTTTGAAAAGGCAGGGATGCTAAGTTCTTTTATGAAAGGCAATAGGAAATATTTCAAAGCCAATCAGAAGC
Organism: Saprospiraceae bacterium; assembly: GCA_020628145.1. Classification (GTDB taxonomy): domain Bacteria; phylum Bacteroidota; class Bacteroidia; order Chitinophagales; family Saprospiraceae; genus JAHDCE01. The sequence goes on along the minus strand of JAHDFN010000002.1, from coordinate 61,234 downwards.
ATCCGCTTTTTGAAGAAATCCATAAAATTCTCTTGAAATATATTGGGTTAGACTCCATAATTGAGAATGTTATCCAAAAATTAGGGGACATAGATAAGGTGTATTTGGTAGGAGAGTTCTCGAAAGGATTGGATAGTAAAATAATAGATTTAATCTTCATTGGAAATATAGACAAAGTATATCTGTTGAAATTGATTGAGAGGGCGGAAGATATGGTGGATAGGAAAATCAGATATCTGATATATGATGGAAGTGAAGAAGATAAAATTGATTTTAAAGGATACAATCCTGAACCATTGTTGTTATGGAGGAAGGATTAAAAAGATAAAATGTGGGTTGTGGAGGTAATCTAGGATTAATAAATTTCACAGGGTGTTTCAAATAATTTTGCTTCCCTCCCACATTTTTTAAATCTGAACTAAACGGTGCTGACAAACGAAGAATATGAAAATCATTTGGCTGATGACGAACCGAAGTGGTTTGCTATTAGGACAAATTATAAAAGAGAAAAACTTGTCAGGAAATATCTAGGGAAAAAAGAGGTCGAGGCGTATCTGCCAATCAATAAAGTAACAAGAAGGTGGGAAAGAAAAGTTCGAAAAGTGGAATTGCCACTGATCAATTGTTATTTATTTGTAAAGATTACAAAATCTGAGTACATAAAAGTTTTAGAAACTGAAAATGTGCTTAACTTTGTGCGGTTTTCAAAGAATCTTATTTCAATTCCTGATGAAGAAATAGAGTTATTGAAAAGGATAACAGGGGAGTATGAAGATATTGAAATAGCAGAGGTGGAGTATGAGGAAGGAGATGATGTGGAAATAATAGCCGGTAACCTAACCGGTCTTAAAGGAAAATTAATCGAGAAAAACAACACGAATAAATTTAAGGTTAAGCTGGAGTATCTTAATTATTTCCTATTGCTGGAGGTAGAGAAAAATTTGCTAAGAAAAATAGGACAAAGGAGGAATTCAAGCTATTGATTTAAAAGAACAAACTCAGGATTTGTTGAGGGAAGTTGCGACTTTTCATAGGCGAAGCCGTGTCTAAAATCAAAATATTATGAAAATTGTTGTAGTAGGAACCGGTTATGTAGGATTAGTTACAGGAACTTGTTTTGCAGAAACAGGGAATAACGTAATCTGTGTGGACATAGATGAAAATAAGGTGAACCGAATGAAAAACGGTGAAGTCCCTATTTATGAACCCGGTTTGGAATTGCTTTTTGAAAGAAACACTAAACAGGGAAGATTGCATTTTACAACAGATTTGAAATCTGCCATAAAGGATGCGGAAATTATATTTTTGGCATTACCTACCCCCCCGGGTGAGGATGGTTCGGCGGATTTGTCCTATATATTGGGTGTAGCCAAAGATCTTTCCTATATGATAGAGGATTATAAAGTGATAATAGACAAAAGTACAGTACCAGTGGGTACTGCGGAGAGAGTACATGAGCAATTGGCGGCCAACCTAAGTGAGGAACTATTTGACGTGGTATCAAATCCGGAATTTTTAAGGGAAGGGGTAGCTGTAGATGATTTCCTTAAACCGGATAGGGTAGTGATTGGCACAAGTTCTGAAAAAGCGAAAACCTCTTTAAAACAATTATACGAGCCATTTGTAAGACAAGGCAATCCAATCATATTTATGGATGAACGCTCTGCTGAAATGACTAAATATGCGGCAAATTCCTATTTGGCGACAAGGATTACATTCATGAATGAGATAGCCAATCTCTGTGAAAAGGTAGGAGCCAATGTTGACATGGTCAGGATAGGAATGGGAAGTGATTCGAGGATAGGAAAGAGATTTCTATTCCCCGGTGTAGGATATGGGGGGAGCTGTTTTCCTAAAGACGTACAGGCCCTGGCTAAAACTGCTGATGAAAATACCTATGATTTCAAAATATTGAAATCGGTAATGACTGTAAATAATAAGCAAAAAAGCATATTGGTTACTAAAATCAAGAATAGGTTAGGTAATGATCTGACAGGTAAAACAATAGCCATTTGGGGCTTGGCTTTCAAACCTAATACGGATGATATCAGGGAAGCACCCGCATTGTACATAATAGATGGACTCTTGGAAGCTGGAGCAAAAATCAAAGCGTTTGATCCGGAAGCTATGTCAAATGTAAAAGCCATCTATGGAGATAAAATTCAATTTGCAGACGACCAATATGAAGCATTGATAGATGCTGATGCACTGGCTATAGTGACAGAGTGGAGTGTCTTCAGGGCACCGAGCTTCAAAGTCATGAAAGAGTTGTTGAAAGACCCTGTCATTTTTGATGGAAGAAATTTGTATGACTTGGATAGGATCAAAGAAAAAGGATTCCACTACCAAAGTATGGGTAGGAATACCATAGCAATTGAAGAAATGGCTTCTTGATTATTTAAAACAATAACGAAATTGTCAAATACGAATAATATACACCCTATTTTCGACCGATTACTCCAAAAGGAAGATCGGGAAAAAAGGTTAGGACAGAAAGCCAAGGTTCTTTGGCTCACCGGATTATCAGGTTCCGGAAAAAGCACGATTGCCCAAGCATTGGAAAGAAAACTTTATAATGAAGGGTTTTTTCCACAAGTACTGGATGGTGATAATATAAGGATTGGAATTAACAATAATCTTGGATTTTCAATAGAAGACCGGAAAGAAAACATTAGAAGGATTGCAGAAGTAGCCAAATTGTATTTGAATTCTGGAATTATTACCCTGAATTCATTTATAAGTCCCACCAAGGAAATACGTTCCTTTGCCAAGAACATCATAGGGGATGAGAATTTCATTGAAATATTCGTCAATACGCCTTTGGAAATATGTGAAAAAAGAGATGTGAAAGGCCTTTATAAGAAAGCAAGGGCTGGAGAAATCAAAGGGTTTACAGGCATCGACTCTCCATATGAAGAACCCGACAACCCGGATTTGGAAATCAGAACTGAAAATCTAACAGTAGAAGAATCTGCGGATAAAATTTTCGACTACATACTACCGATTATAAGAATTTGATAAAAGTTTGTCCGGTTTGCCGGACAAACTTTTGAATTATAGGAATAGAAATTACAATAATGAATTATCAATTAAATCATTTAAAAGAACTGGAAGCAGAGTCAATCTTTATCTTGAGAGAAGTCGCGGCTCAATTTGAAAATCCGGTACTCATGTTTTCCGGCGGAAAAGATTCGATACTGATGTCTTATCTGGCATCCAAGGCTTTTTTCCCAGCCAATGTACCATTCCCTTTATTGCATGTGGATACAGGACACAATTTTCCCGAAACCATTGAGTTCCGTGATAATTGGGTGGAAAAAATAGGAGCCAAGCTTATCGTAGGATCCGTAGATAAAGCCATTGAAACAGGAATGGTCATCGAAGAAAAAGGAGTCAACGCCAGTAGGAATGGATTACAAACAGCAGTCCTTTTGGATGAATTGGAAAAAGGAAAATTCGATGCTGCTTTAGGAGGGGCTAGAAGAGATGAGGAAAAAGCAAGGGCAAAAGAAAGATTCTTCTCTCATAGAGACGAATTCGGACAATGGGACCCGAAAAACCAAAGACCGGAACTGTGGAACCTGTTCAATGGTAAAAAACATTTCGGAGAACATTTTAGGGTTTTTCCAATTTCCAACTGGACGGAAATGGATGTTTGGATGTATTTGGCGATGGAGAACGTAGAATTGCCAAACTTATATTTTGCACATGAAAGGGATGTTTTCGAAAGAGACGGTATCCTTTTGGCGGATACGGACTATATCCAGAAAAAACCGGATGAAATTGTAATGAAAAAGAAAGTGAGATGTAGAACCATCGGAGACATGACCTGTACTGGAGTATGGGAGTCTGAAGCGGATACGATAGAGAAAATCATTACGGAAGTATCAACCACAAGGGTAACCGAAAGAGGCGGACGAGCAGATGACAAACGCTCTGAAACTTCTATGGAGGATAGGAAAATGAAAGGTTACTTCTAATCCCTTCCGATTAATCAATTTCTTATTTGGAAATCATAGCGGTAAGCCGCAATAATAATATTAAGGATAAAATGACACAACAGGAATACGAAAGTATGGAATTGCTACGCTTCACTACGGCAGGAAGTGTGGATGATGGAAAAAGTACGCTTATCGGCAGATTACTTTACGATAGCAAATCTATCTTTGAAGATCAATATGAACAGGTAAAGAAAACAAGTGAAAGAAGAGGCGAAGAGGGAGTAAACCTGGCGCTATTGACCGACGGATTGAAATCCGAAAGGGAACAGGGGATTACTATCGATGTGGCTTATAGGTATTTCTCTACTCCCAAAAGAAAATTCATTATCGGTGATACACCGGGACATATCCAATATACCAGAAACATGGTAACGGGGGCCTCTACGGCAAACGTAGCCTTGGTTCTCATTGATGCAAGGAACGGAGTTGTGGAACAAACGAGAAGGCATGCAATCATTGCCTCCCTACTTCAGATTCCCCACTTGGTAGTATGTATCAATAAGATGGATTTGGTTGGATACAGTGAAGATGTTTATGAAACCATCAAGGATGAATTTTCAAATTGGGCTTCAAAATTGGATGTCAAGGATGTACACTTTATTCCAATGTCGGCTTTAGTAGGTGACAATGTCGTTGAACAATCCAAAAACATGGCTTGGTACAAAGGGACTACCTTGTTGTATTACTTGGAGAATGTACATATCGGCAGTGACCATAACTTGATTGATGTTCGATTTCCTGTACAATATGTCATTAGACCCTACAATGACGAATACCATGATTATCGTGGATATTCAGGTAGGATTGCAGGAGGGATATTGAAAAAAGGAGATAAGGTAACGGTCCTTCCTTCAGGATTCACATCCACCATTTCCAAGATAAATACTTACGATGGTGAATTGGAACAGGCATATGCACCTATGTCGGTTACAGTCTTGTTGGAAGATGATATTGATATCAGCAGGGGAGATATGATTGTTAGGGAAAACAATCAACCTGAAAATACCCAAGACGTGGAAATCATGGTTTGTTGGTTCCATGATAAACCATTGCAACCTAGAGGTAAATACACAGTCATGCATACCACAAAGGAAGCAAGGTGTGTAGTCAAGGAAATCCAATATAAATTGGATATCAATAGCTTACACCGTAACCTTGAAGACAAGAATATCAAAATGAATGATATTGCAAGGGTGACACTGAGGACGACAAAACCGCTCTTTTCAGATCCATATAGGAGAAACAGAATTACAGGAAGTTTGATATTGATCGATGAAGACACCAACGAAACAGTTGGAGCCGGCATGATCATATGATACAAAATACATATGATGTCGGTCTTACTCAAAAAGTAAGGCCGACATCATGTAAAAACGAATCTAAAGCAAAAACTCAAGGATAAAGATCCTGAAAAAATGAAAATTCTCATCACAGGAGGAGCAGGATTCATAGGCTCGCATTTGGTCAGAAGGATGGTGGATAATTATCCCGAGTACCAAATCTACAACTTGGACAAATTGACCTATGCGGGAAATTTGGAAAATATCAAGGATGTAGAAAACAAACCGAATTACCATTTCATAAAGGGTGACATAGCCGATTTGGAATTCATTCGTAGTAGTTTTAGTCAATATGGATTCGAAGGGGTTATTCATTTGGCGGCAGAATCCCATGTAGATCGTTCCATTTTAGATCCTCTGGCATTTGTTACGACCAATATGGTAGGAACGGCTGTTCTACTACAAGTCGCCAAAGAAAATTGGAAGGATGATTTCGATGGGAAACTATTCTATCATGTTTCCACTGATGAAGTCTATGGTTCTTTGGGAGACGAAGGCTTTTTTGTGGAAGAGACACCCTACGATCCAAGAAGCCCGTATTCATCATCAAAGGCTGGTTCCGATCATCTGGTAAGGGCCTGGGGACATACCTACGGATTACCCGTGAAAATTTCCAACTGTTCCAATAATTACGGCGCCTACCAATTTCCTGAAAAACTAATTCCTCTATTCATCAATAATATTGTCAATCGAAAACCCCTGCCGGTTTATGGCCGGGGAGTGAATGTAAGGGATTGGCTATGGGTGGAAGATCATGCCGCAGCCATTGATTTGATATTCCATAAAGGGACAATAGGTGAAACCTACAATATCGGTGGTCATAATGAATGGAAAAACATCGACTTGATCAAATTGCTGTGCCAACAGATGGATAAAAAGCTACAGCGGCCCGAAGGAAGTTCGGAACAACTCATCACTTATGTGAAAGATAGGGCAGGCCATGATATGAGATATGCCATCGATGCCGGCAAAATCAAAAAGGAATTAGGCTGGTCTCCCTCTGTTACTTTTGAGCAAGGATTATCTAAAACCATTGATTGGTATCTGGAAAATAGGCAATGGTTGGACAATGTAACGTCCGGGGTGTATCAGGCTTATTATAAGGAACAGTACATAAAAAGACAAAACCCATAAATAAACATGAAGGGTATAATATTGGCAGGAGGTTCAGGTACTAGGCTGTATCCGATAACCAAAGCCATATCCAAACAACTAATGCCGATTTATGATAAACCCATGGTTTATTATCCTCTTTCCATCCTATTGCAAGCGGGCATCAGGGAAATTTTAATCATTACCACGCCTGAGGATAATCCGCAATTCAAGAGATTGCTGGGAGATGGGCGGAATCTCGGTTGCGAATTCCATTATGCCATACAGGAAGTTCCTAACGGATTGGCTCAGGCATTCGTGATTGGGAAATCATTTATTGGTGATGATGGCGTAGCACTCATTTTGGGGGATAATATCTTCTATGGGGCAGGTTTACAGGAGTTGTTAAAGGAGAGTGCAAAGATGAAGCAGGGAGCAAGGGTCTTCGCTTATCCCGTTAATGATCCGGAAAGATATGGAGTGGTAGAATTCGATAAGAATAAAAAAGTCATTTCCATCGAAGAAAAACCCGAGAAGCCAAAATCCATTTATGCAGTTCCCGGACTTTATTTTTATGATAATGATGTAGTGGAAATCGCCGAAAACATCCAACCTTCCCCTAGGGGGGAATATGAAATCACAGATGTCAATAAGGCATACTTGGAAAAAGGTGAATTGGAAGTAGGCATAATGGAACATGGTGTGGCCTGGCTGGACACCGGGACCTTCGATTCCTTGAATGACGCAACAGAATTCGTAAGGGTAATCGAAAAAAGACAATCCCATAAAATAGGATGTATAGAAGAAATCGCCTGGAGGATGGGGTTCATCAATGATGAGAAACTACATGATATTGCCAAACCCCTTTTGAAAAGTGGATATGGGAAATACCTGCTTAACTTATTGAAAAGAAAATGATTGTTGAGGAACAGGAACTGAAAGGAGTGTATCTCATCCAACCTCGGATATTCGAAGATGATCGAGGGTACTTTATGGAAACATTCCATCACAGGAAGTTCAGGGAACAGACAGGACTTCAAATAGATTTTGTTCAGGATAATGAATCGAAATCCGACAAGGGGATTCTTAGAGGCTTGCATTTTCAAAACCCTCCTTTTGCACAGGCGAAACTGGTTAGAGTGATTAAAGGAAGAATTTTTGATGTGGCAGTAGATATCAGACCTGATTCATCTACTTTCGGCCAGTGGATTGGAGTAGAATTGACAGAGGAAAACAAATGGCAATTATTCATCCCTCATGGATTTGCACATGGCTTTCTCGCCTTGGAAAACAATACCATCGTCAATTATAAATGTGATGCATTCTATTCAAAGGAACATGAGGGAGCTGTCAGGTTCGACGACCCCGAAATAGGTATAGAATGGAATTTCAACAATAACGATTTGATTATATCTCAGAAAGATCTCGACGCACGATCGTTGGCATCTTTGCTATCAAAATAAAATAACGCACATCTTATGGAAAAATCATCAGGTAGGATTCTGATAACTGGAGCAGCAGGATTTCTAGGCTCGCATCTTTGCGATAGATTCATAAAGGAAGGATACCATGTAATAGGAATGGATAATCTAATTACAGGCAATATCAAAAACTTGGACCACCTGTTTCCCCGTAAGGATTTTGAATTTTATCACCATGATGTGAGTAAGTTCGTACATGTGCCGGGGGAATTGGATTATATCCTTCATTTTGCATCTCCCGCCAGTCCGATAGATTATCTACAAATGCCTATCCAAACCATGAAGGTGGGGTCGCTGGGAACACATAACCTACTTGGGTTGGCAAGAGTGAAGAAAGCAAGAGTGTTGATTGCTTCTACATCTGAAGTATATGGAGATCCGCTTGAGCATCCACAAAAGGAATCCTATTGGGGAAATGTCAACCCCATAGGGCCACGTGGTGTTTATGATGAAGCCAAGAGATTCCAAGAAGCATTGACGATGGCTTACCACACCTATCACGGTCTGGAAACAAGAATCGTAAGGATTTTCAATACTTACGGCCCGAGGATGAGAACTGATGATGGCCGTGTATTACCGGCATTTTTCTCACAAGCCATCAGGGGCGAAAATCTGACCGTCTTCGGAGATGGGACACAAACCCGTTCTTTCTGCTATGTCGATGATTTGGTAGAAGGTATATACAGATTATTGTTGAGTGATTACCACCTTCCGGTGAATGTCGGAAACCCTTCCGAAATCACCATGAACGATTTCGGACGTGAAATCCTCAAGTTGGTAGAGGGGACAACTTCCGAACTAATATATAAACCACTGCCCAAAGACGACCCGAAAAGAAGACGTCCGGATATTTCCTTAGCCAAGGAAGTCTTGGACTGGGAACCTCGGGTAGATCGTTTCGAAGGATTGAGAAGGACATATGAATACTTCAAAAAAGTCGTTAAGTAAGAGGAATAATAAAACCTGACTGTATGCAATTGTCCAATTATTGGTCATCCACTCCCATCATTTTTTTCTTAATACTGTTTTCCTGTAAAACGAACCAAAACAAGGTCGGATACAAGGAAGCAGACAGTCATAGCAACACTAAACGATCCATGATGTATGATTTGAGTTATTGGACACCGAGCCACCTACCCGATTGGATGGAGGAAAACCGTGTCCAGGCACATACGAGATTCCCGGTAGCCAAAGTAGAAGAACCTCATTTCCTTTCCGTAGCTGATAAATTATCCGATATGGGAGTAGAGGTCTATACCCGGCATTTCAAAACATCGGGAGAAGGAGCTTGGTGGGGGAGTAAGATGGGGCAAAAATCCCTGAAAGTACTGAACAGGGATGAAAATATGGTTCGGAAAATGATAAATAATGCCGAGAGGAATGATATGAAAATCATAGCTTATTACCGGCATATGGAAGATAAGTGGGCCAAAAAGAAACACCCCGATTGGGTTTGTGTGGATGTGAAAGGAGAAGAAGTCATGACCAAACGTGGAGCTATGATGTGCCTCAATTCACCTTATCGCAGTTTTCTGATTACAAGATTGTCCGAATTGTTGGAAATGGGGGTCAACGGATTTTATTTTGATGAAATCCATATGCCCGTCAATGGTTGTTTTTGTAGGTTTTGTAAAAACGAGTATAAGAAATTGACAGGACAACCTGCCCCTACGAATATAAACGGGCCGGCCGGTATCGCTTATAATGATTTTACGAACCGGACGATACTGAAAGCCCAGAAAAAAATCAGGGAAACATTGAAGGCCCAGGATAAGGATGTGGTTCTGTTATGGGGTTCGGCCACTTGGCCTACGATGTCGGATACCCATATGGACAGCGAATTGTTTGATGATGTCGATGTGATGAAAACGGAATATGTACTGGCCCATAATATGTTGATGAAACGAAAGGCCAACCATTATTTTGTTCCCGAACTGAATACCTATCCGATAGAAAAGGATATACAGATGGCAAAGGGATTCATCCTTTCAAGGGATGCATCCAATGGAACACCTCCTCATGTTTGGACTCATGGAGTGGAAGATGAGGAGTCCTGTCTGGCGGCAACAGCGGGTATGATGGGACATGGATGTTTTGCCAATTTGGATATTGATGATACGGAATTGAATGAAGATCGGTTTATATCATCATTTGCATTGGGAAAAATGGTTTCTCCCCATATGGCAGGGACACGCCCTTTGAGATGGGTGGGCATTCATTTTTCGGAACGGGCCAGAGAACAATACTATAATACTCCTCGGAAAGCCTGGGAAAATATATTATTACCGATAAACGGTGTCTTTGAATTGATGATGGATCAGAAAATTCCTGCCGGGTTCATCACGGATGCCCAGTTGGAAAAAGGAAAAACGGCAGGTTACAAATATATCTTCGTATTTGATAAAGGAAGTCTTACCCCTGCGATGAAAAGGGAATTACAACAATTCGAAAGCCGGGGAGGAAAGGTGATTTATCCTTCCGGAAAATGGAATACCGAGCAGACAAAAAATAAATCCATGCAGGACTTAATGTCTGAATATCCGGAAATATTCCAAAATTCCCCGACTCGGATCACCGGCTTGGCGGATAAGGTACAGACAGCATCCTTCATCCATAATGGAAAGAAAAAACTGGTTGTCAATTGCATGAATGATTACTCTTGGGTAGCCATAGGAAAAAAATCCAAGAACAAGGAAATCCGTTATAAGCAGAGTTTGCAGTTGCGTAAGAAACTCAAAATATCTAAAAACGCAACACTTAAAATCAAACCGATTTATGGAAGCCAAAAACCTAAGAAAATAGAAGATGTCCTAAGTGGAAAAAAAATGGATTTTGTACAGACTAATGATGGTACGATAATCGTCGATATTCCTGAATTCGACATCATCTCCTCTATTGTTGTACAATTTTAGACTACAAATCAACGCACCGGTTTTTCCTAATTAGGATGTCAGCAACCAAAATTCAGAACAAGGTAAAATCATTTTTAGGTGATGCCCATACCCGGGACATGACCAAGTGGGCATCGATTTCATTTGTATTCAAAATCGGTTCGACCTTACTTCAATTTCTTTTCATCCTTTTATTGTCGAGGGCACTCAAGGCAGATGGAATGGGGAAATATTCCTATTGTCTGAATATCATATTGATTGCCTCGATACTAGGAAACCTGGGAATTGATAAGGCACTACTTCGATTTATCCCGGTTTATTCGGCGGATAATTATTGGAAAAGAGCCCGCAGGGTGTTTTCAATGGGAAGCCTGGTTTCCCTTACCGCCGGTCTAACTGTTTCGGTATTGCTTTGGTTCCTAAGTGATTGGATTTTCGAAGCATTGGAACGAGAGGCATTAGGCGAGTATTTACGGTGGTTTATTATTTCGGTTGTTCCCTTGGCATTTATTGCCAATCTGACAGAATCCTTCAAGGGATTGAAAATGATAACCACCAGTCTGATGTTAAGGAGCCTTGTACCGGTCATCGGTATATTGGGCGTATTTTTCATCGTGCCGGATTGGGGACTACTCGGAATTATCTGGACATATGATTTTGCAGTAGTTCTTATTGCATTGGGAGGCTTACTCATGTGGTATTTCGGTTCGGAAAAATTAAAAAGACCCTCTGCAAAAACAACGGATACTTTCGGTCTGAACCATTTGTTCAAGAGTAGCATTCCGCTTTATGGATTAGCTATTTTTCATCAGATAAATGTTTCCGTTCCGATTATCCTATTAGGGGTATGGGTAACGGATGATAAGACAGGGCAGTTTTTCAATGCCCAGAAAGTCGCTATGATGACCAGTCTTTTCCTTATCGCTTTCAATACGATTCTAGCGTCGAAGGTTGGGCACTTTTTTGCAAAGGGACAGGTTTTCACACTTGAAAAAACGGTACAGAAGGCGACATTTTTGGTGAGTATCTTGGCAGCACCCTTATTCGTCTTTCTTTTTATCTTTTCTAATTTTACGATGTCTCTTTTCGGAGATGATTTTACCGAAGGGGGAATATTATTGAGAGTTCTTCTGTTAGGGAAATTCGTTAACGTAATGTTGGGGCCGGTAGGATTGTTATTGATTATAGGGGGACGGGAAAAATTGATGAGAAATACGGCAATGTTTTCGTCAATCATTATTATCTCAGTCAACCTTATTTTATTACCTAGAATAGGTGTGATGGGGGCAGCCATAGCTTCGTCGGTTGCAGACATAGCCCAAAATTTATTGGCAGCCTATTTTGTTTTTAGGGAATTCAAGGTCATAACGATTCCCAAATTATTTAGAAGCAGATTAAGCTCCGGAGATAATGAATAACCGCCAAAATCCGAATCGGATAAAAAATACCGTAATTTTTGATAACGTCATCTAATGCCATATATCGGTATTTTATCACTGCGAATTCATGTTTATTTATAACGCTGTTATTATTCCAATGGTTTGCCCTACTGAAATTCGGAAGTCTGAATTTCAAACAGTTCCATATATTTATGATGCTGATGTTTATGGGCGTGTTGTTCAAGGATTTCAGATTAAGAGTATGGGCCTTCGTCAAGCGTTTTCAGGTATTTCTAATGTTATATCTGGTGTTATACGTTATGTATTTCATGTCCTTTTTTTGGGCGCCGGATTTAGGTTTGGCCATATCTTTTTTGTTCAAAACCTTTGTATATTATTTGGTATTCATTCTGTTTGCCGTTTTCCTCATGGAAATGGTAAGATTGAATATGACAAAATACCTTTGTTATGCAGCAGCTATAGGAATCGTCCTCTTCATCATTTATGCATACGTGGCCTTCAAAATGATGAACATGAATGTATTCCAAACCATCGCCGTCGGATTATTGAGTGGTAATCCGAAATTATTGATGTATGGATTTTATAAGGAATTATTCAACTTCGATATCTGGACATTATCGAATATCAATAATAATAGTGACGAGGCGGTATTGACAAGTATGAAAAATAACCTGGCAACAGGTTTTCTGATTTATTTTTATGTCATATCCTTATTCCAAAGAAAAAGAAATCTGGTTCTTTCAACCGCTAAATATATGGCGCTGGGTTTTTTATTATTGACGGTAAGCCGATCGAATATAATAGGATTTGCCGCATCTGCATTTTTATTTGTTTTCCTGACATTTGAAAAAAAACTACCACAATATCTGTTGTTAGGATTACTAGGGATAACGATAGTAGGTTCGTTTTTCATAATGTTTTCGGAGCAGATACTCAGTGCGACGAGTGCCTTATTGGGAAGGTTTACTGAAATTCAGGAAGGTTCAAGATTGGATATGTACGATATCGCAGTTGAGAAAATATCTGCCCGCCCTTGGTTTGGATATGGTTTGGCGGCCAAAGGGGAATTCGAGCCGGGACATGAAGGATATATACACAATTTCATGTTGAATAACTGGTACATGAGTGGCGTTTTTTGCTTTTTGGCAGGATTGATTTTCTATCTCTATCTTTTATTCGGATTTGCATTCAAAATGTTGAAATATAAATTGAAGAGAATCCTTCCCCTGATACCCTTTTCGATTGAATGGATGCTGGTCCTACCGGCTCAACCCTTATTCAGGGTTCAGGTTTCAGGTGGTGCCGGGGATTTTTCATTAATGGAATGGTTGATCCTCAGTTTTTATTTCGCACTTTTATTTATTTACATTGAAGAAATAAAAAGAAATAAAGAAAGAAAGATTTTACAATTATCCACTTGAAATGGTAGGCAGAGATCAATATATCATCATAGCAGGTACAAATAAGGCAGGGACGACTTCCCTGTTCAAATATTTGGGGGATCATCCGGATATTTGCCCCTCTAATGTAAAACAAACCAATTTTTTTCTGGATAAGGACTACCCCTTGTTAAACCAGAAGCCGGTATATGATTACGAATCTGACCCGACGCTATTTGAGAAATATTTTCCGAATAATGCTAAAACGGAAATAAAACTGGAAGCAACACCGGATTATATGTATTCCGAGGGAACACCGGAAAAAATGGCCAGGTATTTCAAGGGAAAAAAGGTCAAAATAATTTTCATATTACGTGAACCCCTAAACAGGTTGATGTCCTGGTTCAAATTCGGTAAGCAAATCGGACAACTTCCGGAAGAAACCACATTGGCAGAATTCATAGAAATGAATAAGGCCGAAAAAAGAAATTCAGATAAGGCTCCTTTAGTGGCATTGGAAACCGGAAATTATTCGAATTATATCCGACGGTTTTTTAATTATTTTGAGAAAGAAAAAATTTCCATTTACTTTTTTGAAGAAATGACGGATGACCCGGAGAGGTTTATGGGAAAAATGGAAAAGGATTTAGGCATTTCGGAAGGCTTTTATGAAAATTACGAATTCGAACAGTTGAATAAAAGTCAAAAGGTGAATAATCGGGCATTACATTCGCTATATGCTAATACCCGTAAAGCAGCACTGAAAATAAGTGTTGCCGTTCCCGGATTTAATAAGGTAGTGAAAGCTGCCGCTAAGGTGGTCACTCCGATGTACCGATCAGTCAATATGGAAAAAGCTAAATCACAGGAATTATCTGATGAATCCATTTCTTTTCTGGAATCCTATTATGCCAAAGAATACTCCCGTTTGAAAGAATTGATTGGTAGTGAATTATATTGGAATAAAAATTAATTGAGAGGAGGGAATGAAAAAGGGTAAATTTGTTATTTCATTGGATACGGAAATTGCCTGGGGGTGGTTGCCCTTTGAAGAAAAAAGAAAAAGTTTTTATCCTTTGTATGAGAAAACAAGGGAGGTAATAGACCGCTTAATCGTACTTTTTGAAAAGTACGATATTCCTGCTACTTGGGCTATCGTAGGAAAAATGATAGAGAAAGAAGATAGCAGAAATAGAGTGTTGGAAATAGCTGATTTTTTTCCTCATTTATCCAATAAGAAAATAAATAATGACCCGGAACTGAATAAAAAAGAAAACCCTTATTTGGTCGCCCCGGATATCATTGAGAAAATAATTGCCTCAAAAGTACAGCATGAAATTGCAACCCACTCCTATCATCATATTCATTTTGGAAGATATGGTAAGGAACAAAGGGCGTTGGTAGAAAAAGATATTGATGCTTTTTTGGAAGTATTTGATTCTTATGATCGAAAAATTGAGTCAATTGTTTTTCCACGGAACGACATCGGTTTTGTCGATTTGTTATCGGAAAAAGGATTGCGGAATTATAGAGGAATAGATAAGGTTTGGTATGCTAATTGGCCGTCGCCGTTTAAAAAAATCCTACAACCATTAGATGGTATTTTACCCACTGCTCCTGAGGTGGTCGATCCGATTGAAAATCCTGATGGTATGATAAATATTCCCGGCTCAATGCTTTTTAGGATAAGGCATTTTGGAATTAGAAAAAATATTCCAGTAGGGATTTTAAAAACCAAAGGAATTAAAGGTTTAGAAGCAGCAGTGCGGAAAAATAAAATATTCCATTTGTGGTTTCATCCATTTAATTTCGGATATAAAATGGATGAGCATTTGAATGCGTTCGAAGCCGTTTTGTCAAAGGCAGCCGAATTGAGGAAATCCGGGCAGTTGGATACGGTATGCATGAAGGATATTAATCCTAAATAATATACTAGAATTGAAAAAATATCAGAACTAATAGTTAAATGGGTGCGATAGAAAAAAGATCTAAATTGGAAATCAGGGTGGATCATATGAAAAGGTTATTCATGTGGCACTTCCTTTCTAAAAAATTGGATCTCGTTTTGGTCAGTGAATTTCCTAAATCGGGAGGATCTTGGGTGGCTCAGATGTTGGCGGATTATTTGGAAAAACCCTTTCCTCGAAATATAGGTGCTAAATTCGAATCCAGCATTATGCATGGTCATGAATTGCACAGCGATAAATTTGAAAAACCTTTCTGTGTCCTTAGAGATGGAAGGGATGTTATAATTTCTTTTTATCATCACATGATGATTGGGAATAAAAGAATGGCCGCACATGCAAGAGACACTTATCGTGCCATGTGTCCTTTTGATGATTATGATGATGTGAAAGGGAATCTTCCGAAATACATTGATTTTATTTTTACCGAGTATCGTAAAAAGCCCGGGAAATTTTCTTGGAAGGATCATGTCAATTCCTATTGGGGCAAAGAAGGTGTCGTTTTTATTCGGTATGAGGATTTGTTGGAAGATACTGCAGGAACGATGTTCAATGCATTGTATAAGAAATTGGGGGAAGAACCGAATTTGGATAGACTTAGGGGGATAGAAGAAAAATATTCTTTTAAAAATCAATCCAAAAGAGAAAAGGGGACTGAGAAAAAAGATCATTTCCTTAGAAAAGGAATTGCCGGGGATTGGAAGAATTATTTCGGAGATGAAGCTGCGGCAATGTTCGATAAACATGCGGGAAAAGAATTGGTTCGGTTCGGATATGAAAAAGATCGGAATTGGTTTTAATTCAGGGTAATAATGTCATTTGAAATCAGCAAACAATAAATTCCATAATGAAGAGTAAGGGTTGGGTAATCGGAATTGATGCATCCAATATGTTCAGTGGAGGGCAGTCTGGGTATCTGGTAAAATTGTTCAATTTTATAAAGCCGGATAAATTTAATATTCGGAAAATAATAGTTTGGGCACCCGATTATTTATTGGATCGTTTCCCTGACGTGGAATGGTTGCAGAAAGTAGCTCCGCCTTTATTGAACAAATCATTGGTGTATAGGAAATATTGGCAGAATGCACACTTGGATAAGTTAGTGAAGGAGGAATGTGATGTACTTTATTCTCCGGGAGGTATTTATGTAGGGGATTTCAGACCCTTTGTTTCTGCAAGTTTAAATATCCTTCCTTTCGAAGAAGTGGAAAGGAAAAGATATGATTTGTTTTCTTGGATGAGGTTGAAGATGATATTGTTGTTGAGGAGTAAACGAAAAACATTTAAAAAAGCGGATGGAATGATTTTTCTTTCCCAATATGCTAAAAAACATATTACGGAAAATTACGTACAGGTGAGGGATTCCAAAATCATTAACTTCGGAGCTTCTACTGCGTTTAAGAATGATATAAAACCTCAAAAAAATATCAAGGAATATTCCAATGAAAATCCATATCGGATTTTATACATATCCATGTTCTCGGCATATAAGCATCAGTGGATTTTGGCAGAAGCAATCGTGGGGTTGAGGAAAAAAGGTTATCCCCTGGAGTTGAATTTGTGTGGCCAATTGAATTTTAAACGCTCGATTGACAAGTTGGAGAAAATCATAGCGGATAATGATCCCGAACAAAAAATTATAAAGTTCCACGGTTACGTTTCCTATGAAAAAATATTGAGTCTTGTAAAAGAAACGGATGGTCTTGCTTTTTCTTCTACCTGTGAAAATATGCCAACCACTTTAATAGAATATATGATATCGGGCAGACCGATTGCCTGTTCTAATTTTAATCCAATGCCGGAATTTTTAGAAGATGCCGGATTCTATTATGATCCGACTTCTGTTGAAGATACAATGAGAGGTCTGGAGGAAATGTTGTTAAATCCCGAAAAACGAAAAGCCAATGCTATAAAAGCAATGGAATATGCAGGTAAATATTCTTGGCAGAAATGCATTGATGAAACAATGGGGTATATTACGGGGATAGCGGAAGAAAAGAGTAAAAAAAAATGAAAGCAAAAAAGATTTTGATTACCGGAGCCAGTGGTTTTTTAGGGCAAAGGATTATCAGTTTGTTGGATGCGGAAGGTGGTTTCGAAATAAAAGGTATGGACATCGTTTCTAAAGGTGAGCGTATAGAACAATGTAATTTGCTAGATAAGGGAACAGTGGAAAAAATCGTTTCGGAATTTCAACCCGATATTATTTTTCACTTAGCCGGATTATTCAATCACCCCGATCTCAATCAAATACTTTCTTTGAATATTGGAGGAACGGAAACCCTCTTGGATGCCTGTACGGAATTACGAAATAAAGTCAGAATTGTTTTTGCAGGAACTTGTGCGGTTTACGGAACACCAAGCAAGAATCCGGTCAGCGAAAATGAATCCATAAAACCCATTAATAATTACGGCATCAGTAAATATGCCGCAGAATTGGTCTTGAAAAAATACGCTCTATTGCATGATAATATAGAATGTGTCATTGCACGTATTTTTAATTTATACGGAAGAGGGATGTCTAGGAGATTGTTTGCCGGACGAATTTCCAATCATATTGAACAAAATAAAAATTCCGGGAAAATGGAATCACTCCCATTAGGTGGAGTAGATTCGAAAAGGGATTATGTCCATGTGGATGATTGCTGTAAGGCATTGTTTTTATTATCACAAAAAGAATTGTCATCGGATACTTACAATATAGGTCTGGGAGAACAAATCAGTATCCGACAGTTTTTGGATGAAGTGAAAAATGTCAATTCCGAATTCAATTACTTGCCCGATCAGTTCCCTCCCTTCAAACACGAAGTAAAAGAAATCTGTGCAGACATGGATTTGTTTTATAAAGACTGTGGATGGAAACCCGAAATCGGATGGAGAGAAGGTATTCTTCAGACATTTGGAGATAATACCTCAGTATAAAAATTGTTATTACTAAGATTTATTTGATTTTTTAGATAGGATAATTTATGAAAAGTACCTTGAATCTTGATCTCAGCCAGTTGATAAAAGGCATCATTGGACGACAGGAAAGTTTTTTCGAGGCAGATATGCAATACTATGCCCAAACCTTGAAGGAAAGGATACACGGAAAAAAAGCATTGGTCATAGGAGGAGCCGGTACCATCGGACTTAATTTTATCAAACAATTACTCCGCTTCGAACCGAAAACACTATATGTTATCGATTTGAATGAAAACGGCTTGACCGAAGTGGTAAGGGATATCAGAAGTTCTTCTGCAATTAAGGCACCCGAAGAAATAAAAACATATCCCCTTGATTTTTCCGACAGCATTTTCAGAAGGCTTTTCATCGAAAACGGCCCCTTCGATATCGTGGCCAATTTCGCAGCACATAAACATGTCAGAAGTGAAAAGGATCATTATTCCATCGAAGCGATGATTAAGAATAATGTAATTAAAGCCAAACCGCTTTTGGATTTATTATTGGAATATCCACCCAAACACTTTTTCTGTGTTTCAACGGATAAGGCAGCCAATCCCGTCAGTGTGATGGGGGCATCCAAAAAATTAATGGAAGAAGTCATTCTGACCTATGCCCAAAAAATTCCGATAACGACAGCCCGTTTTGCCAATGTCGCTTTTTCAAACGGAAGTTTACCCATCGGATTTATTGACAGACTGAATAAAAGACAGCCGCTTTCCGGACCTTTCGATATTAGAAGATATTTCGTTTCGCCCGAAGAAGCCGGACAGATTTGTCTTTTAGCTTGCGTAATGGGGCAGTCGGGAGATATATTTTTCCCAAAGCTCGACCCTGTCAAAAATATGCAGACCTTTGATTTCATCGCCGTCAAATTATTGGAAGCAATAGGCTATATACCGGATTTTTGTGATTCTGAAAAAGAGGCTAAAAACAAGGCAGATAATATAAATGCAAATTCACCTTCATACCCTCTTTATTTTACAAAACCGTCCACCTCCGGTGAAAAATCATATGAAGAATTTTTTACCGAAGGAGAAGAACTCGACCGGAATACCTTCAGAAGTTTAGGTGTAATCAAAAATGCCAAAAGGATGACTTTTGAAAAAGTGGACGTCATATTTAAGGAACTCAACGAATTATTCACAAGGGATAATCTTAGCAAAAAGGAAATGGTTGATTTCCTAAAACATATTATCCCTAACTTCGCCCATATCGAAAAAGGACAAAACTTGGATCAGAAAATGTAAGGACTGGCATTTCCGGTTGAAACATTCTTATTAAAAAACAGATAATGGACTTCGAACAGAAAGGACTCGTACCCCTACTCATAGACATAAACGAACCGATACTCAAGGCCATCAAACAGATGGACGAAGTAAGAAGGAAATTACTCATCGTAACAGAAAATGGAGAATATTCCACCGTAGTCAGTATCGGAGATATCCAAAGGGGATTGATTCGGAATCAGAATTTCAATGCGAAGATTTCCGATGTACTAAGAGAGGACGTCATCTTCGCCAAAGATACCGACTCCTTGGAAGAGGTCAAGGAAACAATGATCAGCCTACGGACTGAATTCATGCCGATTGTAGATACCGATGGCCGATTGAAAGATATTCTTTTCTGGAATGATCTTTTCGATGAAAAAAGAAAGGAATCCAAAGGAAACCTGAATTTGCCGGTCGTCATCATGGCAGGTGGGAAAGGAACCCGACTAAGACCCATTACCAATATCATTCCCAAACCCCTCATCCCGCTCGGAGAAAAACCCATCGTCCAACTCATTATCGAAAAATTCGTAGAAATGGGAGCCGACTCATTCCATATTTCCGTCAATTATAAGGCGGATATGATTGAAAACTATTTCAACAATATCAAGGACAGGGGATATGACATGCATTATTTCACAGAGGACAAACCTCTGGGAACTGCCGGGAGTCTCCACCTCCTAAAGGATAAGATAGACCGTACTTTTTTCGTATCCAATTGTGATATCATCATCGAACAGGATTACAACGAAGTTTATGAATATCACAAAAAAAACCGGAACGAACTCACATTGGTCGCAGCCATAAAACAATACAATATTCCTTATGGAACATTGGAAATGGGACAGGATGGTCTGTTGAAGGAACTCAAGGAAAAACCCGAACTGACATTCTTTGTCAATGCAGGAATGTATATTGTCGAACCACATTTATTAGCCGATATTCCCGAAAATGAGTTCTTCCACATTACCCATTTGATGGAAAAAATCATCGCAAGGGGTGGCCGGGTTGGTGTATTTCCCGTAAGTGAACAATCCTGGTCCGATATAGGAGAATGGCAGGAATACAGGCAGACCCTTCAGAAATTCGGACAAAAAGTTACTTGGTAAAATAATGGCAGATAAGAATAAAAGCGGTTTGGCTCCGATTATCGTAGTGGGAATGGCCCGTTCAGGTACGACCATAACGACTCATGTTTTGGGAAATATGCCCGACGTACATATGGAGGTAGAGCCTCATGCCTTATGGAAATCAGGCAATTTCAAATACCTCAATGATGAGGAATACGATTTGAAACCGGGAAATATAGAGTACATCCGGAATGCAATGTTGGATGCGGCGGGAAATAATAGGCTGATTGAAAAATCTCCACCCAATTGTATCCGACCACAATTAGTCCACGCTGTTTTTCCCGATGCGAAATTAGTATATATAGAAAGGGATGCCGTAAAATGTATTTCTTCGAATCTAAAAAGATCCGAAGCCAATGATTCTTTTAAACCATCCATCGTTTTGAAAAAATATTTCGTTGAAACAGGTTCTGAAGCATTGGCCGGAGCAGTAGGTAAACGGTCGCTTTTCGAACAAATCCGAATCTCGGATTTGTTTTATTTCATTCGTTACGTATTAGGGATGCTTTGGATAAGACAGGTGAAAAACTTACTTCCTTTCGGAACGAAACTCAAGGGTTTTTCACAAATCGTCAAGGAAAAAGGGCATCTGCAATACCTCATTTCGGTTTTCCGTAAGGCAGAGTCGTTAAAACCGGTTTTCAAGGAGTTATATGGAGAAAATATGGCCTCTTTTAAATTGGAAAAAATCATGCAGGACCCCAATGAAATCAAAAGAATGTTCGATTTTGTCGATTACGAATATACGGATAAAACCATTTCAGATATTATATCTACATTCAATGCAGATACGATTAAAAAAGCATTGAGCCTTACGGAAAAGGAAATGGAAATAAAAGAAGCACTGGAGAAAACAACGGTTGCTTAATCCCCGAAACCCTTTTACGATTTAATACGAAAATTAAAAAACACATTTCGAAATTCGATAACCAACTAGAAGCCGTCTTATAAATGATTTTCAATTCATTTGAATTCCTCATTTTTTTCGGAGTCTTTCTATTGGCCTACTTTTCCATAAAAAGTAAGCAAGGAAAACTCTTATTATGTCTGGTAGGAAGTTACTTCTTTTACGGATGGTGGGATTGGAGATTCCTATCCCTAATCGCAATGTCCACCGTACTTGACTTTTTCGTAGGTCGCAAGATGTACGAAAGCAATGATGACAAGGAAAGAAAACGCTTGTTGATTATCAGTATGGTGTTCAATCTGGGGATGCTGGCCGTTTTCAAATACCTGAATTTCTTTATAGACAGTTTCCAAAATATAACCGATCTTCTTGGTTTCCAATTTCATGAAAGTACCCTCAAAATCATACTGCCGGTAGGTATTTCATTCTATACCTTCCAAACGATGAGTTATACCATCGACATATATCGGAAAACACTGAAACCCGAAGAAAACATACTGACTTTTGCGACCTATGTGGCCTTCTTTCCACAATTGGTGGCCGGCCCGATTGTAAGGGCATCAACACTGTTGCCGCAGTTCCACGAAGAACATAAATTCGTGATGAAGAATATGATCCTCGGCTTGGGAATTGTCCTGATGGGATTCTTCAAAAAAGTGGTGGTGGCAGATTCGGTAGCCGTCATTGTCGATCAGGGATTTGCCAATCCCGATATGTTTTCTTCCCTGAATATGGCCATAGTCGTCTTTTTCTATGCCATCCAGATTTACTGCGATTTCTCCGGATATTCGGATATCGCTATTGGTGTGGCAAAAATGCTCGGATATGAATTCCCTCCCAATTTCAACATGCCTTATTTTTCAAAAGGCTTCAGCGAATTCTGGCGAAGATGGCACATTTCACTATCCAGTTGGTTGAGGGATTACCTTTATATTTCTCTAGGTGGAAATAGGGGAGGTACCTTCTTTACCTATCGGAATCTGATGCTGACCATGTTATTGGGCGGTCTGTGGCACGGAGCCAGTTGGGCTTTTGTCTTCTGGGGATTCCTACATGGTTTATATCTGATATTGGAACGATTGTTCAAACCGATAAACAAGGCCATGAAAAAAGCATTGCCCGGAGTCGTTGTTGCCGGATTGAGCATGCTGACAGTGTTCATGTTAACCTGTCTGGCTTGGATTTTCTTCCGGGCGCCAACATTCGGAGAAGCATTTCTAGTTATCGAAAGAATAGCATCTTTTGATAATCTGAGTTTCGGCTCGGTCAGACATAAATTTGTTGTGATGGAATGTTTTCTTTTAGTAGGAATGCTCATTGCCGGCGAATTATTCAGTTTGAAATATGACTTACCGAATATGTTACTGAATAGACCGTTTTTCCGCTATGTAGGATTCGCTTTCATCCTTTGGATGATTTTCCTTTTCGGAACGTTCTCATCCAATCAATTTATTTACTTCCAATTCTAAGGTTGATAAAATGAAAAAAGCGATAATAGGCATATTGGTATTTTTGGCCGTTCTTTTTATCGGTGATCGTTTGGGAGCATGGGCCATCAAAGGATTATTATCCAAGAGTAAATTCAGGTATGTGGAATTGTATAATAAACAATTGCCACATGAAAATATGGTAATCGGAAATTCAAGGGGGGTGCATACTTTTTTTACACCTCATTTTAAAGATGAACATAATATCGCCGTAAAAAATATGTCCAATAACGGACTCCCCGCACAACTCATGATGATTTTCCTTGAAGATTATATCGAAAAAAACCAACCGGAAAACGTAGTCATAGAGGTAACCAATTTATTCTATAAAAAAGATCGGACGAATAATACGGATCAATATATTATCTATTCGGATTACTCGGATAGGATTTCGAAATTATTGAAAGAACAATCACCCAAGCTTTATTATTCGAGCCAAGTGTTTTCCTTGTTGAAATATAATTCCGGATTATTATTAAGGAATTTATTTTATCTCAATAAAAAAGACGATGCTTGGATCATGAAGGCTAAAATTTCCGACGGCCTGAAAAAACAGACCGAAGAAATGGAGCCTTTCAATGTGGAATTGGATAAGGATTTAATGGACGAACTTAAGGCATTTATTAAAAAGGCGGAACAGAAAAATATAAGGGTGCAATTATTCCTGGCACCTTATCTGCCGTCTTATAGAGCCAAAATGCAGGGATTGGAAAATACCTTGGCCGAAATGGAAAAACAGACGGGACTTAAAGTATATGATTGTTCTCTCTGCCTGACGGACCCAAATCATTTTGCAGATAGATTGCATACGAATATGGACGGAGCGAAGGCTTTGTCTGATAAATTATTAGAGGAGAAAATCATTCTACCTTAGAGCAGGAAATGGCAGGAAAGAAAATGAAAATCTTGGTTTACGGCATACATTATCATCCGGATATGATTGGTATTCCAAAATATTCCGGAGAGATGTCGGAGTGGTTAGCTGCCAGAGGACATAATGTGGAAGTCATCACCGGAAAACCTTTTTATCCGGATTGGGAAGTGGACTCCGAATACAAGAAAAAAGGATGGTTCTTTACAGAAAAACTGAACGGTGTGAAAGTAAGGAGATGCCCTTTGTATGTTCCTAAAAATGCATCGGCATTAAAAAAGATAATTCACGAAGGATTATTCGTTTTGGCCTCGTTGATTTATTGGTTACCTAAAATCTTTTCAAGGCCGGATATAATTATTACGGTTTGTCCACCATTTCCTTCCGGAATTTTAAGTGTGTTGTATTCCAAAATATTCCGTGTGCCAATGGTATATCATGTGCAGGATTTGCAGATAGATATTGCCAAGGATCTGAACATGATAAAAAATGACGGATTACTCAATTTATTATTCGGAATAGAAAAATTCATCATGAAAAACTCCACAAAGGTTTCGACTATCAGCGAAGGCATGTGGAATAAAATCGTAAGCAAAGGAATTCCTAATAAAAGAATGATGATGTTTCCGAATTGGGTGGATGCCAATGTTATTTACCCGATGTCCAAAGAGGAATCCTTGAAAAAGGAATTCGGATTTTCCAACAGACAGAAAATCGTGCTGTATTCCGGAAACCTAGGACAGAAACAAGGCTTGGAACATCTGGTTGAAGTAGCCGAAGAATTGCAGGGAAACAATGAAATCCAATTTTTGATAGTTGGAAACGGAACCGGAAAAGCCGACTTGGTGAAAATGGCAAGGGAAGAAAAAAAATTGGAAAACGTTCATTTCCATCCTTTACAACCCTATGAGAAATTATCGGCACTTTTGGCAACAGGTGATGTACATTTGGTCTTGCAGAAAAAAGATGCATCCGACTTGGTGCTGCCTTCCAAACTGACCAGTATTCTGGCATCGGGCGGTTGTCCTATTGTTACCGCTAATCCCGATTCCTCCTTGGAAGAGGTCGTCAATGGAAATAAAATGGGAGTCGTAATCGAACCAGAAAACACCCGAGCCTTGAAAGATGCAATCCTGAAAGCGATATCGGGAGATATGGAAAACATCAAAAGCAACGCAAGGAATTATTCAAAGGAAAATTTGGATAAGGATAATATTCTTTCCAATTTTGAAAAGAGTATGGCATCATTAATTAAATCTGATCGGACCAGCTAAACTATGCTCCACTCTAAGAAATTAATAAGGATGCTTATTGATTTGATAGGGATAAACCTATCTTATTCTGTAACATTCTTTTTGGTGTCAGGTGATCTGACCGCACAAAAGGAACATTTCTATCTTGGTATAATCATCAACCTATTATGGTTCTCCACATTGGCCTTAGCCAATAAACTATATGGCAGATTCGAATACACGACCTTCAAAGTTGAAATGGAAAGTGTATTCAATAACTACGTGCTTCATTTTATTGGATTGGCGATTATTTATGTTTCCCTTTTTGAATTCGGATGGGAATTCTTTGTAGTGTTTTATATTACCTTGGCCATGCTATTGCCGTTAGGCCGTTTTCTATTGAAAAGATACATCCCGAATATAGGACGTGTGGAAATGTTGAATTATATCGTCATCGGTTATTGTGACGTATTGAAAAAAGTAGAAGGGACGATCAGTAATGCACATTTGGGAAAAGTAAAATATTTAGGATCTTTTGGTAAGGATATTCCGCAACCATATAAAAAAATCGGAACCATTGAGGGGATTTATGATTATATTCAAAATAACGATGTGAGGATGATCCTCTATGCTTCCAATGAAATGAAAGGAACTGAAGTAAGGAAACTCATGAATTATGCCCTTCTGAATTTTATGGATTTCAAGATTATTCCATTGGAAGTGGATCTGATTTCACGAGGAGTGAAAATGGAAGTGCATAATGGCTATCCCATCATTTCTGTTAAGGATGAAGATATCGCCCGTTTGAGAAACCGTTTCCTGAAAAGGACATTCGATATTGTCTTTTCCTCTTTGGTTATCGTATTCCTCCTTTCTTGGTTGTATCCATTGCTTTCATTCCTTATAAAAAAACAATCACCGGGTCCTGTACTTTTCAATCAGGAAAGGGTCGGTTATAGAAATCAACACTTCATCTGCCATAAGTTCAGGTCAATGGTAATCAATGATGAAGCAGACACTAAACAGGCTACCAAGGATGATGTCCGGATTACCAAAATCGGAGCATTTATGAGACGGACGAACCTAGATGAAATGCCACAGTTCTTCAATGTTTTCAAAGGAGATATGAGTGTGGTCGGACCACGTCCCCATCCGGTTCGTCTAGACAAGGAATTAGGGCATGAAATCGAAAGTTATATTTTAAGACATTATACTAAACCGGGTATTACAGGTTGGGCACAAGTCAATGGTTATCGTGGGCCGACAGAAACAAAGGAAGCAAAAGAAGGGCGTACCAAACACGATGTTTGGTATTTGAGGAAC
Organism: Saprospiraceae bacterium; assembly: GCA_020628145.1. Classification (GTDB taxonomy): domain Bacteria; phylum Bacteroidota; class Bacteroidia; order Chitinophagales; family Saprospiraceae; genus JAHDCE01. Next base: position 34,522 of record JAHDFN010000002.1, on the reverse strand, counting down.
TGGTCGTTCTTTTTCGACCTGAGAATCGTATACCTTACAGTCTTCGGTAAAAAAACTCAAGAAAACGCTTTTTGATTTATCATTTATCCATCCGTAGAATGAAACAAACACTAACACTTTTTATCCTTTTACTCGTCTTGGCAACCCAAACAGATGCCCAAGAAATATATCAACATCATTCGAAATTTACGATCTATGAATTTCTGGATGAGGTAGCTGCACAGAAACTGATAGAAATCAATTCTGCTATCAAACCATATTCTAGGAAAACCATTGCCGATAAATTGGCCGAGTTGGACGAGAAAAGGGAAAGTCTAAATAAAAGACAGAACGGAGAATTGGATTTCTTCCTAAAGGATTATAATAAAGAACTCCGAAGGGAAGAATTGAATGTAATGTATGACTCCGTAAAATTCTTTTCCAAGAAAACTTGGTTCCATCGAAATGAAATAAAAAGATTGGATGCCATTTTTTATAGCTCGGACAAATTCCAAGCTTCCGTTAATCCCGTATTAGGTGTAGATTTCATCGTCAATGAAGGGAATTACCGCCGCTATTATGGAGGGGAAGTGAATGCCTACCTAGGAAAAGGTTTTGCTGCATATTTCAATTTTCGGGATGTGGCCGAAAACGAAGTCTTGATTGACCCACAATATTTCAATATGATTCCTGTCGGAGTCAACAGACCCAACAGGGATAAGGACTTGACGGATTTCAGTGAAGTAAGGGGAGGTATTACCTATTCTTGGGATTGGGGGGCAATCGGTCTGATTCAGGATCAATTCCGTTGGGGCAATACCTACAGGAGTCCAAGTATCTTTTCAGGTAATTTCCCGGCAATCCCCCAGATTAAACTCAGGGTTGAACCCGTAAAATGGCTGGAATTCAATTATATCCATGGTTGGCTCAATTCAGATGTGATTGATAGTACAAGAACATATATAGCATCTAATGGAGAACCTCGTGATATCTTTGTCAGAAAGGCAATGGCTGCTAATATGTTTACTATTAAACCGATTAAAAATCTACATATTTCTCTCGGAAATTCTACCATTTATTCCGACTCCAATTTCAACCCGGCATACCTCATTCCGTTCTTTTTCTACCGTTCTGTAGATCATTCACAGAGTAGCCAATCGAATAGGGCAGGACAGAATGGACAATTATTCATGGATGTCAGTTCTAGGAATATTCCCTACACACATTTATATGGCTCCTTGTTTATTGATGAACTGAAATTTTCTGTCGTTTTCGATGAAGAGAAACAAAGGAATGAACTTGGGTTTAAACTAGGAGCAGCTTTACACAACGTAGCAAAAACAAACATAGGTGCCGTTATCGAATATACTCGTTCGAACCCTTACACCTATAGACATGGTCTGGATGCAACAACATTCGAAAACAATAGCTATAATCTAGGAAATTATTTACGGGATAATGCAGATGAACTATATTTTGAATTGAGTTTTAAACCCATCCGAAAATTGAAATGTAGAATACATTATGTAACCATCAGGAAAGGTCCTGATGCGGAGCATTATGGATTCCTGCCGGGTTTTGCAGGTATTTCGGGAGTACCCTTTATGGAATCAGTAGAATACAAACATACCGAATTCGGCTTGACGGCGAATTATGAAATATTCCACGACATCCTTGTTAGGGCAAGTGTGGTCAGATCGAAAATAACAGACAATACCAATTCATACACACCACAATTCATGAGAGGGCAGCAGACGATGGTCAATATGAGCCTGAATTGGAATTTTTAAATTGGGAATAATACGGAAACAATGTACCAAAAACTATTAAATAAGGAAAGTGCTATTGCTGTAATCGGACTAGGATATGTAGGTCTGCCTATCGCCTTGGAGTTTGCTCGTCATTTTAAAGTTATCGGCTTTGACATCAATGAAGAAAGGGTCGGAATGATGAAAAACGGAATGGACCCTTCCAAGGAACTGGATGGTTCCGCCTTTCACGGGACGGACATCGAATTTACAACGAAAGTGGAAGATATGGCAAAAGCCAATTTTTTTGTTGTTGCCGTTCCTACGGATATCAATGAACATAAGGTTCCGGATCTAACTCCTTTATTAAAGGCTTCCGAAAGCGTAGGAAAGGTTATCAAAAAAGGGGATTATGTCGTTTTCGAATCGACGGTCTATCCGGGGTGTACAGAAGAAGATTGTCTTCCGATTATCGAGGAAATGTCCGGCCTGGAAAGAAACAAAGATTATAAATTCGGCTATTCGCCCGAACGGATCAATCCGGGAGATAAGGAACGGACACTTACGACCATCCTCAAAATCGTTTCCGGAGGGGATGAAGAATCCGCAGAGGAAATCGATAGGGTTTATTCACATATTATTACCGCAGGAACACATCGTGCTTCGTCGGTAAAGGTAGCCGAAGCGGCAAAGGTGATCGAAAACACCCAAAGGGATTTGAATATTTCCCTAATGAATGAATTGGCCATTATTTTCGATAAGATGGACATCGATACACAAGAAGTCCTCAAGGCAGCGGGTACCAAGTGGAATTTCCTGAAATTCTTTCCTGGCTTGGTGGGTGGGCATTGTATAGGAGTAGATCCTTATTATCTGATGCACAAATCCAAACAATTGGGATACGATCCTCAGGTAATTGCGGCCGGAAGAAGAATCAACGATTATATGCCGGCATTTATCGTTAAGAAATTAGTGCAGATGCTCATCCAAAGAGGAAAAAACCCTAGCGAATGCAAAGTACTGGTAAAGGGCATAACCTTTAAGGAAAATGTATCCGATATCCGGAATTCCAAAGTAGCTACCTTAATAAAGGAGTTAATGGATTATTCGGTAACTGTGGATGTCGTAGATCCCCATGCATCTCCTAGAGAAGTGGCTCATGAATACAAAATTGATTTGACGGAAAATATTTCTTCTAATTATGATGCGGTAATCGTAGCAGTTAGCCACACAGAATATCAGGTGTACGGAAAAGAATATTTTTCTTCCATCATGGTAAACAACGGAATCCTTATCGACCTGAAAGGGATTTATGGAAACGGTAAAATGGAGAAAAAGGATTTTGAATATTGGAAATTGTAAAAAAAACAACCATTGGAAATTCTCAAGGATATATCGGATGTGATTTTTCAGGGAGGAGATGAACGATTGGATTTATTGGCCGACGGCAAAAATAAATACCACATCAATCCTTTGGAATTTGATGGATTATTGAACAGGGGGTCTTGTACCTGTTCCACCTTGAATCATCAGACCGTTTCGGTTTTGGATGAAACCGGAAAATTCGAAACGTCTCAAAATGTCATCGAAACCCGGAACGAGCAAATCCGTAGGATCAAGGAATTATTGAATTATGAGGGTAAGGATGAATTCGGTTTGATCTTTGCCCCTTCGGGAAGTGATTTGGCATACTTGCCGATTTTATTTTCAAAAATCCTTCATCCTGAAAAAGATATATTATTGATACTTACCTGTCCGGAAGAATTAGGCTCGGGGAGTCAGATGGCCTACTTGGGGAAATATTACGCAGGTAGGAATCAGTTCGGAAATGAAGTAGAAAAAGGTGAGGAAGTCAATGTGAGATACGATGTGAATCTCGCTAGATTCAGAGCAAGGAATGACGAAGGCAGGATTGTCCGACATAGTGAAGAAATCAGTAAGGTTCTTTTACAAGGCCCGACTCAATCCAAAATCGGAGCTTTGGTTATTGGAAGTAAATCGGGAATCGAAGACGACATTTCCATGATTCCGAAACTGGATCAGGAAGTCATGTGGGTCGTTGATTTATGTCAATTCAGAAATTCGAAAAGACTGGTCAACCACTTACTCGGAATGGGATGTATGGTAATGATAACCGGTTCCAAATTTTATATGGCTCCTCCCTTCTGTGGTGTGATGTTAGTGCCTAGGAAATTAACCGAAAAATTAAATAATACCTCTTTGGACTCCAACCTTACTGAAGGTTTCGATAAGATTTTTTCCTATTATGATTTTTCTGAAGAATTTTCCAATGTAAGAAATAACTTCCCGCAAAAAATAAATAGGGGTTTGGCACTCCGTTGGGAAATCGCACTGAATGAAATGGAACGGTTCAATGAAATCCCCAGAGAAGATTCTTTGAGGATTATTTCGGAATGGAATACCGTTATTCGGAATTGTATTGATAAAAGCGAAGTTTTTGAATTAATGCCTCATCAGGAAAAAACAAACCAAAGCATTATTTCTTTTAGGGTAAAATCCAGATTCGGAACTTATCTGAGTTATGATGACCTAAAAGAATTCTACAAGGTCATGGTCAAAGGAAGTTATGAAATAGGAAAATTCAATAAAGTATTTTTCGGGCAACCCGTAAAATACAGTTGTGGTGCATTTGTCAGGGTCGCACTAGGGGCTAATAATATTTATAATCTTTTGAAAATCGACCCCGCTACCCGTTTCGAAAACGATAGGGAATTCATGCGGATTTTGGATGAAAAAGCAAGCCGTTTCATTATATAGGTTTTCCTTGCAGGATTTAAGCGGATGTGTGAAAAACGCATTCAATGAAAATCCTGATTTACAAAAAGAAAAATCGATTTATTTTTATTCCTTAGAATTATTGGAAAATCGTTTGGAACATTTAAAAGGTACATTCGATTCGGAAAATATAATCCATGCCCCTGCAATAAAAACAAATAATTTGCCGGGTGTTTTGGAATGTATTGTCGGCAAAGGTTTCGGCTTGGAAGCGGCATCATTCGAGGAAGTACAGTTAGCTGCAAAAGCCGGTTGCCCCAATGAAAAAATAATTTTCGATTCTCCGGTCAAAACAAGGGAGGAAATCAAAAAATGCGATTCGCTTTTCTCCGGAATGTACCTGAATGTAAATTGTATTTCCGAATTGGAAAGATTATCCGATACGGAAAACTTGAATATCGGTATTCGAATCAATCCCTTGATAGATACACATGCTCCGGGAATTTTCAATGTAACGGATGCTCGTTCGAAATTCGGAATTCCCATATCCTTGAAAAAGGAAATTATTCGGCAAATTGGAATCAATAATAATATCAATGGCCTGCATGTTCATGCCGGTTCCGAAATAGGAGTACCCGAAAGTCATGTCGAAGCCATAGGAAGGGTTTTCGATTTGGCAGAAGATATAAATGAAAGGCATCCGAATAGGATTTCATTCATAGACATAGGAGGTGGTTTTCCTGCACTCATGCAACAAGGAGAACAACAGGGCTTGGAACAAATGACCGATGCCCTCAAAAAAAGATGTCCGGGAATTTTTGATAATTATACTATCATTACCGAATATGGTAGATTTGTCCATGCACATAATGCATTTGTATTGAGTCGTGTGGAATATGTGTTGGAACATCATGAAATAAATACCGCTTTGATACATGTAGGTGCGGATCTTTTCCTTCGTGAAGTGTATAGTTCCCATCCGCCGTATCATGAACTAGCGGTATTGGATTCGAAAGGCAATTTGAAATCCGGAAAAGAAAAAAAATATGACATCGGAGGGCCTTTGTGTTTTTCAGGGGATTATCTCCAAAAGGAAATCCGATTACCCGAAATAAATGAAGGAGATTATATCCTCATTGCTGATACCGGAGCCAACACCATTTCCATGTGGTCGGGGCATTGTAGTCGGGAAAAACCCCGGATACATTATATTGAAAACACCTAGGAATTAATTCGGAATATTCGATTATTCCGAATTAATTCCTAAAAACAAAAAAATAAACGCAAGTATGAAAATTCTTGTCACAGGAGGTGCGGGGTTCATCGGTTCCAATATCGTTGAGACCCTATTGCAGGATGATAGGATTTCGAAAGTCCGTGTCTTGGATGATTTATCTACGGGATTTATGAGGAATGTCGAAGAATTCATCAACCATCCCAAGTACGAATTCATGAAGGGGGATATACGGGATTTCCAAACCTGCATGGATGCCTGTCAGAGTATGGATGCCATTACCCATCAGGCGGCATTGGGCTCCGTCCCTCGTTCTATCAAGAATCCCATCAATACCAATAGCGTGAATATTGACGGCTTCCTCAATATGTTTACCGCAGCCAAGGAAAGCGGTATTAAGAGGATAGTCTTCGCCGCTTCTTCTTCCACTTATGGCGATGATAAGAATCTTCCTAAACAGGAAGACAGGATCGGACAGCCGCTATCTCCTTATGCGGTCACGAAACTGGTCAATGAATTATACGCCAAGGTATTTGCCAATATATATGGATTGGAATTCATCGGTCTGAGGTACTTCAACATCTTCGGCCCGAGGCAGGACCCTAATGGAGCCTACGCAGCAGTCATCCCTCTATTCATGAAGGCTGCCATTAATAATGATGCTCCTACAATTAATGGGGACGGTTCGTTCAGTAGGGATTTTACCTATGTGAAAAATGCAGTCAAAGCCAATGTGCTGGCACTCTTTACAGAAAATAAGGAGGCGGTCAATCAGATATATAATATCGCTTTGGGAGAACGGACGACCCTCAACCAACTTTGGGGAAATATCAGCCGTTTGGCAGGATGTAATGTAAATGCAATCCATGGTCCGGAAAGAAGTGGAGACGTTCCACATAGTTTGGCCGATATATCCAAGGCACGTACTTTGTTAGGATATGATCCCTCGGTCAAAATCTCGGAAGGGTTGGGATATGCATTCGATTGGTACAGTAAATTCGTAGCCAATGTCTAAAGGAAAAGTATTCATCATCGCAGAAATAGGCCAAGCCCATGACGGTAGCTTGGGCATCCTTCATTCATATATCGATGCATTGGCCGAAACAGGCATTGATGCTATCAAATTCCAGACCCATATTGCAGAAGCGGAAAGTAGTCAGTATGAGCCGTTCCGGGTCAATTTCAGTTATGAGGACAAGACCCGATACGATTATTGGGATCGGATGGGATTCACATTGGAACAATGGAAAGGAATAAAAAAACATTGTGACGAAGCTGGATTGGAATTCATGTCTTCGCCATTTTCACAAGCGGCAGTTGATGTCTTGGAAGAAGTAGGTGTCAAGAGATATAAAATAGGTTCCGGAGAAGTGACCAATTATCTCATGTTGGAAAAAATCGCCCTTACGGGAAAACCGATTATACTTTCTTCCGGGATGAGTTCATTCAAGGAATTGGATGAGGCTGTGGCTTTTATTCGGAAATTCGGAAATGATTTGAGTGTGGTACAATGTACCACCAGTTATCCTACTCCTTATGATAGGTTGGGCTTGAATGTGATAACGGAATTGAAAGGTAGGTATCCTGATTTGAAAATCGGTTTGTCCGAGCATACGGGAGCGATCTATGCCGGAATAGCCGCTACGGCATTGGGAGCCGAACTCTTGGAATTCCACGCCGTTTTTGATCGTCGTATTTTCGGCCCGGATGCTCCATCATCCCTAACGATTGATGAAATCAAACAGTTGGTAACCGGAGTAAGGAGTATAGAGGCTTCTTTGGATAATCCTGTTGACAAGACCGATATTTCCCAATATACCGACCTCAAGAAAATATTCGAAAAATCTTTGGCTATCAATAAGGATGTCAAAGAAGGACATATCATCCGATTCGAAGATTTGGAAGCCAAGAAACCCAAAGGTTATGGTATCGATGCATCCCGATTCAGGGAGGTCATCGGAAAGACCTTGAAAACCGACAAGACCCGATACGATTTCATAAAAACGGAAGATTTTGAGTAAACGAAAAATCTGTGTGGTCGTGACGGCCAGACCCAGCTACAGCCGGATCAAAACGGCCTTGAAAGCTATTGATAAACATCCTGATTTGGAATTGCAATTGGTAGTAGCCGCTTCGGCCCTATTGGAACGATACGGTACGGCGGTCAATTACATGGAAAAAGACGGTTTTGAAATCAAGGCCAAGGTATTCAATGTTTTGGAAGGGGAAAATCTGACGGCTCAAGCCAAAACGACCGGTCTCGGTATTTTGGAATTGGCTACTGTTTTTGAACGATTGGAACCGGATGCCGTAGTTACCATCGCTGATCGTTTCGAAACCATGTCAACAGCCATTGCTGCTTCGTATATGAATATTCCATTGGTACATATCCAAGGAGGTGAAGTGACCGGGAATATAGATGAGAAGGTCAGACATGCCATTACCAAACTTTCCGATTTGCATTTTGTCGCTTCGGAAAAAGCGAAGGAGCGTGTTTTGAAAATGGGGGAATACCCGGAAAAGGTATTCAATACCGGTTGCCCTTCCATCGACTTGGCGGAAGAAATAAGGCAGAATTCCAAACTGGATTATGACCCGTTTGAAAGATATGGAGGCGTGGGCAAAATCAGTAATTGGGAAGAAGGATATATCGTTATCCTACAACATCCGGTCACGACCGAATATGAAGATGCCCGCAATCATATTGACGAAACGCTAAAGGCCATTTATGAATTGAAAATGCCCACTTTTTGGTTTTGGCCTAATGTAGATGCCGGTTCGGACGGAACATCAAAGGGAATTCGTTCCTTCCGGGAAAATCACAATATAGACTTCATCCATTTCTTTAAGAATATGGAAGGGCGTGATTTCCTCAAATTGCTTTATAATTCCAAATGCCTTATCGGCAATTCGAGTGTGGGTATCCGTGAATGTTCCTATTTGGGCATTCCGGTTGTAAATATCGGAACTCGACAAAGTGGAAGACAAAGAGGGCATAATACCATTGACGTGGGTTATGACAAGGATGCGATTAAGGGAGCGATTCTTACGCATTTGGAGCATGGCCGTTATCCTGTAGATGATATTTACGGGAAAGGAAGTAGCGGTGAAATCATTGCTGATTTGTTGAGCCGTGAAGTATTTACTTTTGATAAGAAACTGGTGTATTAATACCGGATGGAATTACAAAAGACAAAAATACTCATAGCCGAAGCACAGGATTTTAGCCCTGAGGTAATAACCAAGCTCAGGCAATATGCCGAAGTGGATGTACAGGAAACCGATGCTCCTTTCGATTTGAAAACGGCATTGGAGCGTTATGATGTTTTTTGGTTCCGTTTGGCCCATAAGATTAATGAGGAGGTATTGAATGAAAATTCCCGTTGTCGGATATTGGCAACGCCGGTAACCGGAATAGATCATATAGATGTTGAATTGTGTGAAAAAATCGGCGTGCAGATTGCCTGCCTGAAAGGTGAACGTGAATTTCTGAAAGAAGTAAGAGCCACTTCGGAAATGGCTATCGGTCTGGCAATGGCGGTCATGCGAAATATTCCCGATGCGAGGGAATCCGTCAAAGAATACGAATGGGAAAGAGACCGGTTTCGTGGAAATGAATTGTATAAAAAAACAATGGGAATTATCGGCTTCGGCCGATTAGGAGCGATAATGGCAGACTATGCCAAAGCCTTCGGGATGAAAGTAGTCGCTGTCGAGCCGAGGGAGGAGGCAAAGGAAAATGTAGAGGGCGTTGATTTTTTAGCGGATCAGAATGAATTGGCGGAAATTTCCGACGTGGTTTCACTTCATGTGAATTATAATAAGGAGACCCATCATTTGTTGGGAGAGGAGTTTTTTAAAAAATGCAAACCCTCTTCATATTTCGTCAATACTTCCAGAGGAGGTATTGTAGATGAAAATGCATTATTGGCTGCCTTGGAAAAAAAATGGATAAAAGGAGCCGCATTGGATGTTTTGCAAGGAGAACCGGATGTGGATAATCATAAATTAATTGATTATGCGAAAAAAAACAGAAACCTCATCATCGTTCCGCATATAGGTGGGAATACCTACGAATCTTTTGAAAAAACAGAACATTTCATCGCAGATAAAATCATAAATCTCATTGGCTGAATCCCATAAAATATTAGGTATTATTCCCGCAAGGGGCGGCTCGAAAAGAGTGCCTGGGAAAAACAAGAAAAAACTGGCCGGAAAAGAACTGATCCGGTATGTGATCGAAGCAAGTTTGCATTCCGAATTATTATCGGAGATTATTGTAACCAGTGATGATGAAGATATACTGGATATTGCTACACGATATGAACAGGTAAGGGCTATTAGGAGGCCGGAAAATATTTCCGGAGACAAAGCTCCTGCCGTTACTTATGTGCATCATGCCTTATCATTATTGTCGGATAAATACGATTATACGGTTATCATCCAACCCAGTTCACCTTTTACCACAGGAGAAGATATAGACAATACCATCCGATTGCTTTTGGAGAGTGACGGTGATTCTTCCGCAAGTGTGATGCAATTGGATCATGCCATTCATCCGGTAAAATTAAAAACGATGGAAGGGGATTTGTTGCTACCGTATTTGGAAGAAGAAAACGGAAGGATGGCGGCACATGAATTACCGGAATTATTTGTAAGGAATTGTTCCGTATATGTCTCCTCTATGAAAATCATCGAGGAGGGTAGGATTATCGGAGATAAATGTATGGGGTATGTCATGCCTCGGGAAAGATCGATTGATATCAATGATCCTATTGATTTTGAATTTGCAGAATACCTAGCTAAAAAATTGAATGACTAAGCGGATCGATATTGCATATATCGCCACTCATGGATTTGCCGCCCGGATGGTGACCCAAACGAATCTGCTGGGTAAGCTTGTAGAGCAAGGAAAAAAAGTCGCCCTTATCGTCCCCGATAAGGAAGATGAAAACATCAGGAATTACTGTCAAAAAAATGGAGTGGAATGTTTCGAATTCTCCCCGGTGAGTAAATTCTGGTCGGGCCAATACAGTGATGCCCGAAAATACTTTCTAGAAGATATTAAAAACAATACGGCACTTTGGGAAAAATATATCCGGGCTGTAAAATACAATACGTCCAAAAATCCTTGGAACCATATTAGACCGAGGTTGCTATATATATGCCATCATCTGGTCAGATATTTTCCATCCCTGAAGGCTTGGTATAAGAAAAGGGAACGGAAACAATTGGATTCTCCGTCGGCAAAGGCATTCATGGAAAAAATCAATCCCGGTTTATTGGTTTCCACTTATCCGGTGAATTTCCAAGAAGCCATGCTGCTAAAAGCAGCAGAAAATATTGGAAGCCAAACAACGATACATTTATTGAGTTGGGATAATATTTCCTGCAAAGGACACTTTCCGGTATTGGCAGACGAATACATCGCTTGGGGGCCGATTATGAAAGAAGAATTCATGGAGTATTATGGTATTCCCGAGGATAAAATCAGAATTTGTGCATCATTTTGATATACATTTCAAAAATAGGAAAAACCCACAACCTCATGAATATTTGGAAAAATTAGGACTTCAATCTCATTTGCCCTATATGTTTTTGGGGATGAGTTCTCCTAGATTTGCTCCTCATGAAATCGATATTGTGGAGTGGTTGGCAGAGGAAGTGGAAAAAGGTACTTTCGGAAAAGAGATGCAGTTGGTTGTGCGTCCCCATCCGCAGAATGTACAAAGTAACATGGCGGATCAATCTTGGCTACCCCGTTTGAAAGCGATACACAAGGGAAGGGTGGCTGTTGATTTCCCCGACTTGGTCAAGAAGAGCAAAATCCCCTGGAGTATGCATCAAAAGGATATGGACAGGCTTTCCCATCTGATAGCGGGAAGTACTGTAAGCCTGAATTCCGGAAGTACATTATCTATTGATTCATTGTGCTGTGGAGTACCGGTCATCCTGACATCATTTGATGGAAATGCCGATTTGAAATATTGGAAATCGGCACGGAGATTAGTGGATTATCCGCATTTGAAAAAATTGGTATCTTATGGCGGAGTCAGGGTTGTGGGGAATTATGAAGAAATGAAAAAATCCATCCTTGCATATTGTATGGATGAAAACTGTGATCTGGAAAAAAGGAAACATACCTTATATCGGCATTGTGGAGAGCAATCCGAGGCTACCGAAGAAGTAGTTGATTGGTTAATGCAAGGCAGTTGGCAGAAGAGCAATTAAAAAAGAAAGCGGTAAGGGGAGTTAAGTGGGTCGCCTTGGGAAGAGGAGTTACCCAACTGACTGGTTTTATAGTAACAATAATACTTCTCCGTTTACTTTCACCGGCAGAATTCGGACTGATTGCCATGATTACAGTCTTTACGGGTTTTGCCAATGTATTGATAAATTTCGGTTTCGGCTCTGCCATTATACAAAGGAAGGATCTAGATCAAACCGATTTTTCATCCATTTATTGGTTCAATATATTCATAGGCGGAATCCTGACACTGGCCATCATCCTGGCATCCGGTGTTATAGCCGATTTTTATGAATTGGAAAAACTGAAACCCTTGGCTCAGGCCATTAGTTTTTCCTACCTGATAACCAGCCTCAATATTGTACAACGTTCCCTGCTCTCTAAGGAAATGCAATTCAAGAAAATTGCAGGAATCGATATTGCGGCACAGATAGTATCCGGGAGTATAGGTATCGGAATGGCATTAAGTGGTTTTGGAGTTTGGAGTTTGGTAGGACAACAACTTTCCTTGGGAGGAATGAGAACCGTCCTATATTATACAATGGTGAGATGGTTTCCTTCTTTTATCTTTAAAATGGATTCGATCAGGAAGGTAATTAAATATACCTTCAGTATTTTTGGCAGCAATACAATGAATTATCTGGTGAGGAATACGGATAATCTTCTAATTGGAAAATCCTTTGGTGACAGTAATTTGGGATTATATGCCAAAAGTTATGGGATCATTGAACTACCCAAGAAATTCCTTTACATGGTATTGTTCAATGTTTTTTTTCCCACCTTTTCAAAACTGAAGGACAGCGAAGTCATTGAAAGGAATTATCTATTGATGAACAGGGTCGCTTTTATGATTGTCGCACCGATGATGACCGTCGTGTTCTTATATGCTGAATTATTCGTAATGGTAGTAATGGGAGAACAATGGATGGGTGCAGTTGATTTGGTTAGGATTTTTTCAATAGCCGGCATTATCACTTCCATTACATTCGGTGGTTGGTTGTTTATCGCAAACGGAGATCATAAAACGATTTGGATACTCAGTGTGAGTTATGCCATCCTTTCCATACTTGGAATCGCAATTGGTCTGTTTTTCGGAATTTTAGGTGTAGCGATTGGCAGGACGGTTTCGGAATTTATTGCAAGGCAATTCCACTTTTATTTCCTAGATAGGAAATTGAATATTTCATTTATCAAACAATATCGGATTTTATTAAAACCGACTTTATTTTTATCGGCATTTATCGTCCCGTATCTGTTGTGTTATAATGTCTTGGGTTTTACAGAAGAACTGGGGATTTCTATTTTATTGGCCGTAGGAGGAGGGGTAGGTTATCTTTTGTTATCATATATGTATCTTCCAAAGGAAAGGGAATTCGTGTTGGATTTTATTAAAAGGAAATAAATCCGTGTGGAATAAAATAAAATCTAAATTTAAAAAAAATGACAATCCTCAGAGGTTGACCAATAAATATCCGAAATACCGGAAATATAAAATTGGTGACTATACCTACGGCCGGCCGATGATCAAGGACTATGGTGAAAGATTGGAAATCGGTAGGTTTTGTTCAATTGGTCCCGATGTATTAATTTTGGTAGGAGGCAATCATCGGATGGATTGGTCAACGACTTATCCGTTTAATATTATTTTCGATGAATTTAAAAATATAAAAGGCCATCCTGCATCCAATGGGCCTATCATTATCAAGAATGATGTCTGGTTGGGGGCAAGGGCTACCATCTTGTCCGGTGTAACAATTGGAAATGGAGCCGTAGTTGCAGCGGGCAGTATCGTTACGAAAGATGTTCCGGCATATTCCATCGTCGGAGGAAACCCTGCCAAACATATCAAATATAGATTCGATGATGAAACCATCCGATTTTTGGAGAAACTGAGCTGGTGGGATCGCCCGATGGAAGAAATCAAGGAAATGGTTCCTTTATTAATGAATGAGAATATAGAACAGATAAAACAAAAATATGAAAGAATACTATCTGCAGAAAAGGAGTGAAATGTTACCTTTCGTTCCTGCTGGTGCAAAAAGAATTTTGGATGTCGGATGTGGTGCAGGGGTGTTTGGAAAAACGGTTAAGGAACGGCAGGAATGTACATACATTGGAGTCGAGCCGGTAGAAGAGGTGTATAGGGAAGCGGTAAAAAATCTGGATGAGGTTCATAATGGGCTGTTTGTCGAAAATGAATTGCCATTAACACCCGATAGCTTTGATTGTATCGTTTTCAATGATGTCTTGGAACATATGACCGATCCGTGGACAGCATTGAAATATGCAAAAAAACTCCTCAATAAGGAGGGGGTCGTCGTTTGCTCCATTCCCAATTTTCTTTATTTTCCAAACATTAAAACCATATTGAAAACCCGTGACTGGAAGTACGGTGATAGCGGTATTTTAGACAGGACGCATTTTAGGTTTTTTACGAGGAATAGCATTGTCCGTATGTTCAGGGAATTGGATATGGATGTTAAAAAAATAGAAGGAATTAATCCGTACAGAAAAAAGAAATTCAATAGGGTGAATAATTTATTGGGGGGGCGTTTTGATGATTATAAATATTTACAGTATGCGGTTTCCGCCCAAGGATAATCGACAAGAAATTATATTTCCATTTTGAAGATAGACAAAAGAATAATTTCATTTTATCTTCCCCAATTCCATCCCACTCCGGAAAATGACGAATGGTGGGGTAAGGGGTTTACGGAATGGACAAACGTAACTAAAGCGAAACCTTTATTCAGGACACATCACCAACCGAACCTGCCGGGTGAATTGGGCTTTTATGATTTGAGGATTCCGGAAGTGAGGGAACAACAAGCCAGCTTGGCAAAAGAGCATGGGATCGAGGGATTTTGTTATTGGCATTATTGGTTCGGAGAAGGAAAGCGATTGCTGGATATGCCTTTTCGGGAAATAGTAAATTCAGGAAAACCCGATTTTCCGTTTTGCCTTTGTTGGTGTAATGTCTCTTGGGGTGGCAAACCTTATGGCGATTTGTTCAGCAGGATGTTGATGGAGCAGAAATATCCCGGAAAGGAAGATGTGGAAGCACATTTTTATGAAATGCTTCCTGCTTTTGCTGATAAAAGATATATGAAAATAAGCGAAAGGAATATTTTCTTAGTATATAATCCCAAAGAACTTCCATACACGGAAATGTTTATGGAGACTTGGCAGCAATTGGCAAAAAAAGAAGGTGTCCCCGGTTTTTATTTTATCGCATATGAACATGGAAATTTCGAGTATGAAAAGTTAGGTTACGATGCAATTGTCTGTCCTTCTCCTTCGTATCATTTTAAAAAATATGATAAAGGGTTTCAACGAAAACTGATACTGAAAATCCGAAAAAAAATGAAGCTCCCCAAATTGTATCGATATGATAAAATAGTTGATATGGGTTTGGAGCCGAAGAAAACAATAAATTATTATCCGAATATTTTTCCGAATTGGGATCATTCTCCGAGAAGTAAAAATAAAGCCAACATATGTATCGGAAGTACACCCGAATTATTCGGAAAGATGCTTCGCAATGCAATAGAATGTGTCAAAGACCGACCCGTGGATCAACGAATTGTTTTTGTGAAAGCATGGAACGAATGGGCCGAAGGAAATTACCTTGAACCCGATCTCCGTTTTGGAAGAGGGTACTTGAATGAAATTAAAAAGATTGTCGTCAGTGCAGAATAATAACTTCTTTGTGGTATTCGGACCTTCTAAGTCGGGGACGACCTGGTTACAGAAATTGTTGGATAGCCATTCCGAAATAAGATGTCATTTTCAATTGCCCATTTTGCATTTGGAAAGAAGTAGGAAGTATTTCCATAAAACCAAGGTGGTATTTAATGCAGGGAGGTCACCGTTCGGAGGAGTTTTTGAAAATGAAGAAAAGGAAAGAAAATACTTTGACCAGCTTAATTATTTCAATGGTATTTTAAAACACCTAAGGGGGTTAGGGCAGGGGAATGAAGAGTTGATGATATCCACGATGAGGGGATATTCCAAAGAATTTCTAATAGATGAACCGGATAGGAAATGGTATGGTACAAAAAGCTATACCGATTTGGATCTTTTCTTTAGGACATTTCCGGAAGGTAAGGTTATTAATATAGTTCGGGATGGACGGGATGTTTGTGTGTCGAAAAGATTCCACATGTATCGAGTCGGTGCTTATTATCATGGAGATGAAAAAAATAAGTTATTATATTGGCTCAATTCCTCCGGTTTTATCCGAAAGGTTTTTTTTCATTTAAATAAAAAGACCCCTTTCCTAAAAGAGTCATTTTATAATTCTCATGAAACAGCAGGTAAATTATTCAACGAAACCTGTCTGACCAAATTCACATTGGATTGGAAGTATATTACCCAATACATCCTTGAATGGAAAAAAAAGAAACCCAATCAGAGCCTGATTGTGAAATATGAAAACCTAAAAAAAGATCCGGAAAAGGAAATTATTAAAATTCTTGATTTTCTAGAAGTGGATAAAACCGAAAAACAAATCGGAGGAATGCTGCAAGCCACGGATTTTAAAAAACTCAAGGCCAAGGATGACAAGGGTTTTTTCCGAAAGGGTAGTATCGGCGATTGGGAACATCATTTTAACGATGCAGATAAGAAATTATTCAAGAAACTTTCAGGAAACTTATTGGTAGAACTCGGATATGTAAACTCAGAGAATTGGTGATTTATGAGAAAAGGTCAAAATCCGTTAAAATATAACGCAGAACCATTGGAATATAAGAACCACAGAATTGTGATTCCCATTTATATTCCCAACCAAGAAGGATACTATAAAGACTTGACCAAAATATTGGCGGTGTCTTTGGATTCCCTCTTTCAAACAATCGATTTGGATAAGACGAATGTGACACTCATCTCCAATGGTTGTTGCCGGGAGGCATTGGAGATAATCCAAAAATATGTGGACGAAGGAAAAGTGGATCGATTTCTCCTATGTAGTGAGAACCGGGGAAAACTGGAATCCGTCCTTTCCGTTACCCGTGGCTGCCACGAAGATTTTATTACCGTATCCGATGCGGATATCTTTTACTACAAAGGTTGGTTGAAGGAAACAATGGATATTTTTAATACATTTCCAAAAGCAGGAACTGTTTCCAATTTGCCTACTCCGCATTTGTTATATACGGATAATTTTTCGACACATTTCGATAACCTTTTCAGAGCAAAAAAAGGGCATGTGCTGAAAGAAGAAGACATCAGGACGATTTATAGTTCTTTCGGAAAATCGGATGCACCCCACGCTGAAAAATATTATAAGGCAAAGCAGAAGTATATCGAAAAAAACGGTGTGAAGGCCATTATCACGACGGCCCATCCCAGTGCGACTTACAGGAGGGAGGTCTTCCAATATAACCCTTTGGAAAGACCCAAATATTTATTCAATAAAAAATATAAGGCAGATAGGAGATTCTTGGATATTCCCGGAGACGGTATGGGATTCTGGAGGTTGGCCACGCCTCGACCAATGGTATATCATTTGGGAAATGTGTATTCACAGGAGACAGCAGAACAACTCCGGCAAACCAATGCGAAAAACGATAAGGTAAATGATTCCGCCGGATTTGAAGCAAGTCCTCCATCAGCCAGTATAAGTAGGATTATTCCATTGGAATTAAAGAGACTGCTGCTTGGTCTTTTCAAAAAAATGAATATCTAGGTATTGAAAAGAATCCTACTGGCATCCCGCTCTCTTTTTCCTTGTTACAAGGGAGGTTCCGCCTTTGTTACGGAATCACTGGCGGCCTCGTTCGACAAGGAGGAGCTAGTCGTAGTAGGAGGCCGTTTCTTTCTAGGGGAAGACACCCGTTTCAATAGGAAACCCGATGTGAAATTCATTTATCTACCTACCGAAATACATATTAGGAATAGAGGGCATAAATATTTCAAACTGATTCGGTGGTTATTGGTATTTCCGTTTTTTGTCCGTCAACTTTACAATATTGTAAAAAAGGAAAAAATAGATTACATCGTCGGCACCTTCCCGGATAATTTTTATCTCTTCGGGTCGTATTGGGTGTCCAAATGGGCCAATGTCCCTTTCAGCAGTTATTTCCATAATACCTATATGGAAAACAGAAGGGGAATAGATCGCTGGTGGGCAGGCATAGTGCAGGAAAGGGTTTTCAATCAATCTGAACATATCTTCGTGATGAGTGAGGGAATGGGGCGGTATTACAATAAAAAATATAATTGGGATAAATTCGTGCCACTGACCCACTCCTTTGATGAATACCCCGAAGGCGTAAAACCTACAGAATGGCAACAGAAGAAAAAGTGGAAATTGGTACTTATCGGAAATTTCAATTATTCCAATTTGGATGCCACCAGATTTTTATTCGATGCACTGAAAGACAGTGATGAATATGAAATCGTTCTTTGTACCAAAGTCCCTACACCTGTGTTGGAAAGCAAGGGGCTGAATATGAAGAATGTAACCAATCTGGGTTTCGTCCCCGATGATGATTTATTTCCGACACTACAAAAAAACGACATCGCCGTTGTAACACATGGCTTCGGAGGGAAGTTGGAAGAAGTAGAATATGAAACCATCTTCCCCACTCGGACTATTCCGTTATTGCTCTCAGGGAAACCGCTTTTAGTGTTGTCTCCCGGCAATGCGTATTATTCCGAATTCATACGCAATAGGAATTGTGGAGAATTGGTAGAAGAGAAAGACAAGGCCTTGTTGATGAAGGCACTGGGAAACATAAGCCGTAATCCGCAAAGACACAACGAACTGGTAGCCAATGCAAGTAAGGCTGCCGAGACATTTTATGGTAAAACCGTTATTCAAACATTTAAACGAAAGATTAGGGAGACTAGGGCGGCTGAAGTTCGTTGAGAAAACCATCCCTATCAGGAAAATCCTAATTGTACTGATATGCGTTTATGCATTTCTAGTACCATTTGAGTTTTTCTTCGAATATGTATTGAATAGCAATTCGAAACTCAAACCATATCGGATAGTCGGTTTCGGGATCATCTTTTTGGGATTGATAGGGCTGCGGAAGAAAAAATTCATAGCCCATAATGCAGACCAGATGCTGACCCTGATGCATGTATGGGGTGTCCTCGTTACCTTCGTCGTCCTCACGTTTAACGGAAGACCCTATACCGTTATTTACAACTATACACTGGTATTGTTTTCTTTTGTGGTCTATCTGAATATGAAACGGATGGATTTCAGCCTAAAGGAATACTATACGGTTTTTAATGTGTTACTTGTGGCACTGGTCATTACAGGATTGACGATCACCATTCCGTCATATGTTTTTGGCATGTATGGGCGGTTTTCAGGGTTCTATAAAAACCCGAATTACGCCGCATTTGCAATAAATGTATCCATTTTATATCTGGCTCATCAGATAGTCAGATATAAATTCAATCCTTTCTCACCAAGGGTGTTGCTTTGTTTGGTAATGATTGCCCATCAGTTTTTCGCCATACTTTCAACAGGGTCACGTTCGGGAATATTATTATGTGCGGGAATACTGTTTTTTTATTTTGGTTTGGTTTCAAGCATTAATACCAAACTGAAAATCGTTGCAGTAATGATTGGCATATTATTCCTTCCCCTAGGAAATCCTTTTGAACGGTTGGGGATGGATGAAACGAACAATGTAGGGCTGAATAGAATCACTAGGTTACAGGAAGAAGGGGAAGATGAAATCCGTCTGTATATATGGAGGGAGGAGATTGGGAACGGAAACCTTTTTTATGGGCGTAGGGATAGGACAGTTCAGGGATGTGTATTTCTTGGATTATATGAAACAATATTCCGGTTGGTGGAGGGATCGGGATAGCGGCTTGGGGTTACATAGTTTGTATATGACGATTCTCGTAGAATATGGGATTATCCCATTGATTTTACTCCTGATATATTTTTTCCAAATGGGGTGGTCTATTTTCAAACGAATATTGGGCGATGAAACCCGGGAGGTTTATAGACTCAATTTATCCATATTGATTTTAATTGGAATTTATTCATTTTCATCAAATACGATTATTAATCCGACCATATGGCTCTTGTTGGGTTTGGTTACCGTCAGGTTTAGAAATGAATTACAAAACCGAAAGAATGAATTAACATGAATCGGGGAAATTCGAATATGATCGGTAGCCAGCCTGTTTTTATTATTGGTGCCGCAAGAAGTGGTACGACATGGTTGGGCAATACCCTTGCCCGGCATTTTCCTGTTTCCATTCCCCAACATCAATTGCATTACGGAGTCAAGGAGAGTAATATTTATTCCAATAAAAAATATTGGGGAAATTTGTCCCGGGAAGATAATTTCAAACACTTTTTCGATAATTACACCAAAGGTGATTTTTTTATACTATCCAAAGGAGAAAAAACAAAGTATGCAAACCGACGGTTTGATACCTTCTATGATTTTTTTTTCGAATTAATGGATGCTTTTGCCAAGCAGGAAGGACGCAGATATTGGTGTACGAAATTGTGCCCTCAGTTTTTTGTCGATAAGGAAGAATTACATCTGTTTTTACAAAAACTGGATGAAAGATATGAAAAGCCCAAATTCATTTTCATCAAAAGGGAGTTTGATGGCTATATGAATTCTTATTTGAATATGAGTGGCAATTCCTATGGCAAGAGAAGCAGTGCGATTGGAAAAAAAATATCAGTCATGTTGGGTGTCGCAAGATATTCCAATATGAATAGTGAAGGACTTAAGTTGGCAGAAAACTATAAAGGTCTTCGTTTGTCATATGAGGAATTATTGAAAACAACAGAAGAGGTAAAAGAAAAAATATCGACCTATCTAGGAGTTGGAATTCAAAAAAACTCAATTCCGGAATTTATAAGAAATTCCAGTTTCGGAAAGAAAAAAAACAAAGCAGAAGCAAAATCCTATCCTTGGGCAAAAAGGATGCTGTCGCAGAAATCACTATTGGGATTTTTGTTGAAAAAATATGAATCAACCAAAAAGAAATCCAATCCTGAATATTATAGATTATGGAAAGCCGAAAACGAAAAAGAAGAATTGATAAGGGATTTGGAGAAATCAAATGATCTGGATTTGGTAACATACCTAAGGGAAACAAAGGACTTTGAATAAGATATCTGTTGTATTTGTCGGCGGGTTCGCAGAAACTTTATCTGAAGTCAGAGGGGGGCAGATTTTTGCCTGTACATCATTGATTCAAAGTTCACTGGCCAATGAAGTGAATTGGTTGCCAATAAATACGGCAGCTGATTTGGATAATCCGGGATCTTTTATTTTTAGGTTGAGTAAAGCCGCTAAAAGGATATCGTTATTCGTGAAGCAGATCAGGAAAGACCATGCCGAAGTTGCACTTATATTTACGGCCTCTAGTTTTAGCCTGTTCGAAAAAGGGATAATGCTTTTAATTGCCAAATTTTTCCGTAAAAAAACAATTCTTTGTCCGAGATCAGGTTTTATAATGAAAGATGCGGATAGGAAATGGATGGTTAGAACATGGCTTTCCCTTCTAGTGAAAAAAACAGACATATTGCTTTGCCAAAGTCTTTTTTGGAAAAAATATTATCAGACATTGGCTCCGAAGAAAAATGGAGATTCATTTTATATCCGGGAAAATTGGATAGATGTGGAGCGATATACAGGAGAGGATATTACGGAAAAAGAAAAAGCTTCAGGAAATATATTGCAAATATTATTCTTAGGAAGAATAGACAGGAACAAGGGGATATACGATCTGATTGCGGCTGCTGAAAAATTAAGGAATCGGAATTTGCAATTCCAACTTGTAGTTGGAGGAGTAGGGCCCGAACTGGAAAATGTAAAGCAACTTATTCTTGAAAAAGAAATGGGTGCATATGTATCCATGTTGGGGCAAGTCAAGATGGAAGAAAAAATAAAATTACTCAATTCGGTCAATGTATTTGTGTTGGCATCATATTTTGAAGGCTATCCCAATTCATTAGTGGAAGCAATGGCCTCGGGTTTGCCTTGTGTCGCATCATCAATCGGGGCGGTTGCTGATATTATAAAACACGGTGAAAACGGGTTGTTATTTCAGTCGGGGGATGTGAAAGAATTAGGGAAGAATATTGAGTTCTTGCTGGAAAACGAAAATGAAAGAATTGAAATTGGAAATAAGGCAAGAAAAACCGCACTACTTAATAATTCAGTAGAAAGTGCTGTCTTGGATATGAAGTCATTAATGTTGAGTTTGGTTGATTAAAATATTCATCTATGGATAAGATATTCTTATTGTTATTTATTCCCTTGATGTTTGTTTCCTGTTTTTGCTCAAAAGACAAGAAACAAGAATTAAATGATAATCCACGCATGGAAAATGAGAAAACAGAAATCGGATTTGAATATAAGAAAAATCCAAGTAGGATATTAGCCGGAGGATTGTCGGCGGGAAAAGAAAAAATAAGCATTCCTGCCGGGATGAATTCCGAGGGGGTTGTAGTGGTTTCCACTTCCGATAATTATAAATCATGGAAAGAATGTTTGGATAAAAATAAAAATAAAGACATTTTTTTAGTCAAGCCCGGAGATTACAGGACTTGGGGTAAGCTCGATTTCAAATCTGTTTCCGGTACCGCAGGGAAAATAAAAAAAATACTTTATTGGGATGGTACTCCGGAGCCATTTGAAAATGATGATTGGCATCCTGTCCGATTTTCCAGGAACCGTTCAAAGGAGGTTTTGATAGAAGGATTTAATTTCAATGATGCATCGTATTGGTATTTGTTTGGATTGACGGTTCGGGGGAATTCATTGGAAAGCCCTACGGGAGAAAAAGGAGGAGGAACTAATTTTTTTGATAATAATTCCAACCATAATGTACTGAACAAATGTGTTGTGGAAAAAATCCATTATGGTAATGGTATCAGGATAAGGAGTTGTAGTTATAATACGATTAGCAATTGTGTCATTCGGGAAAAATTACATTATATGCCATCTTCGGATAATGTTGCAATTACAATTAGTGCTTATCGCAACAAGGAAGCTACAGGGAATAAGATTATCGACAACGAAATTTATAATTTCACCGATGGCATACAGTTGAATTATAAATACAAGGCGGGGGGTACAAAGAAACCGCATTACGATAAGGTTGGGGATATAAAGGGAACCGTTATTTTTAATAATGATATTTACATTACCGACGACCTCTATTTTAAAGAAGGTGGAAATGTTTTGGCTTGTGCGGAAAATGGTATTGATGTCAAGGGAGGTAATTCTACGGGTTTGAAAAAAGACAGGAATATTATTTCCAATAATCGGATTTGGGGATACAGGGAATCCAAGCTGAATTGTGGTGCCAGTGGAAGTGTGGGCGATGCCATATTAATTCATTTCGGAGCAGCTAATCTTGCCGTTGAGGATAATATTATTTTCGATTCCGTTCGGGGCGT
Organism: Saprospiraceae bacterium; assembly: GCA_020628145.1. Taxonomy (GTDB): domain Bacteria; phylum Bacteroidota; class Bacteroidia; order Chitinophagales; family Saprospiraceae; genus JAHDCE01. Next base: position 11,171 of record JAHDFN010000002.1, on the reverse strand, counting down.
AAAAGTGAAACCTTTTAATTCGCATAGATCGGGTAGGAAAATTGAACATATAAATATAGAAAACAACCTGATTTATAATATCCGGAAATATTCCGAAAGGGGTAATGGTGTGGCCTTGATGTCCGGCAGTGACATTACAATTAAAAATAACACCGTAATTGATGCGGACATAGGTTTGGAAATTGTCGCAAATCCGAAAATCGATTTCCAAAAAAATCATTTGAAAAATGTAACCCTTTTTCGTTCTACACCCAAAGGGACTCTTGTTGGAAAAGATAATAATCTGATCAATCAAAGGAAATCTTCAGCAGGAAAAGAAATACACTTTTATATCAAGCAATGGACGGGTAAGGAAAAAGTTACAATAAAAATCTGAATTCTTTTTTGATTTCGTGATAACATCTAATAAAGCAAAAACTGATTAGTATGAAAATTCTTTCCGTCGTTGGAGCAAGACCCAACTTTATGAAAATAGCTCCTTTGCATCGGGCCTTCGAAGCACACCCGGGGATAGAATCCAAAATCCTGCATACTGGACAGCATTACGATGAAAAGATGAGTGATATCTTTTTTAATCAATTGGGATTACCCAAACCTCATTTTTACCTCGGTATCGGAGGAGGTACACACACATATCAGAAGGCGAACGTCATGCTCGCATTCGAAAAAGTACTCAATGACGAAAAACCAGATCTCGTTTTGGTGGTAGGTGATGTGAATGCCACCGCCGCATGTAGTATTACGGGGGTGAAGATGGGATATCCCGTAGCACATGTCGAAGCCGGTTTGAGAAGTGGGGATAGGAAAATGCCCGAAGAAATCAATCGCATTATTACAGATGCGATTAGTAATTATTTATTCATTACGGAACATAGCGGTTTGGTGAATCTCGCCAAGGAGGGGGTTGACGATGGAAAAATATTCTTCGTTGGAAATGTCATGATAGATTCATTGATTTATTTCCGTGAAAAATCGAAAAGTATTTCCGTCCTGGAAAATTTGGGGGTCAAACCCAAAGAATATATTCTAATGACCATGCATCGTCCGGCCAATGTTGATAATGCAGAAAGTCTAAAGGATATTATCCGTATTGTTAAGGACGCAACTCAAAGAAAAAAAGTCGTTTTCGCCATTCATCCCCGGACATCCAATAATTTGAAAAAATTCGGATTATACCAAGAACTGGAACAAATCGAAAACCTGATTCTCGTTGGCCCGCAGGGATATTTGCAATTCCTTCGCTTAATGGATAATGCGGCACTCATCATTACCGATTCGGGAGGAATCCAGGAAGAAACGACTTTCCTCCAAGTGCCATGTATGACTTTCAGGGATTCGACAGAAAGACCCATTACCGTAGAGTTGGGAACCAACTTCCTGATGAAGGACTTGAATCCGATTACGGTTAAAAAACAAATGGAGGAAATTCTCGACGGTAAATCAAAACAAGGGGAAATTCCACCGCTTTGGGATGGGAAGGCTGCCGAAAGAATTGCAGATATTCTATATCGTGAAAATTCTGGGAAAGTATAAATATGGACTACCATCTGGAGTAAAATTGGAAAATACTATCGGACACTCCGTCACCTGAAATTCATCCAGATTAGATATCAGCTATGGTATCGGATAAGGAAAAAATGGAAAAAAGGAATCAATGAAGAATATTTTTCACATCAACCCCGGACAATCGATGTGGAAAAAATCGAATGGAAAAAATCCATTCTTGCACCATCGAAATTGATTATAGATACGAATACATTCCGATTCCTTAATCTGGAACATCGTTTCAATGGAAAAATAAATTGGAACGAAAACCGCCACGGAAAACTATGGACTTACAACTTGAATTATTTCGAATTCCTTTTACAGGATGATGTTGCTGTAAAAAACAAATTGGAATTAATTCGGGATTTCATCAGCCGGAAAAAAAACATAAAAGACGGTTTTGAGCCGTATCCCATTTCACTCAGAACCATTTTTACCATCCGGTTCCTCATTGAAAATAAAATAAAAGACCCCGAAATAGATCAATTGTTATTCGGACAACTATTATACCTGGCCGAAAATATAGAATATCATTTATTGGGTAACCATCTCTTGGAAAACGGTTTTGCATTTTTATTCGGTGCCGTATATTTCAAGGATGACTATTTTCGGAAAATCGCTTCAAAAACCATCAAAGAACAACTCGATGAACAGATATTGCAGGATGGAGGACACTTTGAACTCAGCCCCATGTACCATCAAATCATCCTCTATCGCTTGTTGGATAGTATCAATCTACTGGAATCGGTAAAAAATGACTTTCCATCAGGTTTCGTGGATTTGTGTAAAAACAAGGCCGTTCAAATGTTGGCTTGGCTGGAAAACATGACCTTTTCGAACGGAGACATCCCTATGGTCAACGATGCAACGAATGATATTGCCCCTGTTACTTCCGAATTGTTGGCTTACGCCGGTAGATTGGGCCTGACACCCTCCGGTTCAAGACTGAAGGATAGTGGCTATAGGATGTTCAAGACAGGGGCATGGGAATTATTGGCGGATGTCGGAAATATCGGCCCGGATTATATCCCCGGGCATGCCCACGCAGATGCCTTTGGATTCGTTCTCTACTATGGAGGGAAACCCGTCATAGTAGATGTAGGGATTTCAACGTATGAAAAAAACGAGAGGAGGCAATGGGAAAGATCTACCGAAGCCCATAATACGGTAAAGGTCAAGGATGCGGAACAAACGGAAGTCTGGGGTGGCTTCAGGGTAGGCCGTAGGGCTTATGTTAAACTGGTCAGCGAGTCGGAACATCATGTTGAAGCATCCCATAACGGTTATCGGAATTTGGGTATCGAACACATCAGGAAATTCGAACTGGGTGAGCAAGGGCTTAATATTTCCGATACGCTGCTAAACAACGAAAAATTCAAGGCTTCGGCCTATTTTCACATATATCCGGGGGTCAAAATCCTTCGGAATGAAGAATATATAGGATTGAATAGTCTAAAAGTGAGCTTTAAAGGTGATATTTACATAACGATTGAAGACTATCGATTCTGTTCAGGCTATAATAAGATCATAGACGCACAAAGGATTCGAATTGACTTTTTAAATAAACTCGAAACTAGGTTCCATTAATGAAACTCCTATTCATTACAGATAACTTCCCGCCGGAAGTCAATGCTCCTGCTACCAGGACATATGAGCATTGCTGCGAATGGCTGGAAAGAGGAGTGGATGTAACGGTAATTACCTGTGCACCCAATTTCCCTCAAGGGGAATTGTATCAAGGCTATAGGAATAAACTATTTCAGAAAGAAGTCATTAATGGAATCAAGGTGATCAGGGTGTGGAGCTACATCAGCCCCAACAAAGGATTTATCAAGCGGATAGCCGATTATTTGAGTTTTGCCATCACCGCATTCTTTGCCAGTCTTTTTGTTAAAACGGATGTTATCATTGCGACTTCACCACAGTTCTTCTCCGCAGTTTGTGGATATTTCGCCTCCATTTTCAAACGGACACCCTGGCTCATGGAAGTACGGGACTTATGGCCCGAAAGCATCAAGGCGGTCAATGCCATGAAAAGGAATAGTAAAATTTTGGACTTTATGGAAAAGGTGGAATTATTCCTCTACCGTAAAGCCCGATCAATAATCGTTGTTACCGATTCCTTCAAGGAAAATATCGCCAATAGAGGAATTGATCCCGATAAGATTTGGGTCGTCAAAAACGGGGTATATACCAAAAAATTCCCTCCCATTCCCAAAGATAAGGAACTCCTCGCCGAACTCAAGCTCGAAGATAATTTCGTCATCGGTTACCTCGGAACACATGGAATGGCTCACAAACTCGATTTCATCCTCAAATCCGCAGCCAAAGTCAATGGCAATATCCACTTCCTGTTCATCGGTGATGGAGCAGAAAAACAGGGCCTGTTGGAACTCAAGGAAAAAATGGGGCTTTCCAATACGACCATGTTGCCTTTTGTCAGCAAGGAAGAAGTCAAAAGATATATCAGTGTCACTGATGTGGCTCTGGTTCCACTCAAAAAATCAGATACATTCAAAACGGTCATCCCCTCTAAGATTTTCGAAAACGCATCCATGCGTAAACCGATTCTACTTGGAGTAGAAGGAGAGTCCAAAGGCATCGTTGAAAAATATAAGGCGGGGCTTTGTTTCGAACCGGAGAATGAAGCGGATTTTTTAGAAAAACTCAACCTCATATACAAGGACAAAGAACTCTATGATAAACTGATGGATGGTTGCGTCGAATTGGCTAAAGATTATGACAGAGGATTCCTAGCCCATAAGATGTTGGATATCATCGTCGATAGTGTGAACACAAAAACAAGGACTTGATATGAAAAGGTTTTTATTCATAATAGTCGGATTATGTTTTATATGGATGGATGGCCTTGCCCAGAACATTCCATTGAATAATGATTTCCTACAACCATTGGAAGCGGCTATCCTCAAGAAAGCACCACAAACCCATACGGCTATCAAACCTTATAGGTATTTCGAATTGAGGGAATTGAGGGACTCCATTATCAACGAAAAGAAATTCAAAAAGGAAATAGATAAGAAATTTTCCCGATGGTTGTTCAATGCGTTTTTTAATGATGATTTCCTCAGGTTGGATGACAAGAAAAAAGGAAAATATTCGCTAATCCTTAATCCCACAATAGGCATAAGACTCGGAACCTCTTCTGATTTGGATAACCTTCCGTTTACAAATACAAGAGGAATACAAATCAAAGGACGGATTGGTGATAACCTGGCATTTTATTCTGATTTTCATGAAAACCAGGCTAGGTTTCCCCGCTACGTCAATGAATTCGTTGAAGAAAATCTGGTCGTTCCCGGACAGGGATTCCCTAAGGATTTCGATTCCCAACTGACGGATGAATCGGCATATGATTTTGCCTTTGTCAATGGAAATGTAACCATCAGGGCCAATGAGTTTTTTACACTCGAAGGAGGAACAGGAAAGCATTTTATTGGAGACGGATATCGTTCGGTTATCTATTCCGATACCCCATTTAATTATCCATATCTGAAATTGAATACATCCGTTTGGCGTATCAATTATACGAATATTTACGCCCAAATGATTGATTTGGATGGAACCGAATATGGTGATTCGAGATTTACTAAAAAACATGTCTCTTCCCATTACCTATCCATCAACGCAACCAAAAACCTGAACATAGGACTTTTCGAATCCATTGTTTATCAGGATAGCACAGGAACACTGGACCCCGGGTTCTTCAACCCGATTATTTTCTATCGCCCAATAGAGTTTTCAATTGGTTCCAGAAGTGGGAATGTCATTATGGGACTGACAATGTCTTACCGTATCAAACAAAAAATGATGGTGTATGGGCAATTGATGATTGATGAATTCCTCTTCAGCGAATTATTCGCCGGTGACGGATGGTGGGCGAATAAATATGCGTTCCAACTGGGTTTCAAATCATACGATACCTTCATTCCGGGATTGAAAGTCCAAACAGAATTCAATTATGCAAGACCCTATACTTATTCACATAGGACATCCGGCAGAAGTTTTTCCCATTATGGACAACCGCTTGCCCATCCCCTAGGGGCCAATTTCATAGAATCCGTAAATATCCTTTCCTACCAAAAAGGAAGATGGTTCGGAAAAGTAGAACTCATGTATGCGATTCAGGGATTAGACACCCTCAGTTCAAACGTAGGGGCGGATGTTCTACTTTCCTATGATACTAGGGATAACGATTATGGAAATAAAACCCTTCAGGGAATAAGATCTACGACTTTCCTTACGGATGTGAGATTGGGCTATGTCATTAATCCAACAACAAATCTAAGAGTAGAATTGGGGGCAACCTTGAGGAATTTCAAACCCGAAATACAAACCGATGGTTTGCAATCCTTGAAAACAACCTATATCCATTTTGGATTGATTACAGCATTGAATAATAAATATTACGATTTTTGATAGTATGAAAAAAGCACTTATTACAGGTATTACGGGGCAGGACGGAGCTTACCTGACCGAATTGCTACTTGAAAAAGGTTATGAAGTACATGGTATTAAGCGGAGGAGTTCCCTGTTCAATACAGGCAGGATTGATCACCTCTATCAGGATCCTCATGTAGATTCCAGAAACCTGATTCTGCATTACGGTGATTTGACAGATTCGACGAATCTGATCCGTATCGTGCAGGAAGTCCAACCGGATGAAATCTATAACCTGGGAGCCATGTCCCATGTACAGGTCAGTTTCGATTCTCCTGAATATACCGCCGATACGGATGGTATCGGTACATTGAGGTTACTGGAGGCGATTAGGATATTGGGCTTGACCAAAAAAACGAAACTTTACCAGGCATCTACTTCCGAGTTATATGGTTTGGTACAGGAAGTACCCCAGAAGGAAACAACCCCTTTTTATCCTCGATCACCTTATGCTGTAGCTAAACTTTATGCTTATTGGATCATAGTGAACTACAGGGAAGCATATGGCATCCATGCATCTAATGGGATATTATTCAACCACGAATCACCTTTGAGGGGCGAAACATTCGTAACCCGTAAGATTACAAGGGCTGCCGCCAAAATCGGTTTGGGATTACAGGATAAGGTTTATCTAGGTAATATGGATGCCAAACGAGACTGGGGGCATGCCAAGGATTATGTGGAAATGATGTGGCTCATGCTTCAACAGGATGAACCGGATGATTATGTAGTCGCTACAGGTGTTACGACTACCGTAAGGGATTTTGTGAAGATGGCTTTTAGGGAAATAGGCGTAGAATTGGCTTTCAAGGGAGAAGGCGAAAAAGAAGTCGGTGTGGTTGTGTCCTCATCCAATCCTGATTATCAATTACAAGAGGGTAAGGAAGTCGTAGCCGTCGATCCCCGATATTACAGACCAACCGAAGTTGAATTACTAATTGGTGATCCGACAAAAGCAAAGGAGAAGTTAGGATGGACGCTGAAATATGATTTGCAGCAATTGGTGAGTGAAATGGTTAACAATGATATTGAACTATTCCGTAGGGATCAGTTGTTGAAAAATGCAGGGTTCAACATCAAAAACGAATTCGAATAATGGATAAGAATAAGAAGGTATATATTGCCGGGCACCGGGGAATGGTTGGTTCCGCTCTCATGAGAAAGCTAAGAACCGAAGGATTCGACAATATCATTACCCGCACTTCTCGTGAATTGGATTTGAGAAATCAACAAGCCGTTGAAGAATTTTTCCAAAAGGAAAAACCCGACTATGTATTTTTGGCAGCAGCCAAAGTCGGTGGAATATTAGCCAATAATACCTATCGGGCAGAATTCATTTACGATAATCTGATGATTGAGGCGAATGTTATCCATTCCGCATACAATAACGGAACGGAAAAACTGATGTTCCTCGGCTCATCTTGTATTTATCCCAAAATGGCTCCGCAGCCACTCAAGGAAGATTATTTATTAACAGGTCTCTTGGAGCCGACCAATGAACCTTATGCCATTGCGAAAATATCAGGTATCAAAATGTGCGATGCCTATCGGGCCCAATACGGTTCGAACTTCATTTCGGTCATGCCGACCAATTTATACGGCCCGAATGATAATTATGATTTGAAAAAATCACATGTGCTTCCCGCACTTATCCGTAAATTTCATGAGGCGAAAGTCAAAAATGCTCCTCATGTGATGATGTGGGGTACCGGCAGTCCGAAAAGGGAATTCCTCCATGTGGATGATCTGGCGGCTGCCTGTTATTATCTTATGGAAAATTATAATGAAGAAGGATTGGTCAATATCGGAACGGGTGAGGATATTGCCATTATAGACTTGGCTCGGATGGTCAAGGAAGTTGTAGGATATAAGGGTGAGATTCAACACGACCTCACCAAGCCGGATGGAACTCCTCGTAAATTGATGGACGTAGGAAAACTCAGGGATTTGGGTTGGACAGCCGGCATTTCCCTAGAAGAAGGCATTCGATCCGTTTATGAAAATGTGGATAAGGTATCTTGGGGAACCAATTTGAATTGTGATGCTTCTGTAGCAAAAGAAGAAATGTTCCAAAGTGCCAATGATTTTTTAACTCGTCTTGGATTCACGGTTGAAAGTAAAGATGAGAATCGTCCCTGGGGGGGATTCTTCGTTTTGCCGGAAAGCGATGCCAAGGATTTTATCCGTTACTTCTTTCCGGATGTGGATATGAAGGATTTCGAAGGATATTCCAAATTGAGCCCCAAGTTACTTCTGGTCGCTCCCGAAAAGAGATTGTCTTGGCAATATCATCATAGAAGATCCGAAATATGGAGAGTCGTAGGAGGTACGGCCGGTATTGTGGTCAGTGATACGGATGAGCAGACTTCGCCCCGTGATTTATCCTTAGGAGAAATCGTAGAATTGGAAAAGGGCCAACGCCATCGTTTGTTCGGCACATCCGGCTGGGGGCTTGTTGCCGAAATATGGAAACACACCGATGCGACCGAGCCTTCTGACGAAGAAGACATCGTAAGGGTACAAGACGATTTCGGAAGATAAGGACATCCTGTCCCTTCGATTCAAATATCATTTAAGATGAAGAATAAAAATACCTATGTGGCCATAATGGCAGGTGGGATAGGAAGTCGTTTCTGGCCGGCTAGCCGGGATTCCCATCCTAAACAGTTTTTGGATATTCTGGGTGTGGGGAAATCCCTGATCCGGCTGACTTTCGAAAGGTTTCTTAAGGTCTGTCCACCCGAAAATATTCTGATTGTTACCAATAAGAAATATAGGGAATTGGTGAAGGAACATTTACCGGAATTGGAATATTCCCAAATCCTTTGTGAACCTTCGATGAATAATACGGCTCCTTGTGTGGCTTATACGGCTTTACGTCTGAAGGCGATGAATGAAGATGCCAATTTTATTGTGGCCCCATCGGATCATGTCATCCTCAAAGAAGATTTTTTTATTAGACAATTGGAAAAAGCATTGGCCTTTACAGCGAAAAACGATGCCTTGGTGACTTTGGGGATTACGCCCACCCGCCCGGATACCGGTTATGGCTATATCAATTTTGGCGAGGAAACAGAACTCGGTGTCCATCAAGTGAAACGTTTTATGGAAAAACCGGACCTGGAAACGGCGAAGCAATTTCTGGATAGCGGCGATTATCTTTGGAACGGCGGTATTTTTATTTGGCATACGAATTCGATACTCAAGGCATTTCGTGAAAATGCACCGGATATATTGGATATCCTTGAAAAAGGAAAGAGTTACTATAACACGGATAAGGAACAAGCATTTATTGATGAAACCTATCCGACCACTCCTCGCATTTCTGTGGATTTTGCCATCATGGAAAAAGCACTGAATATTTATACCATCCCTTCCGATATCGGTTGGTCGGATTTAGGGACTTGGAATTCACTGTATGCTTTCCGGGAAAAAGATGAAAAAGGGAATGTTGTTGATGGGAAATTAATTATGGATGAAACGAAGGATTGTTTTATCCGAACTCAAGAAGGGAAATTAACTGTAGTGAAAGGCTTGGATAATTTCATTTTAGTAGATGAAGGAGATATCTTATTAATTTATCCCAAAGATTTGGAACAGGAAATCAAAGGTGTGGTAGGTGCTTATAAAAAAGACCTGCCCGAATTTTTTTAAAAAGCATTGCATCCCAACAAAAAATATAAAATCGCATTTGTCAGCAATACGGCTTGGAGTATGTATAATTTCAGGCTGGGGATTATTAAGGAGTTAAAGGAAATGGGGCATGAAGTAGTCGTGATTGCTCCAAAGGATACTTTTACTGCACAATTGATTTCCGAAGGTGTTTCTTTTCGACATATTCCATTGAGTAGTTATGGTACGAACATTTGGGTCGAATTGAAGACCTTGTTTAAATTCATACGCCTCTATCGGGAACAGGATTTCGACCTTATTTTCCACTATACGATCAAGCCCAATATTTACGGGACAATTGCTGCCGCCCTTACCCGGACACCTTCCATTATTATTACGACAGGGCTAGGGCATTTTCTGAATTTTAAAAATACCCTTGCCGGAATCTTTACATTGAATCTGTATCGTTTGGCCGGTCGTTGGGCCAAGGAGGTTTGGTTTTTGAATAAGGATGATAAATCTATTTTCCTTTCGAAAGGAATAACAGATGAAAAAAAATCAAGACTCCTGAATGGAGAAGGGATAAATACGACGTGGTATCAGCCGAATGGTTATGTGAAAAAAGACAAGGTGATCCGGTTTTTATTCGCCGGCCGGGTCATTTGGGAAAAAGGAATCGGTGAATTTGTTGCGGCAGCCAAGGAAATAAAAAAATCCTATGGCAATGTGGAATTCCAAGTGCTAGGATTTATTGACCCCGCCAATCCGAATGCTGTAACTTATGAACAGATCGTAAAATGGCAAAAAGATAATGCTATTCGCTACCTCGGAGAGGCAACGGATGTCCGTCCGTTTTTAGAACAATGTGATTGCTTGGTCTTTCCGTCTTATTATCGTGAGGGCCTTTCCCGGATTCTGATGGAGGCTGCATCAATGGAACGGCCTATAATTACTACGGATAATGTAGGGTGCAAGGAAGTCGTTGAAGATGGTGTCAATGGTTTTTTAGTGGCTAAAAACGATGTAGGGGATTTGGTAGAGAAAATTAAAAAATTCTTAGAATTGAGTTTCGAAGAAAAAGAAAAAATGGGAAGGGCCGGAAGAGAGAAAGTCATTCGGAATTTTGAAGAAAGCCACATTATCGATGTGTATAAACAATCTCTCTCTATACATCTTTGAATTTTTTACAACTCATCCTTTTTCGGATGATTAAGAAAATAATAAGCATCATTCTTTTTTATGTCCTCGAAGTTTATTCGAAGAGAAAAAAGAATGCAAATGATGATTTTGATGATATAATCATTCCCCTCTATAAAACAATAGGCATCGGAGATTTTGTAATGATTTCTCCGGCTATTGAAAAATTGGCACTGGCTTTTCCTCGTAAAAAAATTCGGATAATTACCCACCTGCCGGATTTTATTTCCTTTCCTGAAAATGTAGTTCATTCCGATATTGAAGATCGGAATATAAAGCATGACATGGTCGTGTCACTGACACTCAATATGAAACACTTTCCCCTGGTTTTTAAATGCTCTCATTGGATCGGTTATTTT
>JAHDFN010000110.1 GCA_020628145.1 Saprospiraceae bacterium | reverse complement strand
CAATTCTACGTTTTGTTTCATCCTTCGTTCCTTCAATTTGCTGAAGTTGATATAAGCATTATTGGCCATGATGTAGATGTAACCGTTCACATTATCCGGCAAGGGTTCTTCCCTAATGTAAAACCGTTCCCAGAATTTGGTTATCACCATGGATGTGATTTCTTCCGCATCATCCATTGATCCACTTTTGGATCTCAGCATGGGAATCAAAACCGATTCCCTTATACGGTTGATATGTTCATCCAATAACAATCGCTTATTCAATCGGGCTTCGTCAAAAGCCTTTCTCCAATCATAAGGATAATCTGTCAATTTCGGACTTCTGATAATAAAGATGGATTTAGTTTAAAAAGTGAGTGTATTGTATAGGAAATTCTCCAAATAAAGTGATTTACGGCTTTCAAAGGCAATGTATATCCTAGAGGGGAGTGATAACAAAAACATTGGTAATGAAAACATTAAATCAACTGCTCATATGTCGAATGCAAGATACATATTTATAACATTCAATTGCAACAATTTAATATGTGATTTCACTACTATGTAAAGAACCATAGATGTTATCCCGAAATGTTTTTTATGTAAGACAGATGAGTAATTTTGGAAATAGGCAAGGCATTCGTCGAAAAGCGTAGCCATAGCTACGGTTGAGAGGAATAACGCAGGTATATTTTCAAAAGAACCACTTGGCTATAATCAATTTTTCGTGATAACATCTTATATAAACAATGAAAAGCGACCTTTGAATCCCAAACACACATAAAAGGCAGTCTAGAAAGTAAGAACTAGGCAGCCTCTTGTTTTTTTGTTGCTTTCGCTTTTCAATAATTGCCTCGCTTTGGCCTTGTGTCTTTCCAGATTATGATTGACCTGTATTTTTCCTTCCCTTTATAACAAACTCCCCGCATAACTCTTGTCAAGTGTCTTTGCTTTGTGTCTATACCGTCCATGATCCTACTGGCTACTCGAACAGGATGGTTTTGGAGTATTAAACTCGAAAGATTGGGTGGCAGTAACAACCCCGGCTTTGATCGTAAGGCTTAAAAACAATCCGATTATGAGATTTTTCTTTCATTCTTTAAAATACAAGAAACCGAGATCTTTTCATAAAAAAAAGGGGATGCCTTTTCAGACAGCCCCATGATCATTAAGCATTAATCCAATATTATTTTCCGTCGCCACCTACGGTAATAGGCGTAATGGCTGGCTTCGAAGTATTGGCAGTAGCCGGTTTCGGAGCATTTGGATCTTCAGCAACATCGGCAATAATCTTGATGATTGTATTCGCCGGATCGGTGTTGGCAGTAATGGTAACGTTTTTAGTCTGCTTACCTTTCTTACCTTTAGAATCGAATGTTACTTCGATTTCTCCTGATTTACCCGGTGCGATAGGCTCTTTCGGCCATTTAGGAACAGTACATCCACAGCTACCTTTGGCATTTGAGATAACCAATGGCTCCTTACCTGTGTTCTTAAACTTGAAGGTATGGCTGGCCTTCTCTCCGGCAGTCAAGTTACCGAAATCGAATGTCTCCTCAGTAAACTTAAGATCCGTCAAAGGACCGACAGGCTTTGCAGGTTCAGTAGCTTTAGTACTTGCTGCATTAGCGATATTATTATTCGCTGTGAGACTTTGACGGGCCTTGTCCCTGTCTGAAGACTTAGAAGAAGAGGAGGAGGAAGAACTACTTCCGAATCCACCGAAAAACATCATGTACCCCAACATTAGAACTATCAGAGCCAATAAACCAATTTGAATTTGATTCGCTTTTTCCATTTTCAGAATATGATTTTTGTTAATTGAAAACTTATGTTAAAAAATTAGATTGCAAAATTAATCTTTTTGGGGATATATAAAATATACATTATCTGACATTTCCTTTAATAAACAATACATTCGGGCTGGTACTACGGGAAGTCAGGACTAGAAATGTCTTGAAGAAGGGGCCTTCGGCTTTGGCATCAAAACTGGCTTTAATACTTCCCTTCGCTCCTTTCATTATAGGTTCTTTGGAAAAATCCGAGACAAAACAACTACATGAAGACTCTACTCGGGTTATCAGAATCGGTTCATCATCAAGATTCTCAAATACGAAATCAACCGTAACAGGTTTGTTTTGGGGAATGTCTCCCAAATCGAAGTACTTCTCTGTTTTCCATTCAATCCCCTTGATTTCCTCTTCAATGAATTCATTGGAAGTCATCAATTCTTTGGCCTTTTCGCTTTGGGCCGAAAGGAAGGTTGTGAGTGTCAGGAATAAAAAGAAAAGTAAGTGCTTTTTCATTTTTAATACATTTGATTTCGATTCACAATACAAATTTAATACCTAACTACATCCGACCCTGTTAATACTACGGCAACATTTGTTAAGGATATGCAAACGAAAAAAATCCCTTATGGAAACTCATTCACACAAGGGATTTCAATTCATTGAGAATCTATCGTCATAATCCTGCCTTTTCAGAAATTTCCATCATCCTGTCGATGGGTAATTTGGCTCTTTCGATAATTGCGGGATCAATGTGTATTTCGGGTAACTCATGCTCCATACACAGATATAACTTCTCTAAGGTATTCAACTTCATATGAGGGCAGTCATTACAGGCACACATGTTATTGGGTGGAGCGGGAATGAATGTCTTATCCGGAGATTTCAATTGCATCTGATGCAGTATTCCGGCTTCGGTAGCAACGATAAATTCCTTGGCATCACTTTCCTGCGTGAAACGAAGTAGTCCACTCGTAGAACCGATATAATCTGCGATTTCCAAAAGATGGGGTTCACATTCCGGGTGGGCGATGAACTTCGCTTCCGGATGCCTCAGTTTCAACTTGACGATTTTTTCATGGGAAAAAATCTCATGTACCATACAAGCACCATTCCAGAGGATCATATTTTCACGACCGGTCTCTTTTTGGAGATAGGCTCCCAGGTTCTTGTCCGGAGCGAAAATAATGGGCGTATCTTCCGGTACACTATTGATCACATATTTGGCATTACTTGAAGTACAGACAATATCCGTCAGGGTCTTCAATGCTGCAGTACAGTTGATATAACTCACTACAACATGATCAGGGTGCTGTTCTTTGAATTTCTTGAATACGGGAGCAGGACAGGATTCGGCCAAGGAGCAACCTGCTTTCAAATCCGGTAGCAACACCTTCTTTTTAGGATTAAGGATTTTGGCTGTCTCCGCCATGAAATGGACACCCGCAAAAACAATGATATCCGCATCGGTACGCTCAGCCATTTGTGCCAACTGAAGGCTATCTCCTACGTAGTCGGCCAAATCCTGAATTTCGCTTTCCTGATAATAATGGGCCAGAAGGATCATGTTCTTCTCCTTCTTGAGACGGGTAATGGCTTCTTCCAAATCAAGGGTCGGATCTACATCGATATCCAAAAATCCTTTTTTTTCGAGTCGTTCTTTGGCAAATGAAAGTGAATCTTGCATTTTCTGATTTTAATATTGTAATCCCATCATATCTTTATGATGGCAGTCCAAAAATAATGTCTTTACTCCTTTAACGCAAATTGCCTAGTTGCAGTTACTTTGTTTTATTAAAAGACTAACAAAATTTTAACGGGCATTCAAAACGAAAACAGTGGGTCGCTTATGTAAATCCACAGGTTTATTCCTTTTCCATTGGATAATGGTTTTCGTTCGGATATATTGGGTAGGGAGTGTCAAATCCGTAGCAATACAAAGACGGGTCTTAGGTGAAAGGTGCTTGAGCATATCTTCTATCAATGCCATATTACGATATGGCGTTTCCATAAAAATACGGGTAGAACCTGTAGATGCCGAAATGGATTCGATTTTCTTGAGGGCTTTTACTCGTTCGGGAGGTTTAACCGGTAGATAACCGTGAAAATGGAAATCTTGACCATTCATACCCGAAGCAATCAAGGCAAGAAGGATGGATGAAGGTCCAACTAATGGCACGACTTCTATTTCATTATTGTGGGCATAACCAACAACCAATGCTCCGGGGTCGGCGATACCGGGACACCCTGCTTCCGACATGAGGCCGATGTTTTTTCCGTTTTGGATTTCGTTCATAAAAGATGAAATATCCTTATCGGGGTCCCTTTTATCCAACTCATGGAATACCATTTCACTGATACTTTGCGGCGGCCGTGTTGTGCTGATGAAACGCCGGGCAGTCCTTGCTCTCTCCACTATAAAAATATCCAGCGAATGAATGATGTCTATTACATATTGAGGAATGGTCGTTCCTGAATTTTCTCCCAAAGGAATCGGTATGAGAAATAATTTCCCCTTATTCATTTTCCAATAATGATTTTAATCGATTGAAATCTTCCTCTATTGATTTTTCCATCATGGCCTTTACCAATTTTTTCACGGAACGGAATAAAAAGGATTTCAATTGGATATCGTAAGAAATCAGAATCTGCGTCTTTCCGTTTTCTTCACTGAATTCATGACGAGTAATCATTTCCATTTCCTTCGCTACCATTTCAGCTTCGAATAATTGATTTTCCTCAAATCCTGTAATCGTCTGGATAAAATGTAATTTCTGTCCACTTTGTTCGATTACCTGAGATGTTTCAGCACCAACGCGGGGTTCATCTCCCTTTAGGATATTTATCTCCTTTAACCCTCCCAACCATTTTTGCAAATTATCGGTATCGATAAAAAAAGAAAATACATTGTCCAACGATGTATCAATTACAATCTCCTTTTCAATGATCATTTCCCTTCTAGTAATTCCTTAAATTTCAATAAATCTTCCGTCCGTTTTTTCTTCATGCTGTTTTTCATAAAAATCCCAAAGATACCCAAAATAGCAGGTCTGAATTTCACTTCCGTTTCCTCTACCAATAGTACTTGTTCACCTTTATCTATTATCCGACATCGTATATAACTCATGAAGTTATCCTGTACCAACTGATAAGCGAACAATTTATCCTTTTTCAATTCAGTAACAATTTCCTTGATTTTAAATATGGAATCATCAGGCTCCTTGTATATCCGAAAAGCTTCACTGTTCATTTTCCTCTTTCCTCCTTTCACCATTTGAAAAGAGTTGAAATTGGATTCCCATTTTGTCATGAGCTGCGTGTTCAACATTGCTTTGTAAACCCCCTCAGCACTTTTATTTATTTTTATTCTGACCTCGAATTTCATTCAAATATCTCAAGATTTTCAAAAAAGGCATCCAACTCATCAAAGGATTTATAACCTACTTTTTCTTCCTCTCCTCCTTTTATCGCCAAACCATATGGATGGATTAAGTCTAAAAAACCAAGTATTTTTTCAGGTGGGATATTCACATCCAGAAAAGTAGGATAAGTGGAACAAAACCCAGATAGTATTTCATAATCATTTCCTTCAAGGGAATATCCATTCAGATCCAACAAAAAATATTGAACAAAAGGAGACAATGATTTACATTCTTCTTTCAATCCCTCCCAGGTGGTTTCCTGTGTCCATACCAACTCCTTCATAATTGGCAATGCATTACTACTGAGTTGTTCTACAATATCCTTTGAACAAAAGGGGCCCACCTGAAATGCATCAAAACCCAACTCTACCTTTATTTCTTCAGGGTTGGGAAAAGATCCTAATTCGGCAATGAAAGATGGGCCTTCCAACCAAGCTTTCATTTCCTTCACCTTATCTAGGGCAACATATGTTTCCGTTCCTTCTTCAATATTGAATCCGATATATTCCACATCCCAAGCCGAAAAATAACGGGCGTCTGTCAAATTGGTAATGGAAGAAGCCTTGATTTTTGTCCTCAGCATAATTTACATTTATTTCGACAAAAGTAATTCCTTTTATATTTTTTTCGAAAAAGGAACGTAATGAATGAATATGTTTATATATTGTAATTAATTCGTAAGCAATACCTATGACTTCAACTATTAACATATTATTAATCGTAGTAATTGTAATTATCATTCACAGTATGACCTGAGAATGGAGATAAGATATAATTTTAAAATTCAAAGCCACTCCATTTCATGAGTGGCTTTTTTATATTGAGCAATGAGTGAATTGAACAAGTACAGCAGGAATGTAACTTCAGATGATTCGAGACCGGCCGCCCAAGCCATGCTACATGCCATCGGTCTGACACCTGAAGATTTGAAAAAACCACAAATCGGCATCGTCAGCACGGGCTGGGAAGGAAACCCTTGCAACATGCATCTCAATGATTTGGCAAAAGAGGTGAAAAAGGGAGTGGAATCAGAGAATCTAATCGGCCTGATTTATCATACCATCGGTGTGAGCGATGGTATTTCCATGGGAACATCCGGTATGAGATTTTCCCTACCTAGCCGTGACATCATCGCAGATTCAATAGAGACGGTAGCTTCCGCACAATGGTACGACGGAGTCATTGCCGTAGTAGGATGTGATAAGAACATGCCGGGAGCATTAATGGCATTGGGTCGATTGAACAGACCCGGAATTGTCTTGTACGGAGGAACCATTAGCCCGGGTTGCCATGCAGGAAAAAAATTGGATATTGTTTCATCCTTTGAAGCGCTCGGTCAGAAAATCGCAGGAGATATTAACGAAAATGAATTCAGGGCCATTATCCTGAATTCCTGTCCCGGTCCCGGAGCCTGTGGAGGAATGTACACTGCCAATACAATGGCAGCAGCCATAGAAGCCTTAGGCATGGGTCTCCCATATTCTTCTTCGAACCCGGCTGTAAGCCAAGAAAAAAAATCCGATTCGATAAATTCAGGAAAAGCTATTTTAAGACTTCTCGAAAAGAATATTCTACCGAGGGATATTATGACTTTTGAAGCTTTCGAAAATGCCATTCGTTTGATTACCGTGCTAGGGGGTTCTACAAATGCGGTCATCCATCTGATTGCCGTAGCCAAGTCCGTAGGTATCAATATTTCATTGGATGATTTCCAGCGACTCAGCGATACTACACCCTTCCTAGCCGACCTCAAACCCAGTGGAAAATTTCTCATGGAAGATTTACATGAAAAAGGCGGAGTGGCCGGTGTTATGAAATTCATGTTGGAAAAAGGTATGTTACATGGCCATTGTATGACCGTTACCGGAAAAACCATTGCTGAAAATCTAGAAGGAGTTGAAAACCTTAGCCAAGGACAAACTATTATACACCCTTTGGAACAACCGATTAAAGATACCGGGCATATTCAAATCCTATATGGTAATCTGGCAACTAAAGGAGCAGTGGCCAAAATAACCGGTAAGGAAGGACTCCTTTTTGAAGGAGCTGCAAAAGTTTTCGATAGTGAAGAAGAAGCAAATATTGCCATACAGCAAAAACAGATAAACAAAGGCGATGTGATAGTCATCCGTTACTGCGGCCCCAAAGGCGGACCGGGCATGCCTGAAATGCTCAAACCAACTTCTTTGATTATGGGTGCCGGATTGGGCAATGATGTCGCCTTAATCACTGACGGAAGATTTTCCGGAGGAACACATGGATTTGTCGTAGGGCATATTACTCCCGAAGCACAAATTGGCGGGAATATTGCTCTGATACAAAATGGAGATATCATCCGCATCGATGCGGATAAAAATACTATCGATGTTCAACTTACAAATGAAGAACTGGAATCCAGAAAAACAAAATGGAAAGCACCTCGATTAAAGGCACAAACGGGTACATTATACAAATACGCCAAAACGGTTTCAACCGCTAGCGAAGGTTGTGTGACCGATCAATTTTAAAATGAACTATTATTTCAATCATAATGAGAAGAAGCAAGGAAAAAACGATATCCAAAAACGGGAATGGTAAATCCTTAGGATTGAAGAAAGAAACCATAACCGGTGCAGAAGCCGTCCTCCGATGTTTAATCGAAGAAGGTATCGACACTATCTTCGGTTATCCCGGAGGAGCGATCATGCCGGTTTACGACCAATTATTCTATTATTCGGATAGGATAACCCATATTCTGCCTAGGCATGAACAGGGAGCAACCCATGCCGCAGAAGGTTATGCCAGAGTC
This sequence comes from Saprospiraceae bacterium, assembly GCA_020628145.1. Classification (GTDB taxonomy): domain Bacteria; phylum Bacteroidota; class Bacteroidia; order Chitinophagales; family Saprospiraceae; genus JAHDCE01. Next base: position 5,503 of record JAHDFN010000110.1, on the reverse strand, counting down.
ACCCGAAAAACAGGTGTCTGCATGGCTACTCCAGGCCCTGGAGCCACCAATCTTGTGACGGGAATCGCCGATGCCATCATGGATTCTACTCCAATGGTATGTATTACCGGGCAGGTATTCAGTAAGGTATTAGGTTCTGATGCCTTCCAGGAAACAGATGTCATAGGTGTTACCATGTCCATCACCAAATGGAATTACCAAATCACGAAGGCCTCCGAAATTCCGGAAGTTTTTGCCAAAGCCTTTTATGTAGCCAATTCAGGAAGGCCCGGCCCGGTCGTCATAGATATTACCAAAGATGCCCAACTCGGCGAAATGGAATGGCACTATGAAAAAATGAAATCCATTCGAAGCTACAGGCCCAAACCGACTCCTGCTAGGGAAAAACTGGAAGAAGCCGCCAAATTGATCAACAAAGCCAAAAAGCCCTTTATCTTGGCCGGTCACGGCATTTTGATTTCAAAGGCAAAAAAGGATTTCATCAAATTCGTAGAAAAAACGGGGATTCCCGTAGGAACTACCATACATGGATTATCCTCCATTCCTTCTGACCATCCATTGAATATGGGCATGTTGGGGATGCATGGAAATTACGGCCCCAATATCAAAACCAATGAGTGTGATGTCCTGATTGCCATCGGGATGCGATTCGATGATCGAGTGACCGGTGATGTCAGCCGCTATGCCAAACAGGCCAAGGTCATTCATATAGAAATCGATGCATCCGAAATCAACAAGAATGTTTTCGCCGACGTTCCCATTCATTCGGATGCCAAAGCAGCATTGAAAAAACTGCTGCCATTGGTCAAAGAAAAAAAATACACCAAATGGATCAAGGAATTCAGGGAGTGTGATAAAAAAGAGCAGGAACTCGTTATCCGAGAAGCCCTTACCGCCAATAAGGAAGGACAGATGAGAATGGGACAGGTGGTCAAGGAGGTTTCCGATCAGACACAGGGAAAAGCAATTGTGGTTACCGATGTCGGACAACACCAGATGTATGCTGCAAGGTATTATAATTATCAGGGAACGGATCAATGGGTATCATCCGGCGGAGCCGGAACGATGGGTTATGGTTTACCCGCCGCTTTCGGTGCCAAATATGCCAAACCCCTAACCCAAGTCGTTGCTTTCATCGGCGATGGTTCCTTCCAAATGACCATTCAGGAATTAGGATTACTCTCCCAATGGAATGTCGCAGTAAAAATCGTCCTTTTGGATAATAATTATTTAGGCATGGTACGACAGTGGCAGCAATTATTCTTCGATAAGAGATATTCTGCCGTGGAATTACAAAATCCTGATTTCATCAAAATCGCTGATGGCTTCGGTGTACCCGGAAAAACCATTAACCACAGCTCCGAATTGGAAGAAGGTGTAAAGGAAATGTTGGAGGCCAAAGGACCTTACCTTTTACATGTAATGGTAGAAAAGGAAGACAATGTATTCCCGATGGTTCCTAGTGGAGCTTCAGTAAGCGAAATCATATTGACACCCAAAGACATTAAAAGAAAAAAGTAGGAAAATGGATAAACAAGAATATACCATAACGATATTTACAGAAAACAAAGTCGGTATTTTGAGCCGGGTCGTTTCTGTTTTTACCCGAAGACATATCAATATCGAAAGTATTGTTGCTTCGGAATCTTCCATTAAAGGCATGTTCAAATTCACCATCGTAATATTGGTAGATGAAGTGCTGGTCAAGAAATTGATAGCACAAATCGACAAGCAGGTAGATATTGTGAAATCATTCTATTATACGAATGATGAAATCGTACAACAGGAAATGGCCCTCTATAAGGTTTCTTCGAAAGCATTCATGGGAGGTGAGAAAATGGAATCCCTCGTCCGGAAACACAATGCCCGGATTCTGGATATAGAAAAAGAATACATCGTCATTGAAAAGACCGGATTGAAGGAAGAAACAGAAGCCCTGCTTGACGACTTGAGAGCCAACGGTGGAATTTTCGAATTTGTCCGGACGGGACGGATCGCTATCATCAAACCGATGGAACAATTGAACAATTATCTGAAATCATTACGTTCATTCAATTTGAACAGTAATTAAAACCAATTTACAAAGACTTTATAATAAGGTCTAAAAAACGATAAAAATTAATTTGAAGATATGGCTAAACTGAATTTCGGAGGCGTAGAAGAAGAGGTGGTAATGAGGGAAGAATTCCCATTGGATAAAGCATTGGAAACATTAAAAGATGAAACCATCGCCGTTATCGGATATGGTGTGCAAGGGCCGGGACAATCCCTGAACCTGAAAGATAATGGTTTCAATGTGATTGTCGGACAAAGAAGTCCTTCGGCTTCCTGGGACAAGGCCGTGAAAGACGGTTGGATTCCGGGAGAAAACCTATTCGGTATCGAAGAGGCGGCTAAGCGGGCTTCCATTATTTGTTACTTATTATCCGATGCGGCACAAATTGCCGTTTGGGAAAACCTCAAGCCACATCTGACGGCTGGGAAGGCATTATATTTTTCACATGGATTCACCGTTACTTATAATAATCGGTCGGGTATTATTCCCCCTAATGATGTGGATGTGATATTGGTCGCTCCCAAAGGTTCGGGAACCAGCCTAAGAAGGATGTTCCTTGCCGGCAGGGGGTTGAATTCCAGCTATGCCGTCCATCAGGATGCAACGGGGAAGGCCAGACAAAGAGCCATCGCTTTGGGTATCGGCGTAGGTTCCGGCTATTTGTTCGAGACTACATTCAAAAAAGAAGTCTATTCGGATTTGACGGGGGAACGAGGTTCATTAATGGGTGCGATTGCCGGATTGTTCGAAGCACAATACGAAGTATTGAGATCCAGGGGACATTCTCCCAGCGAAGCGTTCAATGAAACAGTAGAAGAATTGACTCAATCCCTGATGCCATTGGTAGCGGAAAACGGAATGGATTGGATGTATGCCAATACTTCAACCACTGCCCAAAGAGGTGCATTGGATTGGAAAGGTAAATTCAAGAATGCCGTACTGCCGGTTTTCAATGAATTATACGACAGCGTGGCCGCCGGCCATGAAGCACAGAAATCCATTGATTCCAACAGCCAACCCGATTATAGGGAAAAACTGGAAGAAGAATTGAAGGAAATCAGGGAATCGGAAATGTGGCGGACCGGAAAAGTGGTACGGAGCCTAAGACCGGAAAATCCTAAGAATGCATAAAGTGCATCCCTAATGGATTTTTAATCGGGGGACATGATAAATATCATGTCCCCCGATACTTTTAAAATCATCAATACCTTCATTTGGGACAGGCATTTTTCCTACCTTCACCGATAAATAAAAACGAGGGGCATTCCTAGGTATGATACCGATAGAAAAGATATACGAAGCTAAGTTCAGACTCAAGGATGTTGCACATCATACTCCCTTGATGTACAACCATTATCTATCTGAAAAATACGAGTGCGATGTCTATCTCAAACGGGAAGATTTGCAAGTAGTCCGCTCATATAAAATCAGGGGAGCCTACAATAAAATGTCTTCCTTATCCACTCCTGAATTATCTAAGGGCATCGTTTGTGCCAGTGCCGGCAACCACGCACAGGGCGTAGCATTGGCTTGTCATAAACTCAATGTGAAAGGTCGGATATTCATGCCCGTGACCACCCCGAATCAAAAAGTGGGAAAGGTCAAGCGTTTTGGGAAGGAATTCGTAGAAGTCATCCTTATCGGCGATACTTTCGATGATGCTTATAACGAAGCTAAAAAGGATGCGGAAGAAAATGGTAAGACATTCATCCACCCTTTCAATGATGACAAAATCATTGAAGGACAAGGTACCGTCGGTTTGGAAATCCTGGAAGATATCAATACGAAAATAGATTTTCTTTTTATCGGCATAGGCGGTGGCGGTTTGGCATCCGGGGTAGGCAGTTGTTTTAAAAAACTCAGTCCGGACACCTACATCATCGGAGTAGAACCTTTGGGTTCTCCTTCCATGAAAAAATCCATCGAAGCAGGAAAAGTTATCCAACTCGAACAAATCGACCCTTTTGTAGATGGGGCAGCCGTCAGGAAAGTAGGAAATCTCACTTTCAAATACTGTAAGGAAATCGTTTCCGAATATACCCTTGTAGCCGAAGGAAAAATATGCACTACGATTCTTGAATTATATAATGAAGAAGCCATTGTTGTAGAACCTGCGGGAGCGATGACAATTTCCGCCCTGGATGATTACCGAGATAAAATCAAAGGGAAAACGGTCGTCTGTATGATTAGCGGAGGGAACAATGATATAACCCGGATGGAGGAAATCAAGGAACGCTCCCTGCTCCATGAAGGACTGAAACATTATTTTGTCATCTCTTTTCCGCAAAGGGCCGGAGCCTTGAAAGAATTCGTCAATGATATACTAGGCCCCAATGACAGCATCACCTATTTCCAATATAATAAGAAAAACAGCAGGGAAACCGGGCCGGCATTGATTGGAATCATCCTACAATCCAAAGAAGATTATCTTTCCCTGATCCAACGGATGGATGAGAACAACATTAAATATTCTATCAGGAACGACAGTCCCGAATTATTCGACCTTATTTCTTCCTAATAAGCGATTTACAACTTCTACGATATCCTCTTTCGGGTTATGTGTATGGGTTTGTATGCCGAATGTGGAAGCCATTTTCGTATTTTCTTCCAAATCATCAATAAATAGGCATTCTTCCGCCTTCAAGCCCGAATCCCTGAGCATGAATTCGAAAATATCCGCATCCGGTTTTCGATAGCCTATTTCATGGGAATAATATAAAATATCGAAATGGGCCCTCCATTCTTTTTCGGATATTTCGAATTCCGTTTCGAGATATTCATGAATGGCCGTTGCATGGGAATGGTTGATATTACTCAGCATATATATACCGTAACCTTTCTTTAATGTCCTTAACATTTCTATACGTTCCTTGGGTATGTCCTGCAACAAAGCCAACCAAGCCGCTTTCAAATCTTCGTTTTTCAAATCGGGCATACCCGAACAGGTACGGAAAGCTTCGAAAAACTCCGATTCAGAAATCCTTCCGGTTTCATAATCATGGGCATATCCTTCTGCGAATAATTTGTTACGGGTGTGATAAGCTCCTTCTATAGAGAGGAGTTTGGCAAATTCAATTCTGGTGAGATCGAAATCCAAGTTGATCAATACGTTTCCGAAATCGAATATAATATGCTTAATGGAACCCATTTTTATATTTTTTAGTTGGAATATTGTATATGAATATGCAAAGATGTAAATTTGCAGTCGCTTCCAAAGGAAAGCACAAGGGATTTTTCCCCGGTCCTATAGCTCAGTTGGTTAGAGCACCTGACTCATAATCAGGTGGTCCATGGTTCGAGTCCATGTGGGACCACTTCATTTTCAAGCAGTTACAGAAACGTAGCTGCTTTTTTTGTTTTTGGGTGCAACATATAATTGACATCCTTATTTTTGCTTAATGAGGGAGATTCAGGATAGCTCGTCTTGGAAAACCCACTCCCTTTTTT
>JAHDFN010000109.1 GCA_020628145.1 Saprospiraceae bacterium | reverse complement strand
GAGAAGGCATATCGTCTTCTCTTTTTTTATTGGATGGATATTTTATATTATTTTTAAAATTAAATTATCCAATAAATTTAAGTACAGGACAAAAAACAAAACCAGTTACCGTGCGTGGTGTTTGTTCACCTCGCACACTCCATTTCACTAGCATTTGTCAGGTGAACTAACACCTGACAAGGCGGTTGAATAAGTTTTGTCCTGTACTTAGCCAATAAATTCCAAATGAAAAAAATAATGGTCATCGGTTGTTGTGGTGCGGGAAAATCGACCTTTTCAAAAAAATTGGGCCGGCAATTATCCCTGGAAATCATACATCTCGATTATTATTATTGGAAACCGAAGTGGGAACGACCCAATTCCGAGGAATGGGAAAAAACCGTGTTGCAATTGTGTGAAAAAGAAAAATGGATAATAGATGGAAATTATAACAGCACCATCGAACTCCGGGCCAAAAAAGCAGATACCATTATTTTCTTGGACTACCCTATCTGGAAATGTCTTTATAGGGTTATTTCCCGAATGATAAAATTCAATGGCAAAACAAGAGACGACATGCCGGAGGGTTGTGTAGAACGGTTCGATTGGAGTTTTTTAAAATACGTCGTTTCATTTAATCGGAACATGAGAAATACCATTCTCAATAAATTACTGAAATTCGAAAATGAAAAAACAATCCATATTTTCAAGTCGGATAAGGATGCGGATCTCTTCCTTGAAAAATCAATTGAAACAAAAAACGTCGGTTGAAAATCAACCGACGTTTTTTGTCTAAGAAGTTTTCTTTTTATAATCTTCCAAACTCATGAATTCCGTTTCGAAGGTCGCTAGTTTAAGCGAGCGATCCACTTGGATTTCACAAACGAAATCTATTCCGTTCTTCTGATAGAATTCGATGGCAGGTGTATTTTTGGCTCCGGTCTGGGCGATGACTTTCCTTACAATATTATTCGCTAGGGCATGTTTCAATAATCCACTCGCCACCCCTTGTCTGAAAATCGAAGGATGAACCATAAAACGATGGACATCCAAAACGCCATCATTCAATATCTTATAAGAAAATACCGCACGGATATTCTCCTCATCATCGAAATAAGCCAAAAAGGTTTCGCCTTCCGTTCGCATCAAATCACTCAAGCCTTGCGACAGATAAGGTATCTTATCATTCTTAATCAAATCGGCTTCTATCCGATAAGCCAGTTTTTGTAAATCAAATACCTGCTTGGCCAAGTTTTCATCCCGGATATCTATTTCTGTTATTCGACTCATATTTTTCCCTCGTCAATCATTAGTTTTACTTTCAAAATCGTAGCAACGGACAATGCATCGGTTATTTTTCCTTCCATGACCATCTCTACCAGTTTATCAAAGGGCAATTTACGAATTTCCAAATCTTCCGTGTCCTCCGGCGTGGATTTTCCATAAGATAAATTCCTCGCTACAAAAGAAACAGCCCTCTCATCTGTAACGCTATTCGAAGTCGTAAGTTCAATGACCTGCATCCAATCGGATGCCGTAATGCCTGTTTCCTCCTTCAACTCCCTTTTGGCAGAGTCGAGTGCCTCGATTCCTTCAGGGCCTCCTCCTTCGGGAATTTCCCAACTGTACTCATCCAACGTGTAACGGTACTGCCCCACTATCCAAGTATTATAATCCTCATCTAGGGGAATGATACCGATAGCCAGATTCTTGAAATGAACAACCCCGTAAATACCATCCGTATTTCCCGGTGTAATCACATCCCTATGGGTGACTTGTATCCAAGGATTGTCATATACTTCATTGATGGTTCGGGTTTCCCACGGATTCGTCTGTGTTTCCATTCTATTTGTGTTTGTATTATCATAAAGATAACCAACAATCATTGAACAGACAGCCTGTACAGTAGAATTCATACCAATTCGAAACAAGGAAGAGAACGGAATAACTCCGTCCTACCTCCTTAGGGATTTTATAGCCTGTTGCTTGGACAACCGATTCCCTTGCCACCCAGTTTATCAAAAACATATCCGATTTTGAAAATGAGGGAATAATAGGAATCGTTCCGCTTAGGTTGGGTTTCTGATGAATAGGAATACCCATCAATATAATCGGTAAATGTAATCCTATGCATCAATTCCGAACTGAGCAACCAATTGGAATTGATTCGATAAGTCATCCCTGCACCGACAGGGATCATCGGTTGGATGGTACTATAACCCGTAGCCGTTTGGGACTCATGAACGGTTCTTTTGAAATTGAATAATCCCAAACCTCCGATTCCGTAGAATTTATATTTCCCATCCCTGATGGAAAATGGAGAAAGATGGGCCAATCCATATAATTCGATAATCCTGCTGCTAAAACTCAAACCTCTTTGCTGGCGGGGTTCGTAATTCGTAGCAGCATCGTCTCCCTGTACTTTGGTCAGGTTCAGATTAGCACTCCAACTGAACCATTTTTTCATGTGGTGACGATAATAGATGCCGATGAGGGGTTTGGTAAATTGAAAATCGGTATCCGCAATGAAATTTTTCCCTTCTCCGTTCCCTCCTCCGAGGTCACCTAGAAATTCATTGACACCCAAACTGAGTCCTACTTCCATTTTGGGATAATCACTGATATGGTTTTGTGACGTAAGCGACAATGAGCATAGACATCCCATTGCAACAAGAAGCATTTTTCCTATTGACATAATCCTAAAGTTTTAGGAAAACCCTATAAGGTTTCCAAGATTTTGAAAAATGGTTGATGTTCCCGTTTGCCGTCGACGCACAAGTGGCCCGATCCTGAAATCGGAACTGAGGGAATCCTATTAATGTAAGTTTAATCGGAAGTAGAAAAGATGTGTATAATAAGGTACTTTTTGATGATGTGTAGAATAAACGCCCACACTCTCCGCTTTCTTATGTCAAATCGAAAAAAAATTAACCAATTTGACACAATAAAATCATAAATCAATGACTAACAAGAATTTAAAACCTATTTATCTATATTTATTATTTTTGGAATCTCATCAATACCGCCTATCATTCTGTAAAAGAAAATATTAACTGATAAAAAGAGTATTATGAATAATGAATTTTCAAGGATGGGTTTGAGTGTACATAAAAAAAGCGGATTCCATTTCCGGAATCCGCTCGTTTTTTTGGTGATCGCGCTGGGGCTCGAACCCAGGACCCTTTGATTAAAAGTCAAATGCTCTACCAACTGAGCTACGCAATCTAACCATCACTTTAAAAGTGCGACGCAAATATAAGACTTGTTCTTGAAATCCTACATCTTTACCGGGGATATTTTTTCAAAAAAAATCCGATGTTTTAATAAGCATCGGATTTCCTTAAAAGTTCCCTAATTCAAATATTTTTAATCGGATTTTATTTCACCCCGGCTTTTTTCATAATCATCAATATATTCGGATACTATTGCATTAACAATGTCCTTAATATATGATTTTTCCTTACGGGCAATGGATTTCAATTTATCCACCTTATCTCTATCAAAGGAAAAAGTAACCCTTTTCTTTTTAGGACGTGAAATTCCTTGAGATTCTTCCCGGATATCCATTTCACTACTCTCTACCGTCTGACGGATCAAGGCATCCAAACCACTCAAAGTCCTCTTTATTCTTCCTCTAACAGGTTTCTTCTTGCTTGATTTTGCAACAGGAAGCGTTTTTTTCCTTTTGGAAACATGTTGCTCTATCGATTCCTGAAGTGCCTCTTGTAGTAAAGAGTCCAAATCAGCCGTAAAATCCTTACTCGATTTGGATTTCCTCTTACTCTTGGTACGGGACTGTTTCTTTTCCTCCGTGACAATGGTTAATTTCTCATCCTTGTTCGTCTCCTCTCCAAAGATGCTGTCCAGTCCTTCTATGAAATTTTTCTTTGCCAATGTTTTTTCCTTAAGATTTTCCCATTTATCTGTTTAGTCCTATGCTTCTACCACTTCGGTACGTTCGATGATTTCCTTACAAAGGTTCAAATAATCCTCCGCACCTTTACTCCTTCTGTTATAATCGAAGATATCCTTTCTTTCCGTAGGAGCTTCAGCCAAAGCCACATTATCACGTATATAGGTCTTGAATACCTTATCTCCGAAATATTTATGAATGGATTCCGCTACATTCCTGTTCAGTATCTTCCTTTGATCATACATGGTAGCAATAACCCCTCCGATTTCCAATTTCTTGTTCAATCGGAATCTGACCTTATCAATGACTTGCTTGATTTTCACCAATCCCTGCAAGGCCAAAAACTCCGTTTGCAACGGAATATAAACATAACGGCTGGAAGTCAGTGCATTAAGTGTCAACAAGCCCAAAGACGGTGGACAATCGATGATGATATAATCATATTCCTCTATGACGGTATCAAACAACTCCCTAAGGATGAATTCCCTTCCGGCTTCATTAATCAGCTCCATTTCCGCTCCGGAAAGATCCAACGTGGAAGTGATGACATCCATGCCTTCTTTTACGATATAAGGTTCCAAATCACTTTCACCTCGAATAGCTTCGTAAATGGTTGAAGGTTGTCGGGGGATACCCAACGATAATGTAAGATTGGCCTGAGGATCCAAATCCACCAACAAAACCCTTTTGCCCAATTCTACCAATCCGGCTCCGATGTTGATGGCTGAGGTGGTTTTACCGACTCCTCCCTTGTGGTTTAGTAAAGAAATGATTACCCCCATTGTAAATTACTAAGTATGTTTTAATAGTATCGGATAGTAATGACACTTCCGATAAGTACACGGTTTGATACAAATATAAGGAATATCGGGAATAAGTTATCTAAAAAATGGTAATATGTTATCCTGATTCCTCCCTTTGGCCTCCCTTATAATTACCCGACTAATCGCTTTCCATCAAAACTGCATCATTCAGAATGTAATTCAGGTAATCTAAATTGTCGTCATTTAATTCCAATACCCCCCTGAAAGTAAGCATGGCATCGGTCTTTAATTTTTTATGTATTTTTTTTGTTTTGATATCCATGACCGATTCGGGGCCGGCTCCACCACAAAAAAAGCATTGGCTATTGGGATACGCTGAGAGGATGTGTAATTTCCCTGAATCATCTCCAAAAGGTATGTTATATCCCCTTATCTGAATGGGTTTCCTATCCAACACCTTGATTTCATCATGAAAAACAGGAACCATGGCAAGCGTATCATTGATGTAGCCATCTTCAAAAATAACACGGGAAAGGAATTGCCAATCCACTATAAAATGTCCTTCCGATATTTCGAATTTACTCGAATCGAATTCCAACTTTGTCGGTATCGTTTCTTCAAATGCAGGCGGCACCGAATCCAATTCCTCTTTCGTCAGTTCATCTCCATCCGAAACCTTCCCTTCAAAGGCACATCCTTCTATCATGAAGAAAACGAATAAGAACAATAAAGGCAAGTAAAACTTCATTCCTGTTTTTTCCATAAAAGACCTTAATAAGATACAAAGGAAAAAGGGCGGAATTTTCATTCCACCCTTCCGTTTCATACCATAGATTTATATGATAAGGCCATTAGCTTACCTTACCCACCACAGACTTGAAAGTATCAGGATGGTTCATGGCAAGATCGGCCAATACCTTTCTATTCAATTGGATATCGCTTTTGGATAAATCATGCATTAACTTTGAATAAGTCGTACCATTCAGGCGAGCAGCCGCATTGATACGCACTATCCATAAACGACGGAAAGCTCTTTTCTTATTCCTTCTGTCTCTGTAGGCATATTGAAGTCCTTTTTCTACGGCATTCTTAGCTACCGTATAAACCTTACTACGGGCTCCCCAATAACCCTTGGCTAATTTCATGATTTTCTTACGTCTTTTTCTTGACGCTACATGGTTCACTGATCGTGGCATAATAAATGGATTTTCTTGTTCGATACAGAGGCCCTAATTTTTTTAGCACTTAATACCTGTATCCTCGTTAAAAAATCAGATTAAATAATTGTTTAGATACAAAGCAAAGCCCTTACTCTTCTGGCATCTCCTTTAGAAAGGATATCCGCACCGGTCAAGCGAGTCTTGGCTTTTTTCGATCTTTTACGCAATAGGTGACGCTTACCGGAATTGAAATGTTTTATCTTTCCTTTCCCTGTCACTCTGAAACGCTTCTTCGCACTTGAGTGCGTTTTCATTTTTGGCATGATAAATACCTTTTACGTTTTAAAAATGGATTGCAAATGTATGACTTTATCTACAATAATAAAAATCGGCACATCCATTCAATCATAGATTACTAACGATTTCCCAAATAATCAATCATCTTTTATGAAATAATTCATTCCACAAGACTATTTTTTGGGTTTCATCATCTAAAAATGTTACTTTTGATCTCCTAAACCACCATTGATTCGACTTAAAAACCATCACTGAAGGATTGACATGAAATATGCACTAGTCACAGGAGGAGCAAGAGGTATTGGCAGGGCTGTTTCCTTGAAATTAGCCAAAGCTGGTTATCACATCTTAATCAACTACAGAGCAAATACTCAAGCAGCAAAGGAAACTCTTGGAATAATTTCGGAAAACGGAGGCCGGGGAGAACTCCTTCAGTTTGATGTATCTAATCCTGAAGACATCAGAAATAAACTTGGAGCCTGGATTGAAAACAATCCTGACAATGTTATCGAAATACTGGTTAACAATGCAGGGATCAAAAAAGACAACCTCATGCTTCTGATGGAGGAAGAAGAATGGTCCAGCGTAATCAAAACCAATTTGGATAGCATTTTCCATGTGACTCGAATGGTCTTGAAAAAAATGATCGCCAATAGATACGGAAGAATAGTCAATGTCGTTTCCTTATCAGGATTGAAAGGTTTGCCGGGACAAACCAACTATTCCGGCTCAAAGGCAGGAGTGATTGGTGTTACCAAGGCTCTGGCCCAAGAGGTCGGACGAAGAAAAATCACAGTTAATGCAGTAGCTCCGGGGTTTATCAAAACCGATATGACTGAGAGTATAGATGAAAAGGATTTCAAATCGATGATCCCGATGAGAAGATTCGGTACTTCAGAAGAGGTTGCTGAAGTCGTTTCATTTTTAGCTTCACCCGGAGCATCCTATATTACAGGGGAAGTCATCTCTGTAAATGGAGGGCTATATACATAAAAGGAATATAATTTTATCAATCAAGAATGAGAAGAGTTGTCATCACGGGAATCGGGGTTTATTCCTGTATCGGTAAAAACCTAAAAGAAGTAAAGGAATCACTTTACCAAGGCAAATCCGGTATAGGCATCGATGACCTCCGTACTGAAATGGGATTCCGATCCAGTTTGACAGGTATGTTGGAAAAACCGGTTCTAAAAGGCAAATTGGGTAGAAGACAAAGAATAGGTTTGGCAGAAGAAGGCGAGTATGCCTATCTAGCTACGGAAGAGGCACTCGACATGGCAGGCATGGAACCCGATTTTTTTGAAAAAAATCATGTAGGCATCCTTTATGGAAATGACAGTTCCGCTAAAGCAGTCATTGAAGCCATAGATACCATTAGGGAAAAGAAAGACACTACACTTCTAGGCTCAGGTTCCATTTTCCAATCCATGAACTCTACAGTCACCATGAACCTGGCGACAATCTTCGGACTAAAAGGAGTCAACTTTACCATCAGTGGTGCTTGTGCCAGCGGGTCCCATTCCATTGGGATGGGCTATCTTTTAATTCGTTCAGGATTGCAGGAACAAATCATTTGTGGGGGAGCACAGGAAGTCAATGGATATGCAATGGGCAGCTTTGATGGTATTCGTGCTTTTTCTACCAGGATGGAAACACCTACGAAGGCTTCCAGACCTTTCGACAAGGATAGGGACGGGTTAGTGCCTAGCGGAGGAGCTGCAACTGTCATCTTAGAAAGTTATGAATCGGCAGTTAAGCGGGGGGCATCCATTTTAGCCGAAGTATTCGGATATGGATTTTCATCCAATGGCGGCCATATTTCCAGACCGGATGTCGATGGCCCTGTCCGTTCATTATCCATGGCTTTGGAACAAGCCAAAATCAGTGCAAAGGAAATCGACTACATCAATGCCCATGCAACATCGACTCCTGCCGGAGATGGGTTTGAAGCACAAGCATTGGATAAGGTTTTTGGAGAGCATCGGCCTTGGGTCAGTTCTACGAAATCCATGACCGGGCACGAATGCTGGATGGCAGGAGCCAGTGAAATCGTTTATTCTCTTTTGATGATGCAAAATGATTTCATCGCTCCTAATATCAATTTCGAAACCCCTGATGATGATACGGCCAAATTGAATTTGGCTGTTGAAACCGTCAATCATAATATAGACAAATTCATTTCCAATTCATTCGGATTCGGAGGAACCAATTCTTCCCTGGTAATTGGAAAATTCAAATAAAATCTCACTTGATTATATAACTATAATATCAACTTAAAATGCAGGAATCAGAAATCATAAATATCATCAACGATTTCCTTATAGATGAATTCGAAGTAGAAGAGGAAGTAATACAACCGGATGCCAATTTACATGAATCATTGGATTTGGATAGCTTGGATTATGTAGATCTGATTGTGGTCATTGAAGACAAATTCGGATTCAAAGTTCAAAAAGAAGACTTTGTTGACATTGCCACCTTCAACGATTTCTACAAATATATCGCAAGCAAGGTAATGGAAAAGCAAGCCTGATAGATGAGTGGAGAATGGCATGGGAAAAGTAGGGGTACTCCATTGGGGTATAGGATATTTATTGGGGTCCTCAAATATCTAGGTCTTCGGTTTGCCTATCTCATCCTCATATTTGTTGCCTTTTATTTTGTCATTTTCGACCTGCCCGCCTCAAAAAGGAGTTTTAATTTTTTCCATAAAAAAATAGGATATGGTAAACTAAAGTCTCTTTTAAAAGTTTATCATAATTATTACATTTTCGGTCAAGTGCTATTGGACAAGGTCGCCGTGATGTCGGGTATAGACACCAATTTCACATATGAAGTGGAAAATAGGGAAAAACTATTGGCGTTTTCCCAGATGAACCGGGGAGGTATGTTGATCAGTGCCCATGCAGGCAATTGGGAACTGGCCGGGCATTTCCTCAATAAATTGCAGGCTAAAAAAGCCAATATTCTGATGTTGGATGAAGAACATGGGTATATCAAGGATCTGCTGGAAGATGTAATGACTGAAAAAGAAATGAATATCATTCCCTTAAAAAGAGATGGCAGCCATGTCTTTGCCATTCACAAGGTACTTAAAAACCAAGAAATCATCTGTACACATGGAGACAGGCATATGGAAGGAATCAAAACCGTTACTGCGGATTTCATGGGACAACCGGCATTATTCCCTGCAGGCCCTTTCTACTTGGCTCAACGTTTCAAAGTGCCTTATATCTTTTTCTTTGCAGCTAAGAAAAAATTCAAGCACTATAAATTCTACTATTCCCCCATTTACGAACCGGATACGTCATTGGATGAAATTGTTCAGAATTTCGCCAATGACTTGGAAGGGTTCCTTAGGGAATATCCGGAACAATGGTTTAATTTTCATGATTTCTGGAAAATGCCTGCTGCATGACTAAGACACCTATCATTGACAAGGATAATATTCTTTCCATTCTTCTACAACGCCCTCCGGTGGTTTTGATAGATACTATGCTACACCACGACAAAACCACTACGGTTACTTCATTTGGTGTAAGGGAAGACAATATTTTTGTTCAAAATGGTGTACTCCGTGAACCCGGCCTCATCGAGAACATTGCTCAAACCGCTGCTGCCAGATTGGGATATATCGCTTATTTACTCAACAAAGATTTGGCATTGGGCTATATAGGTGCCATTAAAAAATTAAAATTCCATCGGTTACCCCCTGTATCTTCAGAATTGGAAACCGAAATCAAAATCACCAATCAGGTCTTCAATGTAACCATAGCTAAAGCTACCATTGTTTCAAACGGGCAGACCATTGCCACTTGTGAAATGAAAATCTTCATCATAGAATAATATGACCGAAATACCTAAAAAGAGAAATACAAGAACAATCACACATACCACTGAAATCAAAGTCAAGTTCAGTGATGTGGATGCATTGGCCATCGTATGGCACGGTCATTACATCAGATATTTCGAAGACGGAAGAGAAGCCTTTGGTGAAAAATACGGCTTGGCTTATCTGGATGTTTTTGAAAACGGTTTGGTCACTCCCATCGTGAATGCCAACATCAATTACAAAGCTCCTTTGGAATATGGCGACACTGCCGTTATTGAAACAACTTTCGTAGATCATCCGGCAGCAAAGATCAACTTCAATTTTACCATCAGAAACAAGAAGAACAATAATATTGTTGCAACAGGAAGTACCACCCAAGTCTTTTTGGATGCCCAAAACAGGGAATTGTTCTGGACCAATCCGCCTTTTTTTATGAAATGGAAAAAGAAATGGTTGGGAGCATGACTCCTGCCGTCCATATGATTTCCAATAACATGATCAGTTCCCTGGGTTTCACCACAGCGGAACACATTGAATCTTTCCGTTTGGGGCAAACCGGAATCATTCCTTTTCAGACCTTGAATGAGACTTTCCATGTTTCACCTATAAATCAGGCGCTATTAGAACAAGAATGGGACGCTCTAGCTGTCCAGCCTAATTATGAAAAGTTGGAAAAACTATTCATCCTATCTATTTCGAAAACCTTGGAAAATCAAGATATACATCCTAGAAATGACGATTGTCTCATCATCCTTTCCTCGACAAAAGGAAATATTGATGTTTTGAAACAGAATCATAACAGGAATGCCTACCTCTATGAAATGACCCGTAATATTGCCCGTCATTTTGAAGCCGCCAACAGGCCTCAGATCATTTCTACTGCCTGTATTTCTGGAACATTGGCCGGCATCATGGCCTATCGTTATATTAAAAGCGGCCGCTATAAGCATGTTGTAGTCAGTGGTGGCGATTTGCTTTCTGATTTCACCTTATCCGGTTTCAATGCCTTCAAAGCCTTGGGCAATACCGACTGCAAACCCTTTGATAAAAATAGAGACGGAGTAAGCTTGGGGGAAGGAGTAGGTACGATATTGTTTTCATCCGAATCACAGAATTCCGATAATGTCATACAAATAACAGGAGGAGCATCCAGCAATGACGCCAATCATATTTCAGGGCCTTCCCGAACCGGAGACGGACTTCATTTGGCGATTCAAGGGGCTATGAAACAAGCCGGATTATCCCAAAATGATATCGGATTCCTTTCCGCACATGGAACTGCTACACCTTACAATGATGAAATGGAAGCCAAAGCATTTCACTTAAGTGGTTTACAAGATTGTCCCATTAATAGTTTTAAAGGATATTTCGGACATACTTTAGGTGCAGCGGGCTTATTGGAATGTATTGCAGCCATTGAAAGTCTAAGGAGAAATGAAATTTACCCTTCCTTGGGCTTTGAGGAAATGGGTGTCAGTCAACCGGTAAATATCATCAAGGAATTTCGTAAAAAAGAACTCCATCACGTTCTTAAGACCGCATCGGGTTTTGGAGGCTGTAACGCAAGTATCATATTTTCCAAAGTGTCATGAAAAAAGATTTACACATACTTGGAAGTTGTCATATCGAAAATGATAAGATTTGGGTAAACGGAAAAACCCGATACGAATCATCCGTTCAGGACGAAAGTCCCATCGCTTTTCTAAAATCGGCATATAAGGAATTAGGGATTAAATATGCCAAATTCCACAAGATGGATGCTCTTTGCAAATTAGGATTCATCGCATCCGAATTCCTTATGGAAGGATTGGGCAGACCCGACTTGCCGACTACCAAAACCGGAATACACCTTTGCAACTCCAGTTCATCCTTAGATACGGATATGCGACATCAGGAAAGTATAAATGACTTGGAAAAGTATTATCCGAGTCCTGCTGTTTTCGTTTATACCCTACCGAATATCGTGATTGGCGAAATTTGTATCAAAAATAAGATTCAAGGTGAGAATGCTTTTTTTATCTTTGATGTCTTTAACGCCTCGGAACAGGTATCACTCATCCGTATGTTATTTGAAGAAACCGATACGGAGTGTTGTCTTTGTGGATGGGTGGATTTGTTGAAAGACGAATACGAGGCTTTTTTGTATTGGATAGATGTTGAACCACGGAATGGGAAACAAGGTTTGATTTTTAATGAATTGAATTTGGAGCATCTATATAAAACCAAAAAATTTGTGTAGGAATGGAAGCTTTTGCTAATAAACTGAAAGTACAGATTATCCAACATTTGAACTTGGAAGACTTGGAACCGGATGAAGTAGGTTTGGACGACCCGCTTTTCGGAGAAGGTCTGGGGTTGGATTCTATCGATGCATTGGAACTCATCGTATTCCTTGAAAAGGAATACGGGATTAAAATTGAAAATCCTGAAGAAGGAAAACAGATTTTCCAATCCGTAAACACCATCGCATCTTTTATACAACAGCATCAAAACACTTAATATCAGATGCCTCAAAAGGTTTGGGTAACCGGAATGGGTTCTGTTTCCGCCATCGGTCTGAATGTGGAGGAAACCTTCAATTCGCTATGCGAAGGGAAAACCGGTATCCGACCCATCCGTTTTTTGGATACCCGTTTCAAGGACGATTATCCTGTGGGAGAAGTTCAATTGTCGAATGATGAACTTAAGCAACTCCTCCAGCCCGACAATCCGATTATTTCCCGTACCATCCTACTGGGGACCATGGCTGCCAGAGAAGCCGTGCAACATGCCGGAATTGAAAACACCCATGCTTTCAGAACCGGTTTCATCTCTGCCACCAGTGTAGGTGGGATGGATATCAGTGAAAAGGTGTATCAGGATTATTTGGAGAACGGCCGTTTGGACAATCTCCCTTATATGGGGATACATGATTGCGGAAGCAGTACGGAAAGAATAGCCGATTTACTGGGCATCGACCACTTTGTCAGTACCATCAGTACGGCATGTTCTTCTTCGGCCAATTCGATCATGTTCGGAGCCAGATTAATCCAGCAGGGTATTCTGGAAAGGGCCGTAGTCGGAGGTACGGATGCATTGACCCGTTTCACTTTTAATGGGTTCAATTCCTTAAAGATTGTTGACAAACAACAATGCCAACCCTTCGATACCAATAGAAGGGGACTGAACCTGGGGGAAGGTGCCGGATTCATCGTCCTCGAATCCGATGCGGTAGTTGAAAAAACAGGCAAACAACCGATTTGTCGATTAAGCGGATATAGTAATACGAATGATGCGTTCCATCAGACCGCTTCTTCCCCTACCGGAGACGGAGCGACTGAAGCGATGGCTAAGGCCCTATCGGTAGCCGGTCTGAAACCCGCTGATATTGATTATGTCAATGTACATGGAACGGGTACACCCAATAATGATTTATCCGAAGGAAATGCCTTAATGCGGATATTCGGGGACAGTGTTCCAACCTGTAGTTCTACCAAAGCTTTTACAGGGCATACCCTCGGTGCGGCAGGTGGATTGGAAGCTATCTTCTCCATTTTATCGGTACAA
>JAHDFN010000108.1 GCA_020628145.1 Saprospiraceae bacterium | reverse complement strand
AGAAGAACCGTAAGAGGAATATGAGGATGATCCGATTTATGCTGATGAAGTTGAAGAACCGGAATCGGATGAGCCTGTCGCCGGGATTTATACACCTCCCCAAGATGAACCTGAAACGGATGAGGAAGAAGACATTTATGCAGAAGAGGAATCCGAAGAACCATACGTGGAAGAAGAACAACCCGAAGAGGAACCAGAAACAGTTGAGGAAGATGAATGGGTTGATGAATCTACTATAGAAGGGGAAACCTCCGAATATGAAGAAGATAATGCCATTGCCGCATACGATTTGTCCCCTTTGAATAAGAAAGGGTATCGGAAATATGCCACTTATTCTGTTTCTGCTGAATCTTGGACGCCATCCGGATATGGCATTCAAGTCGGTATATATCAACAACTGAACAGTGCCTTGAAAAAAACGGCGATTCTTCAGGATAACTGGTCATGTGATATCATCCTGATAAAAAAAACCGATACTTATAGGGTGCTGATTGGACCTTTCATTACAAAAGATGACGCCAAAGAATATCAGGAATTGGCGGCTTTGGTCGGTTTGGATGGCTATGTTACGTCCTTGTCGAAATTAGCCGGTACCGATGCCTATCAAATCCAAGCAACACCCAACCGTAACAATGGATATGCCGTTTCCTTGTATGCAGTGGAAGAATCGGGACATGCGATTTCCAGAGCGGTGAGCCTTTTATCCAGTGATTTCAATGAAGTGATGATTAAATCCGTAAAAGGTGAAGGGGAATTTCCCGATTACAAAGTGCTGTTGGGTGAATTCGAAGATAGGGAAAGTGCGGAGAGTTTCAAGGAAAGCATCAGGGGGAATAACCTGGATGGAACGGTCATTCGATTTTGACGGAGTTTTCCTTCGTTTTTGGATAATGAAGTAATAAAATTGTAACCTGAAATTCATTGAATATCTAATTTAAATGAAAAAGTTATTCTATTTAATTATTGCTATTTTAAGTATTATTTCTTGTGAGAATAATGATGTGGGAAAAACATGTAATTATGATGTCTATCCCATTGATGTGGACATTCAATCAAATGCGATTATTCCATTACATACTCAGAATTTTTGGGTGTATAATGATTCCTTATGGGAAAATGGAGTTTTTCAGGATGTGAAAAGTACTTTGTTGGTTATTGATGAGGTAATGGATCTCGAAGGAATAAAATCTATGAGTTTTTCTACTATTATTCCCCGTTTAACGCTTAGGAATGACACTTTGTTTTCAACTAAGCTTACACCTGATCCTAGTTTTCCTGAATGTTATGAATTATTATACCCTATGTTCTTTTCAACGACAGATACGATTCAGGTAGATGAAGAGCCGAGTACCAAAATTGTGTACAGAAGTACGATTCCAATTGAAACGTCATTAGGTATATATTCCGATAATGTAGTTTATAAGGATGGAGATGTTTTTGAGGTTGTTATTTATGAACAGTTAGGGATTATAAAAATGTCTTTCTTTGCTCTAGATGGAAACAACCAACCGATAAAGAGAAGGACTTTAACGCTTAAGGACTATGACTTGATATGAATAAAACAGATGCTTTTCCGGTACGAAACTGAAAATAAATTCATACAATAAGGAAATGGCTATGTTTTTGTAAGTTCTATTCCATTATATTTGTTCTGGATTAGGAATATTGTAATTGATATTTCCTTGTAACTATCTCCATATGTCAAAGCAGTATTCAGGATGGAAAAAAGAGGTGGAATTATTGGATCAATTATTCCCCTTTCATGTTATTCTGAATACCGGTTTGCAAATCATACACACCGGACCTAAAATCGAAAAACTCCATTCCTATTGTGCTCCGGGTCTGTCTTTTCATGATTGTTTTATCCCCCTTCGCCCCAAGGAATTGAATTCCCATAAAGATTTCGAAAAAGCGAGTCCTTCCCTTTTGATTTTAAAAAGTACCGAGAAAGAAGATCTGAAATTCAGGGTGCAGGCGGTCATACATGAAGAACCCGATGCGATTATCCTTTTGTGCAGTCCTATTCTATTGAAGGTGCAGGAAGTCAAAGATATGGATTTGAAATTCAAGGATTTTCCGGTTCATGATACCCTTCCCGATTTTCTATTCATGTTATATGCTCAGGAAAATACATTGACGGAAACAGAGGAATTGGCAAGCGAATTAAATAAGCAAAAAGAACGACTTAGGAAAATGTATAAACTGATGGGGCAATTCGGAAATATTGTGGCCCATAATTTACGCTCTCCCGTTATGGGGTTGAAAACCTTACATGGATTATATCTGGAAAGGTTTTTGGAATTGACGCCGGAAGAAAAAAATAGTTTTGAAAAACAATTTTTGGAACGGACGGATTATTTAATCGAACTCACTGAAAAATTATGGAAATTTACCAGTGTCGGTGATGCAATAGGAAGGCCTCGTGATTTGGATGTTAAGGAATTGATCTTGTCCATAAAAGAAAAAAATGCCAATGGGAAAAAAGTGGATATAGAATTTTTGAATGAAATGCCGGTGCTTCGATTGAATGGAACGGAAATGGAAGAATTATTCGGAAATATTATAAAAAATTCGATCCGTTATAATAGTCATGATGTTTGTGAAATTATCATTGACGCCCAAGAAGGAGAAAATGGAAAAATAAAATTCAGTATCCAAGATAATGGTATCGGTATCGATAAAAAATACCACGAAAAAGTTTTTGCTCCATTTGAAATACTAGGGAAAAAATATGATTCTTTAGGAATGGGGCTGACCTTGGCGAAACGGATAGTGGAATATTATGATGGAGAAATTTATTTGGATTCTGAACCTGAAAAAGGAACAACGGTTTATTTTTATTTACCTGAAACTCTGAAGGAGATCAGGAATTGATTTCCATTGTCATGTCCCTGAGTTTTAAAGTAGTCTTCCAATTTCTTGTCGTAGCCTGTACACTCAATTTTTTTTCAAAAAAAGTATTGTTGATTTTCGTTCTGCCATAACCATTCGGACAGTGTACATATATTGCGTTTTCTCCTAGTGCGAAACTGTCCGGAAGGAAATCCGAATTTTTAATTTCTTTTATTTTTTCAGCCGTGGGCTTTTCTGCTAAAAAAGTAACGTGTAGTGTTTTTAATTCGATTGAGGAATCTTTCAGGTATGGATTTTTTTCGATGATATTGTTTAAATATTCTTCAGTGAATGTCATCGTAGGGACTTCGAATCCGAAGTCCTTTTTAATGATTTCCTTAATGGAATTACTAATTCTTCCTTCATTTTTCAATTTTGATTTGAATACGATATTCCCACTCTGGATATAGGTTTTTAAATCCGAAAAATCCAATCCGGATAAGCTGGTTCTTAATTCAGCCATTTTAATCGGATTTTTGCCGGAAACATTAATGCCTCTTAATAAGGTGATATATGTGATCATGAATAATGAAGTGATTTTTAGGACTCGTTTATCTTTTTCAAAGAAATAATCTTATCTAATCGGATGTGGAATCCACAGGAAGTCAGAAGGAATTCTTCCTTGTTTTTTGTATAGATGTTTTCAATTAAAGTTTTTATCAAATGATCTTCCCCGTTTTTCATGGTAAAGAAGATTTCCACTTTTTCTTTACGCATGGCATGGATCTCCAGTTGATCATAAAAATCACAATTAATGCGATTGTATTTTTTAGCTGCCATTATAATTCTCCGATATCTTCATTCCAAAGTTCGGGTTTGTCCCGAATAAAATCTTCCATCATTTCAACACATTCCGGAAGATTAAGGTTTACGACTTCCACACCATGGCTTTTCATGAATTCATGGGCTCCTTCGAAAGTTTTATTTTCTCCTACGATTACTTTCTTGATATTGAATTGAACAATTGTTCCTGCACACATATAACAAGGCATCAACGTAGAATAAATCGTAGTGCCTTTATATGATCCGATTCTTCCGGCATTATTCAGGCAATCCATTTCGCCATGTAAAATCGGATTTTTTTCCTGCACCCTTTTATTATGCCCGGCGGCAATTAATTTTCCGTCCTTGACTAAGACAGATCCGATGGGAATACCTCCTTCCGACAAACTTTTTTTGGCTTGGCGGATAGCTTCTTTCATAAATTTATCCATAATATAATAAATATGAAATTCCCCGTTTCATTTTATCGAAACGGGGAATCTGATTTTTTAATTAAAAAAATGTTTTACGATTTACGATGCTTGAGTGCGTCCTTCACGGAAGGAACAAAATGTCCTTTCCCTCCGGCCAAATCATCATTGAATGTGGTAGGGATAGTTCCTGCATCCGTCCGTTCGGCCCAAGTGACATGTTGTTTTCCATCATCCCTTTTATCCATAGTAATACATTCTTCTACTGGACAAACCAAAGAACAAAGATTACATCCTACACAATTTTCATCAATGATTTCCGGCACACGGGTACCTTCCGTAATCCGGATAGCCTGATGTGCACCGTCATCACAAGCAATATAACACAACTGACAACCAATACATTTATCCGCATTGATTTCGGCAACGACTTTATGCTTGAGATTCAAGTGTTTCCATTCCGTAACATTCGGAAGGGCTTTCCCCACAAAATCATAAATGGTATCATATCCTTTGTCGTTCATGAATTTGATAAGACCGGTTTCCATTTCACGAACGATACCGAAACCATAATGCATGGCGGCCGTACACACCTGAACGGAAGAAGCACCCAATAGAATAAATTCTACCACGTCCCTCCAATTTTCAATTCCTCCGATACCGGAAATAGGAGTGTCTTTTATTTTTTGATGTTGGGCCAATTCCCGCAACATATGCATTGCAATCGGTTTAACCGCCGGTCCGCAATATCCACCATTCGTTCCCTTGCCGTCCACGACAGGGTAGGGGGCATAACTATCCAAATCGATTCCTACGATACTTTTGATGGTATTGATCAATGAAATCGCATCCGTCCCCCCTTGAACGGCAGCCAATCCCGGATCGGTAATATCGGATATATTAGGGGTCAGTTTTGTAATAACCGGAATATTTGCCGCATCCATTACCCATTCAACGATGGTTTTCAGCACTGAAGGTTCCTGACCGACAGCCGAACCCATTCCTCTTTCACACATGCCGTGTGGACATCCGAAATTCAATTCGATACCATCCGCTCCGGCATTTTCAACATCCTTGATGATTTGAATCCATTGTTCCCTTGTTTCTACCATCAATGAGGCAATGACGGCATGGTCGGGAAAATATTTTTTGACTTCCTCGATTTCTTTGAGATTGTCCGCAAGGGGTCTGTCCGTAATCAATTCGATATTATTAAAACCGGCAATCCGGGTATCCCGGTAATTGATAGCTCCATACCGACTCGATACATTGATGACAGGTATGCCCAATGTTTTCCAAACGGCACCACCCCAACCTGCATCAAAGGCCTTCATGACTTGATACCCCGAATTCGTAGGTGGTGCTGATGCTAACCAGAACGGATTCGGAGATTTTATTCCTGCAAAATTGATCGATAAATCAGGCATATTATTAAGTGGTTTCTTTTTTAATAATTAATTCGAAAAATGAAGGTCTTATCGGTTATTCAACCAGTTTTCAATGCCCTTTGCGGCCATTTTCCCTTCATAGGCTCCATTGACGACTTCGGCACCGCCGTTGACGGCATCTCCTCCGGCAAAATATTGGGGATGGGTCGTTTGGTAATTCTCCAAATTCACCTTAATCCTATTTTTATTGTCCAATTCCAATCCGTCTATTTTGGAAAGGAACGGCCCCATTTTCGCTTGCCCGGTAGCCTTAATCACCATATCGCAAGGAATGACGTATTCACTCCCTTCGATATAATGCAGTTTACCACCTTTGGATTCCGTCCTGATGAATTTTACACCTGTGATTTTGCCTCGGCTCATGATCGCCAAGGGTTGTACATTGAAAACACCTTTTACCCCGGATTTGACCGCTAGGTCATATTCGAAGCCATAGGCTCCCATATCTTCCTTGGATCTACGATAACAGAGGTAAACATTTTCGGCTCCCATTCTTGCGGATTCGGAGGCGGCATCCATTGCCGTGTTTCCTCCTCCTATGACGACTACATTCTTAGGAACTTCTACCTTGTGTTTTTCCATTCTCAATTCCTCGATGAATTCCACTGCTCCGACAACACCGTCTTTTTTCTCTCCCGTAAGGGAAAGGGCAGCCGTCGGCCCCAGTCCTACACCGAGGAAAATCGCATCATATTTCCTCTCCAGGGATTTCAACTGTTTCTTAGTTGTGATAGGAGAATTATAATGAACGTCATATCCCATCATATTTTGTAGATATTCCATTTCATCGAGGACTTCCTCATTGGTGATTTTATAAGGAGCGACTCCGTAAACGGTCAAGCCGGAAGGTTTTTCCTTCGCTTCGAAGATATCCACCTGATAGCCCATGATTCTTAATTCACAGGCACAGGCAATACCTGCGGGTCCGGCTCCGATAATAGCGACTTTCCTTCCATTCGCCGGGCCGGGTTCGTAAAGTTTGCTTCCTTTACGGATAACTTCTTCCGTTGCGAAATTCTGCAATCTCCCGATTTGTAACGGAGGAACATCCTGATGATTGTAAACACAAGCGCCCTCGCATAAAACACCGGTTGGACATACCTTGCCACAGGCATTTCCCAGCCAATTGGAATCAAATATCGTCTTAGCTGCTCCTTCCACATTTCCTGTATTGATCTGCTTGATGAATAAAGGAATATCGATACCGGTAGGACAAGCATTCATACATGGAGCATCGTAGCAGAAAAGGCATCTGGAACTTTCATAATAAGCCTCGGTGGGATTCATCAAGGGCTTTTTCTGAGCAAAGTTTTCCAAATATTCCTGTTCGCTCGTCGGTTTTTTATATTCAGCCAAAGGTTTGGATTTTAATTTAGAAAAATAAAAAATCGGACGGGGTATTTCCCCACCCATGATTACTGGATAAAATGAATAAGGCCATTATAAATCAGTCAGCCGCTTGTAGGTTTCCGGTCTTCTATCCCTGAAGAATTGCCAAGTGGATCTGACTTCATCAATCATGTCGAGATCAAAATCGGCGATGAGTAATTCATCATCATATTCTGATGCTTCGGCGAATATCTGACCTCTAGGATCCACAAAGTAGGATGTTCCGTAGAAACGGCCTAGATCCCAGGGCTTTTCTTCACCTACCCGATTGATACATCCCATGAAATATCCATTGGCGGCGGCATGTGCGGGTTGTTCCAATTTCCAAAGATATTGGGATAATCCGGCTACCGTAGCGGACGGGTTGTAAACGATTTCCGCACCATTCAATCCGAGGCATCTGGCACCATCGGGAAAGTGTCTGTCGTAACAGATATATACACCGACTTTTGCATATTGGGTTTGGAAAACGGGATAACCCATATTGCCGGGTTTGAAGAAGAATTTTTCCCAGAAACCGGTCGTATGCGGGATGTGGCATTTTCGATATTTACCTAAATATGTTCCATCCGCATCAATGACGGCAGCAGTATTGTACAGGAATCCTGCCTGTTCCTTTTCATAAATGGGGACAACGATGACCATTCCGTATTTCTTGGCATATTGCTGCATTAACTCGGTAGTAGGCCCGGGAACGGATTCTGCCGAAGCATACCATTTCTTATCCTGTCCGGGACAGAAATAAGGAGTGTTGAAAATTTCCTGTAAACAAAGGATTTGAACGCCCTTTTCGCCGGCTTCTTCTATATAAGGAATATGTTTCTGAACCATGGCATCCATGATCTCCTGAATAGTTCCTTCTCCTTCAGTCATCGGTAAACTCATCTGTATGAGTCCTGATTTTACAATTCTAGGCATTTATGTTTTTGATTTTGTTTTATAATAGTCAAGTGTGAATTATTACACTTTCAAAAAAATAAAGAGGAATCAAGATATGAAAAAATAGAATCTAATTTCAAATATTCCCGATATGAAAGAATGATAATCCCCTTTTGGCTTATTATTTAGAATATTTCTTATTTGTAGCCGTTTTGCCAAATCCAATGGATTTATCTGATTATCACGACATCCAAACCGATTTCTTATATTTGAATTGCTTATTTTTGCACCCAATATGAGGGAGTGATTCCTTCCTGATTTATATTTCATATCCTTTAAATATTTGAATAGATGTTATTACATCCCTTTAAATCCGATTTTTCACATCTGGATGCCGACACCCGCCAATTATTGAAAGATACCATTGCTTTCTTTGAAGAAAAGGGGAAGGAAAAACTCATGCATGATGATAGACATTTTGTTTGGTATGATGACTTTCTCACCTTCGTGAAAGAAAAAAAGATTTTCGCCCGTATCATGACGCCTCATGGAGAAGGAGATGATACTTCCCGATGGGATACTTCCCGAATTGCTGCTTTTACCGAAGTACTAGGATTTTATGGTCTGTGTTATTGGTACACTTATCAAGTATCATCCTTGGGATTGGGGCCGATTTGGATGACGGACAACCAGACGGTACGTAAAAATGCAGCGAAGTTATTAGAAGAAGGACACATTTTTGCTTTCGGTCTTTCCGAAAAGGAACATGGTGCCGATATTTATTCATCCGATGTCGTAGTAACCGAAGACGGCAAGGGAGGATATATCGCCAATGGCAGTAAATACTATATCGGAAATGGAAATAAGGCCGGAATGGTATCCGTTTTCGGTAAGGAGGAATCAACAGGGGAATATATTTTCTTCGTTGTGGATTCCCAACATGCGAATTACCAATTGATCAAGAATGTGGTGAACAGCCAATCCTATGTAGCGGAATTCCACTTGGATAATTATCCCTTGAAGGAAGAAGATATTATGCATAGGGGAAGGGATGCCTGGGATGCAGCCCTGAATACCATCAATATCAATAAATATAATCTGGGATGGGGTTCCATCGGTATTTGTACGCATGCCTTGTATGAGGCGATTACCCATGCGGCGAATAGGAATCTTTATGGGAAATTCGTCACTGATTTTCCTCATATCAAGCAATTGTTCGTGACAGCTTATGCCCGTTTGGTAGCGATGAAGGCCTTTACGCTTCGAGCGACAAATTATATGAGAACCGCTTCGGCGGATGATAGGAGATACCTTTTGTATAATCCATTGGTGAAAATGAAGGTAACGACAGAAGGAGAGCATGTCATTAATGATTTGTGGGATGTCATTGCCGCTAAAGGATTCGAAAAGGATATGTATTTCAGCATGGCGGCCCGTGATATCAGGGCCTTACCGAAATTGGAAGGAACCGTCCATGTGAATATGGCTTTGATTATCAAATTCATGCCCAATTATTTCTTCAATCCCGGAGAATTTCCGCAAATACCGGATTTCACTGATGCTGCAAATGATGGTTTCTTATTCAATCAAGGGCCGACAAAGGGTTTGAGTAGAATCCAATTCCACGATTATGAACCGGCTTATGCCGCATTCAACCATATTCCGAATGTCGGTTTATTTAAGAAACAGATCGATGCCTTCAAGGAATCCTTGATGATGGCCCGTCCTGCGGACGGACAGGAAAAGGATATCGATTTCCTTTTGAAATTGGGAGAGATGTTCTCTTTGGTGGTTTATGGGCAACTGATTCTGGAATATGCTGAAATGCATAAGATGGAAGAGGATTTGATTGATCAGATATTCGAGGTTTTTGTGGGTGATATGTCCGGTTTTGCTTTGAAATTGTACAATAAGAACAGTTCGACCGACAAGCAAATGGAATATTGCAGGAAAATAATGGTGAAGCCGATTTTCAATGAAGAGCGTTTCATGAATATTTGGAATAAACATGTTTATGCCTTGAAGGAAACTTACGCGATGAATGAGAAGGGAG
Organism: Saprospiraceae bacterium; assembly: GCA_020628145.1. Taxonomy (GTDB): domain Bacteria; phylum Bacteroidota; class Bacteroidia; order Chitinophagales; family Saprospiraceae; genus JAHDCE01. Next base: position 3,807 of record JAHDFN010000108.1, on the reverse strand, counting down.
CGGTTGTTGCTTCTTAAATCGACGAGGATTCCGGAATAAATTATTATCCCGAATTTTCAAAGTGAAAATTCGGGATTTTTCATTTTGTTATTTTGGCGGCAAGATGGATAAAGGTTTCCAGCAAGCCCAAAGCATTCCGTGTTATAATCTCAGGGGTATCGGAACCGGATTTCCGATGAACAGCAAAAATCATTTCAGAACGATTTTCTTTTTCCCTCAAGGGGACATCCGGTAATTGATCTACCAAATAGGCATCCAATAATTCGAGTTCTTCCTTGTCAATGTTTTTCCTTTTGTATAGTTTTTCTTTTTCTCCGAATAATATATCCCCCTTCAAATTATGATTGTATTTTAAAATATCATTCATCAGATTCTCATCAAACAAGAAGGGTAGGCGTTCGGGATAATTACTTTGGATAAGATATTCGGAATCGAATTTCTTATTTCCTAAAATGACATCCTGTAGACCGAATAATTTTCCTAGTTTTCTTACTGTGTTTTCAGGAGAAAGGGAGAAGAATATTTTTTCGGGATTGGGGATTTCCAATTTAATCTGAATCGTATCCGGAATAAAAATATCCCGTAATAGAAATTGGATATTTATATTGTCGATGATTCCTTTTATAATGATTTCCCTTCTTCCTGTACCTAATGGATTTAATTTAAGTTTATATTTTTCTGCTGTTTTTTCTGCCCATCGGATGCGGTGGCTGTATGGGGATTTGTAGAGCCAATGTTTTTCTATTTTTCTGAGGACACCTATCGGAGAACCGATGTTTAAAGAAGGGTAAACCGAATAATAACCGGTTGCTTCGGTATCTGAGTGGTTAATGTGGATTTTCTTATCGATAATGTAAAGTCGATTGTTGATCGGGGCGAACCCGTAAATGTCTTTGTAGTCAAATTCACGAACATGAAAATTGTGTGGTGTATTATCAATGATTATCCTATGGGTAGTGAAAATATATATAGGGATTTTGGTACTGGGAAGATCCAATATTTGGTTCGCCCAAATAAATTCTTCATCCTTTTTCAGAATTCTTTTCAGTCTTTTTTCAAGATATGTCATTGTAGGATTTTTTCCTTATCTAAGGCAGCTTTCCTTTTTTTCAAAATAATAACTACCAATAAGACAAAAACCAAGACCAAGGGCCAAATCCAAAGAGGAATGCCGGGGCCGGAATATTGGAGTGGGGTAGTATCTCCGATATGGATAAAGCCCGCCCAGAAAAAAGGATGGGTGTTTTTAGCAATTGCTTCGGATAAATATTTACGTTTTGATAAAGCTAGTGCCTCGTCCTTATATTTATTTTCATTCAATAATAATTGATGGAAATGACTGAGGATGCCTCCTGCTTTCTGATCCGAAACATCCCAAAGGCTGGCGACGACGCCCGGACAACCTGATTGGATGAATGCACGGGAGAGGCTAATGACTCCTTCTCCTTTCTTACGTTTACCGGATGCGGTTTGGCATGCGCTCATAACAGCTAGATTGAGTTGGTGGGTCAAGGAAAAAATTTCATAAATATAAAGTGAAGTGTCTGCTAATTCGATCCTGCTGTTGAGGGGTACCTCGTCATTGAAAATAGCATGAGTAGCAAAATGTGCGACATTGTAATTGCCGATATCCGAAATGAAGTTTTTGTAGTCTGCTTGTTTTTCAAGGAGCATGTCTCCATTGTATAAAGCATTTATTTTTTTTACTTCTTCCCTGTTGTTTTCAAGGGGACGTATATTAGGGTTTGAAAAAGTAGGAGCGATGCCTATGAATTTTTTTCCATTGTTTTTAGGATTGTTTCTTCCTATTAAATGACTGGAATAATGGTAGGCAATAGTATGATCGAGAATTAAATAATTTAATTTGTGATATCGGATGTTTTCGTTATTTTCTTCATAAGGTTGTGAAATAAGTGCGTCAAAAGGTATGAGATTTAATTCTTCGTCAGGGATAATTATCAATTTATTATTGACGACCCAATTTTTATCGATGGAATTCTTTAATAATTTTGAATAAAGTGAATAAGCATTTTTTGTATATTCCTTGAAGGAAATAAAGTCATTTTTATAATTACGGGTTAGTTGGGAAATATCTTGTATTTCTTCTATGATTTGATGGTCTCTTTTTCTGACATCAATATTTATTTTTTTTCCATCCAGAACGAATATATATATGTTTTCTTCTCCTAGGAAATATTCTATAAGTGTCGTATTTATTTCTTTAAGATTTTTTTTCAATTCATTTATCGGACTTGAATTATTTCCGTGTTTCAAATTATAGTAGGTTGGATATTTCTTTTCCAGATTTTCGATCCATTCGTCGTATAATCTGTTTTGCCTAAAAGAAAGTTCATTCCATTTTTGGAATTCTTTTTCGTTTTTTGAAGATAAGGTCTCTTCCCTTTTTTTCTGTATTTCATTCATCCTCAATTTCAATTTCTGTCCTTCTTCTAAAACATCGGTAGGGATACCCGATGCTTGTATGGCATACTTGTTTTGAATTTGTTGCAATAAGATTGAACTTCGGCTAGACTGGGAAAAAAGATATGCTTTTTCAAATTCATTGTTTTCTACGGCTGTACGAATAGCATCTTCATACATTTTTTTAGTTTGCCGAGCAAAGAAATACTTGGATTCTTCATTGAGTATGTATTTCTTTTGTATTTCTCCAATAGCAGAATGAAGGAGTTCGAAACAATCCAAAGATTCCATTCCTTTTCCGGATTCAGATAAAGCCTTTGATTTTTTGAGTATGCCCTCTAACGCTACTCGTTTATCTGTAAAGTCGGTAGCATTTATTTTCTTGCAATCACACTCTTCATATTCTTTTCCCAAAAGAATATTTAATGCGGTATTATAGTATTTGTCTGCATTTTTAAAATCTTTTTTCGCTTTGAAGATATCTCCGATTACAAGATAGTTATTGGCCATTTCCCGGTTGAAATATCCTGAATTTTCCATGATTTTCTTATTGGAATTATACATGGTGTCTAATGCCTCATCGAATTTTTTCAAACCTGCGAGGGCTTTACCATATTCCTGATAAATCAACGTGTTGACCAATTTTTTTTTACTTAAACCCAAGGCCTGATCCAATAATCCGATTGCTTTTTTATTTTCGCCCTGCCTATTTTTCAAAACAGCCATATTCTTGAAAGCAAGACTTTGGGTCCAGGGGACATAATCCTTGTGCCATGATTCTGCTTTTAAATCTTTAATCTCAGTTATGAATATTTGTAAATCGTCATATGTGGCAAGGGCAAGACTGTCATTCTCATTCAGAACATATACCCTGAATAAATTCTGCAACAGCATGGCTTCTGTTCCGGGTTCACGGAATTTCTTATTCTTGAACTGGTATAATTTTCGGGTGATGGAATAATATTGTATGGCTTTTTCATAATCACCCAGATAATCATAACTCAGTCCGGCATTATTGAATAAATCGGTTATATTAAAACTGAAAGTACCGCCTAATTTGGAGAGGTCGAATTCCATGCCGTCGTAAAAACCGGCCTGTTCCATCAGGATGTCTATGGCTTCCTGATAGTACACTGCAGATTGTTCATACCAATTTTTTTTTATGAAATATTCGCCGAACATAAAAAACATATCGGCCTTGACACCTGTTTTTTCGGGTTTGGGAATGTCCATGTTATCAATGATGGAGACCAGGGAATCCAGATGGGTTTTCATTGCCTCCAAATCATTAAGTTCCCTAGAACAATATGCAATATAAACGTAAGTCGAAGCTAAATCATAATCATTACCGATGAGTTTGGCACAAGACTGGATGTTTTTCAAATC
>JAHDFN010000107.1 GCA_020628145.1 Saprospiraceae bacterium | reverse complement strand
CAATAACAATCCGTTAGAGGTATCTATAATAGCCATTTTGATGCCTGTGCCACCGATGTCTATACCTAAGATTTGATTTTCCAATGTATTTCTTTTGTAAAATGATATGGATGTAAATTTATAAAAAGATGGGTTCTATCCCCATTAATAAAGGCATATGAAGTAGGAATGCCCTTGAGTTTGTTAAGATATTGAAATAAAATGCTATTTTGCTGATTGGATAACTATCGGGGTAGGCAGGATTTTACTCCGATATCTTTTTTTGAGAAAAATTGTAAACTAAAATCAAGTCTAATTATGAGTGGTTTATCCGTCATGATCCTGGCTTGGGTGTTCTGTATCGGTTGGTCTGCATTTGTGATCATGACACAGAGGAATGTACATCCAAAAGCCTTGTTTTATCTGTTTTTCGTAGAGTTATGGGAGAGGTTTTCCTATTATGGTATGAGAGCCTTATTGGTACTCTATATGGTCGCCGAAATAGCCGACGGCGGATTCGGGTTCCCCGAGGAAAAAGCCTATGGTATTTATGCATCCTATGGAGCGATGGTTTATGCCACCCCTCTATTAGGAGGATATTTGGCTGAAAAGTTCCTCGGTTATCGTAAGGCGATTATGTGGGGGGCGGTACTCATGGCATTGGGACACTTTGCCATGGCATTTGAGCACCATACGATTTTCCTGACGGCACTTGCCCTCCTGATATTGGGTAATGGTTTCTTCAAACCGAACATATCGTCATTAATAGGAAAATATTATGGCCTTAAAGATCCCCGGCGTGATGGTGCCTTTACCATTTTCTATATGGGGATCAATATCGGTGCTTTCCTTACTCCCCTGACTTGCGGGTTCATCGGAGAGACCTATGGTTGGCATTACGGATTCAGTATCGCCGGTATCGGAATGGTCGTCGGATTGATCATATTCTTTATTGCATCGAAAACAGGTGTGTTAGGAGATAAGGGATTAGCTCCCGGAACATTGGCCAGTGATGACCCTGCCGATACGGATGGAGTCCCCAATGTATTTGAAGACGATCATCTTATCGATTCGCATCTGACGACCGAACAGGAAGCCGGAAAAGAAGCATTGAAAGTAGGTGAAGCCGTAACCCATATGGGGAAATTCAAAATGTCGGATGCAATCATTTATATAGCATCTTTTGCTGCCATTCCTCTTTTGTTTTTTCTGATTAATCATAATGAAATCCTTGATATATTCCTACCACTCCTTATTGGTGGTGCATGGCTTGCATTGATGGGTTGGTCCTTTACCCGTGAAAAAGTGGAAGGAGACAGGCTCAGAGTCGTGCTTATCATGTTTTTCTTCCCCGTGATTTTCTGGACTTTCTTTGAATTGGCCGGTAGTGCATTGACCATATTCACAGCGAAGAACGTAGCTATGCCTTCATGGTTGACAACGGCTTCTTTCCAATCGATTAATCCATTGTTCATTATGTTATTTGCTCCATTGTTTTCTTGGATGTGGGTAAAATTGTCCCAAAGTAATCGGGAACCCAATGCTCCTGTCAAGTTTGCGATTGGCCTTGTTCTATTGGGCTTAGGTTATTTGGTATTGAATTTGGGTGTAGGGATGAGTGATGGTGCGAAAATCTCCTGGTTGTTCATGGTAGCACTATATTTCCTACATACTATGGGAGAGTTGACGCTTTCTCCCGTAGGACTCTCATTGGTGACAAAGTTATCTCCATTGAAGATTGTCGGCCTGATTATGGGATTCTGGATGATGACATCATCACTGGCCCACTTGGTTGGAGGATGGATAGCTAAACACACGGCAGTACCTGATGGAACTTCTGCTGAGGAGTCCCTAAGAATCAGCATGGGGGTTTTCAATCAGTTAGGATTATTTGCTATTGGAGCAGGTGCGGTATTGTTTCTGTTATCCTTTATCCTGCGTAAATGGATGCACGGGGTGAAATAAGAGCGGATTTAAATTCAAAAGGAAACGAAAAACGAACGCCATCGCAGAAATGCGATGGCGTTTTTTCGTTTCGATTGATCCAAAATAAAGGTTGATATGCTTATGAGTCCGGGTGTCGGTTTATTCTTCTTCTTTATTGGATGCCTGTAAATAATTCTCAATCGCCATTGTCATGGATTTGAATTTAGGCGTTGGTGCGTATATGTTGACTTCCAGGCCATGTTCTTCTACCGCTTTTCTAGTACTTTCCCCCCAAATGGCCAAACGGGTTTCATTTTGTTTGAAATCCGGGAAGTTTTCATATAAGGAATGAATTCCTAAAGGGCTAAAGAAGACCAAAATATCATAGGTCACATCGCTTAAATCGGACAAGTCGCTGGGTACTGTTTTGTGCATGACCGCCTCTGTCCAATCCAATCCGTTTTCGGTAAGATACTTGGATACCTCCTTTGCCCCCAAGTTGGAACAAGGCAAAAGGAATTTCTCTTTTTTGTGCTTGATGAAACTAGCATCGAGATCCTCAATCTTCCGATTGCCTACAGCAACTTTTCGCTTCCGATAAACGATGAATTTCTGAAGGTAATTGGCGATGGCCTCGGTGAGGCAGAAATAACGTGTATCTCCGGACATGGTTATCCTCATTTCCGCAGTCAGTTTGAAGAAATGATCGATGGACGTTTTCGACGTAAAGATAATCGCTGAAAACTCGTCGGGTTTGATTCTTGTTTTCCTGAATTCCTTTGCTGTAACGGGTTCGACCTGTATGAACTGTCTGAAATCGATTTGCAAATCCCATTTCTGTTCCAGACTGTAATAGGGCGATCGTTCAGGTTTAGGTTGTGAAATAAGAATCGATTTGACCCTTTTGTACTTTTCAGCTGAATGGTTTGATGACATTCAGAAAAATAATTTTTGTTTAAATGCCCAAACTTAAAATAAGTTTGATTGTAGTCAATAAAACCACCAAAGGTGCAATTTCGACGCTGCAAAGGTAAGCAAAAAAACGGAAAATGTTTATACTCAAAAATTTACCACCTATTTGTAATCCTCTAAACAGCCTTGCCATATACCAGAACCCTATGACGATGAAAGAGATGATAGTTGCTATATATGTTATGTTTTCATCTGAAAATGCAAAAAATATAATGAATGGGATGAGCAGTAATCCAAGGACATGGTTCATCTGATGGAACATGAGAATATATTTTCCGAATTCCTTTTTATTAGGAAAAATATGTTTCAAAACAGAAAGGATCGACCACTTGGAGAAGTAATAGAATGATGATAGCAAAAAGGCTGTAATGAGTGCCTGTAGGATATTACTACTGTTGAGGTGTGTATCTATGAAAAGAAACGTACCATATAGTGCGAAAGATATAATACTGATAAAGTCAAAAAATAAAATATGCGGATGGAATCTTCCGGCCATATCCCTATATGCTATATTCATCAGGTTGATGTTTCGGACAGATTGGAATGTGGTGCTTAATTTGTCTCGAAAGAGTGAAACGACAATAGTGGTGAAAAGTAGAAGGGAAATGGTTATTCCTAAGAAGATATTACGTGAAACCTGAAGATCGCCTTCAAATCTCCTGAGTTGCCAGAATGCTTTTCCCGATTTTTTCAAGGCTTCTTTCCGTTCAGTTAACAAAGAAGAAGTAGGGGATGAAATATCAAATGGATTGAAATCCGGTTTTTCAATGGCCAACTGTTCTTCCTTGTCCAAACGGAATGTCAAATCGAAAGGATTGGGAGTGGTTTTTTGTGCAGTAGATATACTTATTCCCAAAAATAAAAACAAGGAAAACGGCATTATCATACGGATAATGTATGTTTGCCCAATGTTCTGCATGTTTTCTCCTTTCTAAATATTAATTGATTAAATAGCGTCATTGGATGACGTAGCGGATTGATAATCCGAATTCCTTGAAACCGACTCCTTTTACTCCGAAATCACGATTGACCGGACTGTAAAAAGGTTTGTAGTCTATCGAAAAATTGATAGGGAAATTGGAAATCGTATAATCCAAGCCACCGATAAGTTCAGCATTCAGGATGAATAAATCCTTGCCTCCTCCGATGGAAAGGCCGGCTCCTGCAAACAGGTTCAGTCCCTCTGTGATATAAAAATGATATTCATATAGCCCTGTTGCAGCCAATCCCAGTTTTTTGGGATCGTTATAGGTGAAGTTTACGCCTAGAATGCCTTCGATAACCGCATAACGGCCAATGAAGTGTTTGTAAGTTACCCCCAAAGGATTGCCACCTCTTACACCTATGGCATTTATATAGTTATCCTGTGCATAAGAAATGGTGGAACCCAAACACAACAATGCGAAAATGAAAATCAATTTTTTGAACATAGAAGGAAGGATTAGGTGGTTTCTTCAGTTTCGGTTTCTTCAGTTTCGATTTCTTCCACCTCTTCAGTGAAATCCAATAGGTTTCTCTGATTCAAAAAGCCAAACCACTTGATCAGTTTTTTTACATCATTGAGATAGACCTGGTCCTTGTCGTAATTGGGAAGGATTTTTTCCAAGTATCCAAAAGCTTCATCTGATTTTGCCTTATTATCCGGTAATGGAATTTCTTCCAATTTTTCCTGCATCGTTTTGAAGACATCAGATAAAGGCACAGTTGAATCATCTTCAGTATAAATCGAAATGGATTCTAATGGAGTAAACTGATGTTTTCTTGATGAAACGAACTTTCTTTTATTCGTGTCAGGATCTTCCACAATTAGTCCGTTGTTTCTGTTTCCAATCATCTTGAATACACCGGACATTTCACTAATCACTACGAATTTCTTCAGACTCATAATATTCTTGTTATTCTCTTGTTTATTTGATTCAATATTCGAATTCCATTCGTTGGCAGGGGTAGTTGAACAGGCATTCTTCCTTAATGAGTTTCTCGACGGAATCCGGTACCATTTTTTCCCAGCCTTCCTCACCTGTTTGCAACATATGCAAGACCTCTTTTGAGAAAATATGAAGAATGTCGGGATTGACATTGACGATATCGTCAATCTGATTTCGTTCTACTAAATGTTTGTAGAGGAATTTAATGCCTTCCGGAATAGGGAGGTTTGCTGCAACCATTAGTTCGGAACTCCCTTCCTGAAGTGCCGGATAAACATATAATTTCACATCTTGTGAAAACAATTCACCAAAAGCAGCCAATAAACGTCCATCTACATTTTGATAATATTTTTCATTGATGAGATCCAACATTTCCCTGGCTCCGATAACGATCCCCATCTTTGTTATCTTATAATCGGATAGATAACGGGTCAGTTTGTATCTTTCCGTACAATTGGTCACCATAACCGTTTTCCCCAGATGGCAGAGGAGTTCCGTTCTGTCCAAAAAATCCTTCTCATCTATTTCTCCTCCATCGGATTTCAGATTGTCAATTGTAATTTCGGTTAAAAGGCAAGCCTTTTTGGGGATGACTTCGGGTTCTGTTTTGAACTGTTCGAAGCTCTGTTCCAGCATATCCAGATTGACATGGGTCACCGGTCTGAAACTTCCCCTCACCACCATGACCTGGGCCTTATAAAGGAATTCGGATGCATGGATGTTCTTTTTTTCATGATTGAAAATGGCAACATTGCAAATCCCGTTTTTAACCAGATATAAACTCAGGAGACGATGATCGATGTTCTTGAAATCAGGGCCGTCCATCCTAATCATATCTATTCGTACCCTTTCATCCAATTGGTCCATCAATGAAATGATGAAGGATTCCGGATCATCATGATAATGGTAGCAGGCATAAATCAGATTCACGCCCAATATACCTACTGCCTGTTGCTGGAGGGTATTGTTCTTGTCTTGCATTTTGACATGGAGTGCAACCTCGCTGGGTGCTGCGTCAGGTTGTAACTGGAAGCGAATCCCCATCCATCCGCTCCCCTTGATTGTACGGGTATAATTAATGGCTGAAACCGTATCTGCAAATGCAAACAATTTGGTATCCGGCCTTTCCTCTCTCAGCCGATTCACAATCAAATCATATTCGTGATCCAACATTTTATATAAACGGGATTCACAGACATACCTTCCCGACATTTCCGTACCATAGATATCATCGGAAACGACCTTGTCATAGGCAGACATGGTTTTGGCGATTGTACCCGCAGCAGCACCGACTTTGAAAAAATACCGGGCAACTTCCTGCCCCGCACCAATTTCGGCAAAAGCTCCATAAATCGATCTGTCCAGATTTATTTCCAGGGCTTTTTGTTCCGGTTCCAATACTTGTCTTTCCATAAAGGGAAATGGCTGATTTTATTTAATCCTATTGCAGGCTGCAAAGTTACACAAATTCTTTTTGCTATGTTTGTATGTTTTTATTTCTTAGGAAGGATTTAAATTAAATTTTGGATGAAAGGATATTTCTTTTTCAAAGAGAGTTTGAAAAATATGAAGACCTCAGCAACGGTTACCCGTAGTTCGAAATTCGTTTGCAAGAAAATGATACAATATGTGGATTTTGAAAATGCTGATTTAATCGTAGAATTAGGAGCTGGAGATGGAGTTATTACCGAACACATCCTTGAGGCAATGAGACCGGATTCACGGTTGATGGTATTCGAAATATTGGATCAGTTTTGTGATAAAATCAGGGGGATTGATGATGAAAGGTTGATTGTCATTAATGATTCTGCTGAACACATCGGTAAATATTTGAAGGAATACGGATTTGAACAGGCATATGATGTGGTATCTGCCATTCCATTCGTAGCACTTCCAAAAGAATTGGCAAAGACAATTTTAAGTGAAGTTAAAAAACATATACGACCCGGGGGCAATTATTCCCAACTCCATTATTCTACTTTGGTTAAAGGATTATATGAAGAATTTTTCGGAGAGGTCGAAATAGAATTTGTTCCATTGAACTTCCCGCCGGCATTCATTCATTATTGTAAGGGGTGAAAACTGTGACATCGATTAGGTAGTGATTTTTTAATACATTGCAAGGTGTTGGGTTAATTCGTTTATTGTCAGTTGTTTATTATTTTGGTGTTTTTTTATTAGGGATCTACTCAATCACAGTGTTTACATTGGTGTCTTAAAAAGTGTTACATCTCCCGTCTGTGCCATATGGAAAAATGAATGAATCAACAGGAGGGAAATCTGACACTTCAGGCATTGCCTAACTTGCTGTTATTTAGAGGAGTAGTGCCATTTTAGGTTTTCCGAATTATATTTTTCATTACATTTTTGAATATAATTGGAGGAAATACTTGACTTTTTTTGTAAAAAATAATAGATTTGTGACGTGGAAGGCTTGTTTGATTATGTTGTCTTGCTTGTCTCCATAAAATTTAGGGTCTCTTACACACAAAATGCTACATAGTCCTTTTCCTTAACAGGAAGAGGATTTTTCAATTAATAAGGGAAGGTGTATCAAATACACTTTTTCCTTACCAAGAAACAAGGCAGCTTATAGTGTATATTCGTTTTGTGAAATGAGATAAGCTGCAATTTTTCTGCGAAATTGTTTAACATTCTTTGCGGGATATTTGGAAAATCTTTTGACTCCATTCAAAAGGATGTTTAACATATCGCCTTCAGCACAAGAGGCAAGGGCATCCGTTGCAGATTTGACCATGCGGGCTGTAGCATCGTAGATAAAGGTTTGAAGGATCGCATCATGTGCCGTTTGGAAAACCTTACCATCCATATTGGAAATTTTTTCTACCCTCAGCAAAACGGATTCTGCATTGAAGCAATCCATCATCATGTCGGAAACATTCATTAGTATTTCCTGTTCTTCCTTTAGGTTCAGTTTTCCGTCCATCTGCTCCTTGGCAATATATCCGGCAACCATTAAGAGCATTTTCTTGAAATCCTTTACCGCTTTTTTCTCTTGACCGTATTTCCCCTCGGAAATGTCATTGGACGGAAGGGATGCCAACTCCTTTTGTACAGCCCAAGCCGGACCCACAATATCGATTTGTCCCTTCATGGCTTTTTTCAATAACATACTGACGGATAATATCCGATTGATTTCATTCGTCCCTTCATAAATGCGGTTGATACGAGCGTCCCGATAAGCACCGGCAACCATATATTCTTCGGAAAAACCATATCCGCCATGAATCTGTACAGCTTCGTCGATAGTGAAATCTGCGGCCTCCGAGCCATAGACTTTCAATAAGGCACATTCTACGGCATATTCTTCGGCAGCCTGAAGGAGTGCATCAGAATAAGACTTACCTTCGGCTACGAGATTGTCTTTCCTATCTTTCAGCATATCCGAAAGACGGTAAACGGAAGACTCCAAAACAAATGTTCGGATAGCTTGTTCTCCCAATTTATGTTGAATGGCTCCGAAATTTGAAATCGGTTGTTTAAACTGTTTGCGTTCGTTGGCATATTTGATGCTCGCATTGGTGGCCATTTTACAACCGCCAATGGTCAGGGCTCCGAGTTTGAATCTTCCGATATTCAAAACATTGAATGCAATCAAGTGGCCTTTGCCAATTTCACCAAGGATGTTTTCCTTCGGGACTTTTACATTTTCAAAAAATACCTGACGGGTGGATGATCCCTTAATACCCATCTTGTCTTCTTCAGCACCAAGGCTAATGCCTTCGCTATCGGCTTCTACCACAAATCCGGTAAATTTATCTCCTTCTACCTGGGCAAATACGATGAAGACATGAGCAAATCCGGCATTGGAAATCCACATCTTCTGACCATTAAGGATATAGGCATTGCCATCATCCGTCAAGTCGGCTCTCGTTTTGGCAGCTAATGCATCAGAACCGGAACCCGGTTCGGTTAAACAGTAGGCGGCGAATTTAATACCATTCGATAAGTCGGGTAAATACTTATTACGGAGTTCTTCCGAACCGAAATAAAGAATAGGAAGCATGCCTATGCCTGTATGTGCGGCAAATGAAGTTGAAAACCCACCATAAGTACCGCCGATGTATTCACATATCATCGTAACAGTATTGGTATCTAATAACATTCCTCCATATTCATCCGGGATGTGGCATCCTAGGAAGCCCAGCTCTCCGGCTTGGGTCATGAGTTCAACCTGGTTTTCGATTTTCTTGCCCTTGTTTCCCATCTGTTCAACAAAATCTATGACTGTTTGCCTAATCATTTGTTGCTCCTCGTTCCATTCTTCCGGGATGAAAATATCTTCCGGTTGTGAATCCTTGATAAGGAACTCTCCTCCCATCAATACTTTTTTAGATACCGTATCTGCCATTTGAGAACTATTACTTTTTAGCGAAAATTCGCCAGGGCAAATATAGGGACTTTTTACCTTTCTTGAAATAGGCTTTTTCTGATTGGGGATGGGGGTAGAACTTATGTATGCCAATTGACATAAAAAAACGCCCGCCCCGCGTTAGCGAGACGGACGCATCAAAACAAAACGAAAAACCAACTTTAAACAAGATAAAAGTTCTTTATATAATCTATCCGGCCTTCAATCGGACAGGTATTTTCTTTGTTTTACCATCTCTCAGAATAGTAAGGTTGACAATATCCCCGGGTCTTTTCCTTCCTACGATTTCCTGTAGTTCCGGACCGGATTTTACTGTCTTTTCATCGACTTTGGTAATGACATCATCAGGAAGTAAGCCGGCAAATTGCCCTGCCGTACCATCTATTACTCCGACAATAACAACTCCTTGGTTGATATTCAATCCTAATTCCTTGGCGTGTTCACTATCCAAATCCTGGATGTCTATGCCAATCAGCCCTCTTTGTGTCTTTCCATATTGAATCAAGTCGTCAACAACCTTCGTTACAATATTTATTGGAATAGCGAAAGAGTATCCACTAAAAGAACCCGTTTGGGTGGCAATTGCTGTGTTGATTCCCAATAAAGAACCATCAGCTGCTACCAAGGCTCCCCCCGAATTTCCGGGATTAACTGCCGCATCGGTCTGGATGAAGGATTCTATTGATTTCTTCCCTCTAAGGATATTGATGTCTCTTGCTTTTGCAGAAATGATTCCTGCGGTAACAGTAGATGTTAAATCAAATGGATTTCCAACAGCCAATACCCATTCTCCTACTTCCGCATCATCGGAATTAGCAATTTTAAGGGTTGGCAAATCATCCGCTTCTATTTTCAATACCGCCAAATCGGTGGTCTTATCTGTTCCAACCACTTTTGCTTGGAACGTTCTATTGTCATATAAGGTTACTTCAACTTCATCCGCAAAATCCACTACATGGTTATTGGTGATGATATATCCGTCATCTGAGTAAATCACACCGGAACCGGTTCCTTTCTGAGGACCTCCATAAAACCAGTCGCCTCCGAATAATTCCTCGAAAGGATTACGACTTTTATTGTTTTTGGAAGCAGTCAGAGCTTCACTGGCTGTGATATGAACCACGACCGGCATTGCTTTCTTTGCTGCGGCCTTAAAATCAAATGGAACAGCATTCTGTCCATATTTAACGTTTGTCTGATGTATAGGCAGTGCAAAATTATCATTCACTTGCGTAGTAGAATCCGATTGTGTTAATTGGATGCCTCCCAGAGTAATAAGGCCACCAATTACCCCTGCAAATACCAATGAAGAAAATCTTTTCAAACTCATTTGATTTTATAGACAATTTACGATTATATAACGCCGTCTCATTTGTTATTGTTACTGTTTCAACGTTATTTTAACTGTACATTAACAAGAGGTAACATATGTTTCGTTTTAGAATGACAGAAGCCTATTGGAATGGATGCATGGTAGAACAATTCGATATGGATAATTTTACCGAAAGGTATAGGCGATTCATCGAGATAGTAATTGGTGCAGCAAGGGAAACCTTAGCTTGAAGCCATTGTTATACTAAAATCCAATATCATGGGAGGCAGATCAATTCGCATAAAAAAACGTTATAAATCCGATATGTCAGATAACATGAATACCTTTGCCCTGAAGTATGAAAGCTATATGAAGCAGGATGTTACGGATAAGGTAGAACAGGAGCGGCTTATCAAGGAACTGATCAGGGCTGAAACCGATTTGGAGTACACTCTCCTCCACCATCCCGATTTTAGGGAAGGATTGTTTTTTGGAACACCACGTTATGGGCATCCTGAAGGTAAAATCATTCTCCACATCAGGGAAGTGATGGATAATGTTGAAAGAATTCCACTCCTTAATCCAATCGATAGGGAGAAATTGAGATTGATTACCTTGGTTCATGACGTATTCAAAAACAAAGAAGCCGAATCAAGGAAAATAAAAGGAAGAAGACCTGATAACCACCATGCCGTGTATGCGGCGGAATTTGTCAAGCAATTCATCAATGATGAGCAACTTATCACCTTGATCCGTTTGCATGACGAGGCTTATTATTGTTGGCAGTTATATAAGCGGGATCGTCAATTGGAATGTCAAATCAGGTTAGATAACCTTTTGGATGCTTTGGGAGATTCCCTACAACTTTTCTATCTTTTCTTCAAATGTGATACCCGTACAGGGGATAAGAACCAAGAGCCTTTGGAGTGGTTCGAACGTACAGTAAAAGGTATAGAACGAATTGACTTTTAGAAGTTAATTCCGGTCGGAACAACATCTTTACCTGATGTTTAGAGTGTTTACCGTAGAAAATTTATAGATATAACCGTATCTTTGCATCCGATTTCAAAATTTCATCATTACATTAAATCATTAATAATGCAAACTGCATCGGACGTGAAATACAAAGTAAAAGATATATCCCTATCTGATTGGGGAAGGAAAGAAATTGAATTGGCGGAAGCCGAAATGCCCGGCTTGATGTCACTTCGTGAAAGATATGGCAAGAGCAAACCACTAGCTGGTGCAAGGATTGCCGGGTGTCTTCATATGACGATCCAAACCGCCGTACTAATCGAAACCCTTGTTGAGTTAGGAGCTGAAGTAACGTGGTCTTCCTGTAATATTTTCTCTACCCAGGATCATGCTGCTGCTGCGATTGCTGCTGCCGGTGTTCCGGTTTATGCATGGAAAGGCATGAATGAAGAAGAATTCGATTGGTGTATAGAGCAGACGCTTTTTGCTTTCGAAGGCGGAAAGCCTTTGAATATGATTTTGGATGATGGAGGAGATTTGACCAATATGGTTCTGGACCGTTTTCCTGAATTGACCAAGGATATCAAGGGGATTTCGGAAGAAACCACTACGGGGGTTCACCGCTTGTATGAAAGGGTGAAAAACGGAACATTGCCTATTCCGGCTATCAACATTAATGATTCTGTTACCAAATCCAAATTCGATAATAAATACGGATGTAAGGAATCCTGTGTGGATGCCATTAGAAGGGCTACGGATGTAATGATGGCCGGAAAGGTTGCCGTCGTTGCAGGGTATGGAGATGTAGGAAAGGGTTCTGCGGCTTCATTGAAAGGTGCGGGATGCAGGGTTGTCGTAACGGAAATCGATCCTATCTGTGCCCTTCAGGCTGCTATGGATGGTTTTGCTGTTAAGAAAATGGAAAATGCAATCAAGGAAGCCAATATCGTTGTTACCGCTACAGGGAATAAGGATATCCTGACGGAGAAGCATTTCCGTTCCATGAAAGACAAGACTATTGTTTGTAACATCGGCCACTTTGATAACGAAATCGATATGGCTTGGTTGAACAATACTTATGGAAATACCAAAGTTGAAATCAAACCCCAGGTTGATAAATATACGATAGAAGGTAGTGATGTGATTGTTTTGGCCGAGGGTCGTTTGGTGAATTTGGGTTGTGCCACGGGCCATCCGTCGTTTGTCATGTCGAATTCCTTTACGAACCAGACATTGGCACAACTAGAACTTTGGGACAATGCCGATAAGTATAAGAATGAGGTATATATGTTGCCAAAGCATTTGGATGAGGAAGTTGCAAGATTGCACTTGGCGAAAATCGGAGTCGAATTGGAGGAATTGAACGAGGATCAAGCCAAATATATCGGTGTGGATGTGAAGGGACCATTCAAACCAGAGTATTATAGATATTAATCAGGTTGTTTTAACAAGCTGTTATTTATAAAAATAGGCCGGTAGCGGAATTCTCCGTTACCGGTTTTTGTTTCTATGGCATACATTTACACATTCAATAGCGGTATGGACATCAGAAAATATATTCCTGAAGATAATGAAAGGCTATTAAAGTTATTACAGCTCAATATTCCCAAGTATTTTGCTGTGGAAGAAGCAGAAGACTATGAAGTTTATCTAAATAGTAAGATTGAAGATTATTTCGTCATCGAAAAGGAGGGAGAAATCATAGGAGGAGGAGGAATCAATTATTTCCCGGAGGAAAAGACGGCCAGATTGTCTTGGGATCTGCTTCATCCCAATCATCATGGACAAGGTTTCGGAAAGCAATTGGTTCTACATAGGATAGAGTATGTCAGTAACAAGAAGGGGTATGATATATTAGTTGTGCGGACAAGTCAGTTGGTTTACCCTTTTTATGAAAAATCAGGTTTCCGATTGGAAAATATAAGTAAGGATTATTGGGCAGAAGGGTTTGATATGTATTATATGGAACTATACATATAAATCAAGCCAAATCAAAACATCCTAACTTATCTGATTTTTAGTCAGTCCAATTTTATTTGGAATACATTGCATCTGATATGCCATACTTATTATGATTACACGAAAGAAAGGTGGATGCAAAAGATAAATCCCGGCCGTACAGTTTAGTTTGTGATAATATTTGATATTCAGGAATGCTTTCACATCTCAAGCCTGCTTATGTTTTATCATAGATTCCCATCTTTTTACGTACTTTTGCCACTGTTTTTTTCAAAAAACGATTTCATTTTTGAAATCGGCGTATCAAAAATCATAATTGAAATGAATAAAATCAACCTTATC
>JAHDFN010000106.1 GCA_020628145.1 Saprospiraceae bacterium | reverse complement strand
AAGCAATAAATTGATGTTTCTCGACATAAAGACCAAATTTTAAACATACTCTAATTATTTTTTCAACCTTCCGGTTGAATAGGAAAAATCAGAAAAAAATGCACGCCAAGTTTTCCAAGGAATTATAGGCAACCGAGAATATTGGTTTCGATGCGATCCATAATTTTAGAATTATTATTTTTTTCGAATTTCATACCTGTCAGTTTTTCATATAATTCGATATAACGCTCCGAAACCCTCAAAACGAAATCATCCGGCATGACGGGCATTTTCTGTCCTTTTTTTCCCTGAAAACCATTTTCCATCAACCATTCCCTTACGAATTCTTTGGACAGTTGTTTTTGTGGTTCTCCTTTTTTTTGTCGTTCCTCGTATCCATCAGAATAAAAATATCGGGAACTATCCGGCGTATGGATTTCATCCATTAAAATGATTTCCCCATCAAAAAAACCGAATTCATATTTGGTGTCCACCAAAATCAATCCCCGCTCGGCTGCCATTTCAGTTCCCCGTTGGAATATGGCCCTAGTATATTTTTCCAAAGTTTGATAAACCTCCTTGTTAACGATTCCCTGTTCAAGGATTTCGGTAGGGGAAATATCCACATCATGACCTTCTTCCGCTTTTGTGGCCGGTGTAATGATAGGCTCCGGAAATTTATCATGTTCTTTCATCCCTTCGGGGAGAATGGCACCGCAAAGCTCCCGTTTTCCGGAATTGTAAGTCCTCCAGACATGCCCTGTCAAATATCCCCTGATGACCATTTCCAAACGAATGGGTTTACATGCTTTTCCAATAGTTACATTCGGGTCCGGAACTTGTTCTACCCAGTTGGGACAGATATCTTCCGTTTTTTCCAGAAACCATGATGCAATCTGATTCAGTACCTGCCCCTTATAAGGGATAGGGCGGGGCAGGATATGATCGAAGGCGGAAATCCTATCCGAAGCCACCATGATCAATTTATCGCCAATCGTATAGACATCACGGACTTTACCCTTGTAAAATCCGGTTTGTCCCATAAATTTGAATTGGGTAGCCAGTATGCATCGGTTTTCTATCGACATTCTATAATACGGATGTTGAGGTGCAAAAATAACACTATCGGAATTGGGAAGTGTAAGTTAGGGTGTCTTTTTAATGATCCATGTCAAAATAGAGGATGAATTTAACCCAGGACTTTTAACGCTCATTTGGAAAAGTCTTTATCCCGCCAAATATGGATGGGGATTTCTTTATCTAAAATCAATCTAAACAAGTATATTTGCAGACACAATTTCAAGAGAATATGCCTATTCAAGTTGCCATAGCCGATTCCCAGTACTTGATCCGAGTAGGATTGAGGCATCTTCTGGAGGCCGATGAAGGGATAAGCATTGTAGGAGAGGCATCTGACAAGGAGCAATTGTTCCAATTACTTGAAATTGAAAAACCGGCTGTCCTCATCTTCGATTATAACCATCCGGCGATATTCTCCCAAGATGATATCATGCGGATTAAATCTGTTTCTCCTGACACCGGCATACTCATTATCAGTGCGGATAATGATCGACAGAATATTTATAAGGTTCTGGAGATGGGGGTGAATTCCTTCCTGACCAAGGAGTGCGATAAAGACGAAATTTTCCAAGCGGTACGTGCTACGGCCGCTCGGGAAAAATTCTTCTGCCATAAGGTATTGGAATTTCTGTTGGAAAAATCCTTCGGTTCAGAAGGCGATTGCCTACCTACACCCCTTACTCCAAGGGAGGTGGAAATTGTGAGATGGGTTGCCGAGGGGAAGACTGCCAAAGATATTTCCGATCTCATCAATATTTCCGTCCATACGATTTATACCCACCGTAAGAATATCATGAAGAAATTAAAATTGAGTTCTACTTCCGAATTGGTATTATATGCCGTAAGGCAAGGAATCGTCGATTCTTCTCTTCCACAGAATTAAATTCTACCTTAAATTTTTTTCTTTTTTTCCCTTTGAATGGAAATAAATTTCCGTTCATACCCTTACTTTTTATCATATGTAGTTATTAAGGTTTGACAGATGAGTGCTAGGGCGATTTAAATCTCCTATAAAATCAGTGCGGCACTTCAAGCGAATTGTTAGATTTTTTAAATAAAAATCTACAGTTCTTATTCATGAAATTATAAACCGAAATAGCCATGAAAATTATTACCGTAAAAAAAATCATTCCATTATTATTTTGTTTTTTATTCGGCCTACAATTAAAGGCCAATGATTTTAATATTTTTTTAAATGGAATAGATCCTGCAAATGAAACGGGAGTTTCTAATTATGTAGATTACACCATTGATGATTTTACTGGAAACGTATATGCCATAAAAGGCGAGAATTTAGTTATCGATTTTCAGAATAATGTCATTGATGATTATCAATTCGATTTTTATATTGATTATGATAGCGATGGAAATTTTTTCGGAGCCGATGAAATGCTTGGTTCCCAAATATTACCATCCTTTACTACGGGACAAATTATTTCACCTATTCCTTTACAGGTGAGTGCCGGATTAAAAAAATTACAAGTCGTTGCATTTAATTTAAGTTCCGGAATGTCATATGTCTATGAATATCCCGTATTGGTATTGGATGATATTGCTCCGTATTGTTTACCGGAATATACTTTTAATGCTCCCTTAGCCAATTATATTTCGGGTGTGGAACTTGGAACAATAAGCAACTTGGGTTCTGGAAATTTATATGGGCCTGTTTATACGGACTATACGGATACTTATTCAACAACATTGACAGAAGGAGTATCTTATGAACTTAAGATCCATAGTGCTATTGCAGACAATGTCGTTTCTCAAATAAATACAACCGTAGAAGCGTGGATAGATTATAATGACGATAATTTTTTTACTTCGGATGAAAAACTAGGTCAGCTTTATTTTGATTTCCAAGCTGTGCAATCCATTTTTTTTGAAATCAACACCCCTGTATCCCCAGGGCCGAAAAGACTCAGAGTAAGAAGTACACTTGGAAATAATATTACTTCTCCGGGAAACTCCTCTACCGAAGAATGTTTTTTAAACAGTTGTGGTGAAACCGAAGATTACCTAGTGAATGTTTCCGGTTCTTATTGTATTCCGGAATATAACTTTCCGGATGCCCCCCTTGCAAATTATATAGCGGGTGTACAATTCGGAGCTATAGACAATATGGGTGTAGGCTCTCCGAATAACCCTCCTTTGACTGATTATACGCACTTGAGTACAACGGTAAATGCGGGAGATGTTGTTCCTTTGGTTGTTTATAGTTCATTGTACGACAATTATACCGGTTCATCTTCTATCGGTACTGTAGTGGAAGCTTGGATAGATTATAATAATGACGGAATATTTGATCCAAGTGAAAGCATTGCAATGGGTACTTATGGGAGCAATACACAGTTGATTTTTTATGTCTCTATTCCCTCTGGAGTGGATGGTGCTAGGGTAATGAGAATCAGACATACGCTCAGCGATTTTCCCGGCCCATGTGATATCAACAGCTGTGGAGAAGCCCACGATTATCTTGTTAATATTGGAGGTTATTGTACGCCTGAATATATGTTCCCGACGGAACCTTTGGAAAATTATATAGCCGGTGTACAATTCGGGGATATCAACAATTTGGGGACGGGGTCTCCGACCAATAGCCAGCCCTTATGGGATTATACCTCTATGAGTACTACGGTCTCCGGTGGACAGACTTACCAGTTGGTTGTGTTCAGTTCATTAATCGATAATTACAATGGTTTATCAACCATCTCTACTTTTGTGGAAGCATGGATTGATTATAATGACGATGGGATTTTTGATCCAAGTGAAAAGATAGCAGAGGGAGCATATGTGGATGAATCCAAACTGACTTTTCAAGTCACGATTCCGGGCAATGTTATTGGTGAAAGAAGGATGAGGATTCGCCATTCTTCTAACGATTATCCCGGACCGTGTGATATCAATAGTTGTGGAGAAGCAGAGGACTATACCGTTGTGATACAGGAATGTTCTTTGGATGCAGGTGACGATGTGGTTTTGGATTTGGGGAATACAACCCAATTAACTGCAGATGAAGGATTCGCTACTTATGATTGGTCGCCGGGGTCGTTATTATCCGATTCGACCATCCATAATCCCGTTGCTTTTCCTACATCATCTACTATTTTCACTTTGACGGCAACCTCGGCTGATGGAACCTGTGTGGCGACAGATACCGTAGTTGTGGATGTGGTAGGGAGTCCGGGGGGAGAGGAATGTTCAGGAAATGAACAAACCATGACGATTACCGCAACGGTTTGTTTAGAAAACCAACCGGTTTCTTCCATCGGGGATTCCATTTATTATTTTATTGGAAATGATTATAGGGGAAGTACGAATTTTATCCAATCTCCAATTGATACTAATCTTTATCTCGCATTTATTTCCGTATGCGGAAACAGTGAGGATGAGGGCAAGAAAATTAAATTCAAATTCAAGGATGAATCAACCGGTCGGTTATTCGGAATCGTTGAAAAAATTGATTTTGAATCGGATGGGAATATAGGAACCATCATTAATCCTGAAAAACTGAATGCCCGATACAATGTTATGAATTTCAATTTTGCCCAAGGGTATAATTGGTTCAGTGTAGGGAATTTGCCGGGGAACGGGAGTTATGCCTTGAATGATATTTTCAATGCGGGGTCGGGAGAAAGGAATTCTTCTTCGAATGCAGGTGAATATATTCCTACGGATGGTGATAGAATCGTAAGTCAGAATGAAGGTTATGCGATTTATGTAATATCCGAAACGTATTCCGGATGGTTTGGAACATTGACGGATTTAAAAAGCCATCAGATGTACAAGCTTTACACAAGTACCACAGGAGGATCATTGACCATCGAGGGAACTTTGGTACCCGATGTTCCGAGACAAATGGTTCCGGGTTGGAATTGGCTGGGAGCAGAAGAAGGAGAATCCCTTAGTCTCGGTGATGCATTAACATCATTGAATCCATCAAATAATGATTTGGTGAAAAGCCAGAACGAAGGATATGCCTTGTATTACAACTCTCCTGAATTTACCGGCTGGGTAGGAACATTGGACTCCATAGCTCCCGGGAAAGGGTATAAGTTATTCTTGGCCCAATCGGGTATTTTGGAAAGGAATTCCGGAGATTGTAATACCGCCGGTTTCAATAATAATATGAACCTTACCGGAACGGTGATTGATGAAAATGGTAATGATGTGGGTTGTGAAGATTGCCGTATTTGGGCTTTGATCGATGGTGAATGTAGAGGTGAGATTCCTTTTGTTACCTTCTTGGGAGATCCATTGTCATGGGGGCAGGTACAAGGAAATCAGGAAGATGAAGGCAAGGTTGTGACATTTGAATTCGAGAATGCGACAGGTCAGATCTGGGATATTTTGGAAACATCCAATTTGGATTATGTCAATGGTTTGGGTGATCCGTTCACTCCATTTATCATGCGTTTGGGAACTCCACAAATGCCGGTGGAATTGAAGGACTTCAGAGTGGATGCAATTGGAAATAACCAAGTTGAATTGAAATGGATTACCGCTTCCGAAGAGAACAATAGTCATTTTGATGTGGAAAGAAGTTTTGATGGTGGAAATTGGGAAGTCGTTACTACTATACTCGGTGCGGGTACGACTGCAATCGAACAACGTTATGATTATATTGATCGTCCGAATATGAATGGTAAAATGTATTACAGATTAAACCAAGTGGATTTTGATGGTAAAAATGAATATTCGGCAATCAGAACGGTTGAACTTACTGGTACGGATGTGAAAACCCTGACGATGTATCCGAATCCGGTGAAAGGAAATTTATTCTTGGAATGGAATGCTGTATTGGGAACGGAATCTTTAATTACTATTTATAATATGATGGGTAAGACCATGTTAATTATCCCTGTAGATGATCGCCAAAACCAAATGAATATCGATTTGTCGAAATTGCCAAAGGGAACATATTTTGTTGAATTGAATGACGGAAATGAAAAAACGGTGAAAAGATTTTCCAAATTGTAATGGAAAACAACTATTGGCAAATTTGAATAAATAATAATTCATTTCATGTAGGCCGGATGTTTTAACATCCGGCCTTTTGTGTTTTTATTTTATTCCTAAAATGATTTTGAGATTATTTTATATTTTTGAGATGGCTTTACAAATCAGAATACATTACACATGCGGTTTTCGTCCTTGATTTTATTTATTGTTTTTTTTCTTTTTACCCTAGAACTATCCGGGCAGGAAGAAAAAATCATTTCCGGCCCGGTCCAAGGAGCGACGACTAGCACAACGGCCAAGTTTCAATTAATGGTTGCACATACATCCGAAATAAGTATAAAACATCCGGAAAAGAGAGAGGTACTTGATTTTATAGTGAAAATGATTAATGATACGATGGGAGTGGCCACTGTTTTTATGGAAGATTTATTGCCGGGTAAAAAATATGAATTGGAATTGAACTTGGATGGTAATTCCGAAACCGGAATTAGTTTTCCATTTAGGACTTTTGAAAATGATATTTCCGATTTTTCCTTTTTGTTGGGTTCTTGTACTTTTCCACATAAACCCCGTAAGAAAAAATGGGGTATTTTCGATACAATGTCAAAAGTGAAATCTGATTTGATGTTGTGGATGGGAGATAATATCTATTTGATTTTGGGAGATTGGAAATCCAGAGAGAAAATATATGAGCGATATGTGAAATACCGGAGTCATCCCAAATTGAATGGATTTTTAACAACCCGTCCAAATTATGCTGCTTGGGACGATCATGATTTCGGTTCGAATAACAGCGGTGCCGATTTTGAAAATAAACATATAACTTTTGAAGCATTTCAGGATTTCTGGCCTAATCCTGCTTATGGGAATGAAAATCTGGGAGGGACATTTTATTCATTCGTTCATCAGGATGTGGAATTTTTCATATTGGATGGCCGATCTCATTATCGAGGAGAGGAATTGTATGGGCAAAAACAATTGGAGTGGTTGAAAGAAGGACTTCGGAATTCTAATGCCAGCGTGAAATTCATTGTCGGGGGGACACAGTTTTTTGTGAACGGTGGAGAGAGTTGGGATGATTTTCCCGAGGAGAAAAAAAGTTTTTTGGATTTTTGGGAAAAAGAAAAAATAGAAGGAATCGTATTCCTTTCAGGTGATAGACATTTTGCGGAGTTGACGATTATTGAAAAAGAAGGATTACCGAAAATAGTGGAAGTGACCACATCACCCTTGACAAGTTTTGTGAATAAATTTTTTAACCTGAAGAACCCGAATAGGGTAGAAGGGACTTTGGTGAAGAAAAATAACTTTGGACATATCTTTCTGGAAGGAAAAGGAAAGGAAAGGAAAATCAGAATCGAAATTCGAGGAAGAGATGGCAGTTTGTTTTGGGAACATGAATTATTAGTGGATGAGCTGAAGTGAACTATGTTTTCTTCACTTTATTTATTGTCGTGAACAATGCATTGGCACTGGACAGGTTGATTAATCTGAAACCTAATCTAAGGATGACAAAAATCTGTGTACACAGAAAGGAAAGGAAAATGGTAGCCGTATTGCTTATTTCAAATAAGTTGCCGATGAAATAATTGACGAGAAAAAGCAATCCGATGAGGATTACATTTAATAAATACAATCCCCATGTTTTTCCTATGTTTTTTAAAACGAATTTCAGAGAATTTAAAATCGATCTGAAAACCCATTTATGCTCTTGGTGAATGAGGGAAATCTTTGCATAATCATGCCACATGAAGAAAAAAGAAGCCACTAGGATATAAATCGGTATGATGAATTTTGGAGCACTGAAAATAATCCCTTCGTTTTCTAGGTTGTAGGGCGATCCGCCTTGGATGACCATGAAATAAACCTGCCAGAAAATAAAAAATATCAACGCATGGATGAAGCCGAAAAATAAAGTCACCCTCAACATCCGACCGAAAAAACTTCCGGCTTTGGACCAGAATAATTCCGATTCGTATTTTTCAGGATGATGCCGATAAGTGCCGAGAATGCCCCCCATTAAAAAAACTGAAATGACGAGATAAATGAGAATGAGAAAAACATTCTGATTGAAAAGTATATTCGCACCGACACCATAATGATTCATGAAGTCGGTGTAGAGGGTATAATTGAAGCCCGAAATCATTTTTCCGATCATGAGGGAATTTCCGATCCTGTCGTCGATATAATGATGGAACGTGTAAGCCATGATTAAAGCCACGGAAAATAGGATGCCGTAAAGCATAAGCCATATTTTTTTATATCGCCATAATTGGGCGAATCCTATTTTTAAACTTTCGATAACCATATCAAATCAGAGTGCCGAGTCCGGCCATGATACTTTCCATCCAAGTGAGGAGGGAAACCGTAGCACGGAGTAGTCCGTTATTCTTTTGTTTTATTGTCCGACTATTATTTATTTGGTTTTTATCCAAAGGTATTTTTAATCCAGGGTCGATTTCCGCACATTCTATTTTATGCTGCCCCCGGTAAACAAATTCATAGCTCCTTTTCTTTCCATCCCAATATTCCAATTTTTCACTACCGTCATCAAAAACAATTCTGATTTCCTGTGGTACGGTTATGCCTTCATTCCTGAAAAGTATGACTTTGGATAAATACTCGTTTTCCCATTGTTCTTCATTCGGAAATTTGCAATCCTCATCATCTTCGAAATATCCCAGTGGTTCAGGAATTAAAAAATTGGTGATGGATGCTACTGAATAATCACAGACTTCTGTACCGTAAATCAATTGCTTCATAAAATCATTGGCAATTTCCTTTTTTTCCTGTCCCAATTCTTTTCCTACCACTTCATCTACTATTTCCAAAAAATCATTCCGGCAAGGATGTTTGAATTTCCACCTGTGGAAATATGTCTTCATGATTTCCTGCATCACTTCCTCCCCGACCAAGCCTTCCAAAGTCATTAATCCGGTTGCAGCCTTCCCATAAAAAATATCTCCGGAACTACCGTGTTTGAAATTGAATCCGAAATCACTTAGTGGATTGACTTTCGGATTATAAGTACTCATGAAACGTCCTCTCCTTAATTCGGCAGAACCGACTTTAATATCGAAATAATCCAAATCGACAACTCCTTCGGGATAATATTTATCTAGGATTTTTGCTTCGAAAAAAGAAGTGAAGCCTTCATCCATCCACGGTTCTTCCTGCTCATTGGTGGCTACCATCTGCATGAAATACTGATGTGTCAATTCATGGATGGTCAAGGTCTCAGTGGTCTTGATTCCGGCCGGTAAATCACATAGTGTCGGAGAAGTAATCAGGGTCGGATATTCCATCGCACCCGAAAATAATCCATGAAACGGGGGACTGACAATTGTAAGGGTAGGATAGGGGTATTTTTCCAAATATTGCTCAAAGAATTCGAATGTGTTTTTGGCCGCTTTTAAAAACCGTTCCTTATTGCAAATATGTTCGGGCATGATCAATAATTTGATTTCGATCCCATTCCATTCTTCTATGATTTCAATAAATCCCGGATGGGCCGTCCATGCAAAATCAATTACATCTTCTGCGAGATAAGTGATTTTTTTCCTGTCTTTTCCGGATTCGGTTTCCTTGATAGGAAAACCGCTGGCTCCCGTTTTGAATTTTTCAGGTAAATCAATCGTCACCTCATAAACCCCGAATTCTCCGAAATATTCCGTATTGGGATGATATTGATGACAATTCCATTGCCCCTTTTCGGCAAAACGGCTGCCCGCCGGTTCGTACACCCCCAGTTTGGGATACCATTGTACCATGAAAAAGAATTCCCGGTTGTAACCGGTCCGGGCTTTCGCTTTTGGAATATTGGAAATCCACTCCATTTCCAACCGGCAACTGTCATAAGGAAGAATGGGTTCTTCCAATCGGACTTCCAAAACGGTGTGATCATGCTTGTTATCCGTATCGGGTTGGATATAACCGAAATCCAGGGATCGTCCTTCGGCATCTTTTACTTCCAAAACCTGCATTTTGCCCCAGATGCCTTGTTCGATTTCCTCATCGGGAATTTCCCGTGGAATCCGACTGTGGCCTGTATTGAAAATGGATTTGTTATTCTTGAATGCATTATAATACAAATGGAATGGCATCGTTCGGATCGTATCTCCGGAAGGGTTGCTGAAAACAACGGTTTGCTTTCCCTTGACCTTTTTGTTCTCAGTATCCAGATAGACGTCGATGACATAATTGCAGGTGCGTGATGACAAGGGTTCGTCAAGCCTTTTCTTTTCTGCTCCAAGCAGAAATGGAAGAATACATAACCATATGACGAGCATACCTATTTTCATAGGGCAAATTTAGGAAAGTTCGGGAAGAAATAAAGGTTAAAGTTGAATGACGGGCTATCGGAGTTTCTTCTTTGTGATCTTAAGTCTTATTGTGAAATGATGTCCACCCGCCTCGGCTCGACTTCGGGGAACTGCTCCTTGGTGGGCCAATCCATGACTTTGATAAAGATAGCACCGGGTTTATCCATCTTTTTCAGTTCGGAAAAGAAATTGTCGGGAACGGCGTTGTTTTGCATAATGGCTTTGAAATGATTCGTTTTGCTTTCTACTACCACGACCTCCCATTTTCCGATATCTGTAACGATTCCTTCCTTGTTTCGGATGCTGATACTGTCCCAGGCATAGAGTTGGGAAACATGAATCTGATTATGATTGGCCGGAATTCTTTTGTCATTACAATGCATAACGATTTTATATGCCTTGCCTGAATAAGGGTTCATATTCAAATGGTACTGCTTGTTCCAAATGAAGAAAAATACCAAGGCAAGTATGGGAATGAGGAGAAGGTATTTTCTATTTTTCTTTTTTGATTCCATTGGATTCCAAGATAAAAAAGCTAGGATTAATCTGCAAGTCGTCCGGCAATAAAAGCGGTCGTCCAAGCGGCTTGGAAATTATATCCGCCGGTAATGCCGTCGATGTCCAATACTTCTCCCGTAAAATAAATATTTTTACAAACCTTGGATTGCATGGTATCGAAATCTATCTGTTCCAGGGCGACTCCTCCGCAGGTGACGAATTCTTCCTTGAAAGTTGTTTTTCCTTTGACATTGTAGATGTCATGTGTTAGGGTATCTATAATTTTATGGACTCCTTTTCTACCCAATTCATTCCATTTTTTTGTGGAAGGTAAACCGGATTTGTGAAGGAGATATTGCCATAGTCGATCAGGTAGGGAGTAGGGGCGGTAATTGGACAATATTTTTTTTCCATGTTGTTGAATAATATCGGATAATTCTTTTTTGACGGTTTCATTGTTTAGGATATTGATCCAATTGACCCTGACGTTGAATTCATAATTCATGTCGTTCAATATCCTTGCCCCGAAAGCGGATAATTTTAAAATGGCTGGGCCGCTCATGCCCCAGTGGGTAATCAGCAAAGGGCCGTCGGCTATGAGTTTCGTTCCTTGGATTTGTGCCATTGCATTTTCTACAACGATGCCCATCAATTCGGTGATGTTTTCCCTGGGCATATTGAAAGTGTAAAGCGAAGGGACGGGATCTTCTATCCGGTGACCGGTTTTTTCCAACCATTCAAATCCTGATTTTTTAGGATGTCCTCCCGTAGCTATGATGATTTTATCGAAAATTAAATCGGGGTGTTCACTTTTAAGAAACTCCAAAATATATTTTTCATTTTTCGGCTTTATGGATTTCACACCTTTTCCTGTTTCAATTTTAATGTTTAACCTTTGAACCTCTTTTAAAAAACAATCTATGATACTTTGTGAATCCTGCGAAACCGGAAAAACACAGTTGTCTTCCTGAATAACCAAAGGGACGTTTCTTTTTTCAAACCATTGCATCGTATCTTTCGTACTGAATTTCCTGAATGCTTTTTTCAATTGTCTATTTCCTCTGGGATATGCCTTGGATAATTCGCTGATGGAGGTGCAACCATTGGTGACATTGCATCTGCCGCCTCCCGATATTTTTACTTTGGATAAAACCTTCTTGGATTTTTCAAAAATAGTAACTGTTGCTTCGGGATGGTTTTCCTTAACATGTATGGCAGAAAAAAAACCGCCTGCTCCTCCTCCTATGACTGCTACTTTCATTATTTATTCATATCGTTTTTTATCACACCATTCTCCAAATTGAATCCAACGGCCGGCTTTTTTTAAATATCAGAAATCGATTGCAAATAAAATAAAGTATAACCAGTCCGACCATCCATAATAGATACATTAAACCGATGCCCGACCCTGTTGGAAACGGAATCGACATGAGGGCGTAAAGGTAAAGATGTGCAATGTAAAAAAACATGGCGGTTTGTCCGAAAATCAAAACAGGTTTGAGAAAAGATGCCCTTTCTGTTTTGGAAAAAAGAAATAATAAAATCAGATTGATGCCGCAGGTGATTAAAATAAATGTCAAGCTAGGAGGGTATTTGACCAAGGAGAAAAATGTGATCCAATCATGATAATCCCCCATCTGGAAATTACAAACTTCTAAATAACGTAGGATTAAAAATGCAAGAATGAAACCGATTCCTGTTACTAGGGAAATGGAATAGAATTTTTCTTTTTGTTCGGTCATTAATTTTGCCATGAACATCCCAAAGGTCGTTACACCCAACCAGGGAATAATGGGATAAATCGTCATTGCTCCATTCGACATGCCGGGAACAATGGTGAAGTGTTCCAAAGGATGGAAAGCTTCGGTGGGAAGGGAAGAAGAAATATACCACCCCGACAAGGCGAAACAACCACCGGTAATAGCAAGATGGATTATCTTTGGGAGTTTCCACAGAAAACCGCCTATGATCATACACATTCCCAAACCGTATAAAACGGTCGTCGGTATAAGGAAACCGCCGGTATATTGGCCGGGCATTTGTCCGCCGCCGCCTTCGCCTTCACTGAAGGCAAAGCCCAAGCCCCAAGCGGGAAATTCAAGGAAAAGCATGAATAAAAGGATTAATCCGCCCCGTTTTAAAAAATAACTGAATATTTTTTTATCCGACCAACCCGCCTGCATTCTTTTTTCTCCGAAAAGGAAAATACTCATGCCCATTAAAAAGAAAAAACCCGGTGCACATAAATGGGAAACGAAACGGGTGATCCACCAAGCCAAATCCGGATAGCCTCCGAATGCCACACCCCACATTTCCGAAAAATGTGTTCTTCCTATCATTGCACTGGCATGATCCAATGCCATGAAAACCATGATGAGACCCCTTAGTAAATCTATACTGTCACTTCTTTTCATTTGATGTTTTCCAAGTATGATAAAAATTGAATGCAGTATTTTTCAGGGTTTTCATTTTCTGAAATGAGATAAGTGATTTTCCCTTTTCCTTTTTTCCTTTTATTTATTTTTTTAGAAAGATTTTTTACGGTTCCTTTGTTCCCGTCATAAATTCTGATATGATGGGGGAGTATTTGTTTTAGGATTTTTTCGAAATAAATAAAATGAGTGCAACCCAAGACTATGGATTCGAAATCATTCCATTTGATATTCTTGAATTTTTTATTTAAATATTTTTTCGTTTCCTTGGATTCGAATTCGAACTTCTCTGCCAAGTTGACCAGTTCTTGTAAGGATAATTGTTCTATTCGATCTTCTGTATCTAGTTTTCGGATTAATTTTTCCAATTTTTTTTCCTTGAGCGTTAGGTTGGTTGCACAGACAAGTATTTTTTTTCCATTACCTTTTTCCACCGCTGGTTTTACGGCCGGTTCCATCCCGATAATGGGGAAATCATATTTTTTGCGAAGGGATTTAATGGCGACACTGGTGGCCGTGTTACAGGCGACGACCAATGCTTTTAAATCATGACTCTCCAAAATGGATGCAA
>JAHDFN010000105.1 GCA_020628145.1 Saprospiraceae bacterium | reverse complement strand
GAAAAAGAGAATCGGACTTATCGGCTATGGATTGGAAATCGTCGAAAATGTTCCAATCGAAATTTCTCCGAACGAACATAATGAATTTTATCTCAAAACAAAAAGAGATAAAATGGGTCACGAAATCCTCAGGAAGTAATCCATTTTCCAACAAAAAATTAACATTTGTATAGAAATCATGCTATTCTATCTAATACAACGATAAATAAACGGTGCTTTTCATAAAATTAAAACTGTTGCGTCTTAACTTTGCCCAATGAACTGGAAACATAAAGGGCAACAACTGGTTTACAACCTCATCAATCCCCTCATCAACCTTTTGATTAGGATGGGGATCACGCCTAATATGATTACTTTTTTAGGTTTTTTCCTTAATCTGTTAGCCACCATCATTTTTATTATCGGAGCTGAATTCTCAGATCGTTCCAACCATTCCCCCATAGGCTATGCAGGAGCCGTTATCCTCATTGCCGGATTAATGGATATGGTAGATGGCCGTTTGGCACGGGTTGGGAAAACCGAATCGAAATATGGTGCATTATTCGATTCGGTACTGGATAGATACAGTGAATTGGTGATGTTCCTCGGCATCTGTTATTATCTTGTAGCACATGATTATTTTATGAGTTCAATTTCTGCATTCATTGCCATGATTGGTTCCATAATGGTCAGTTATACTCGGGCAAGGGCAGAAGGATTGGGTGTCAATTGCAGTGTAGGTATCATGCAAAGACCCGAAAGGATTTTAATCATTGGGATTTCTGCCGTACTTTGTGGCGGCATTTCGGGGATAGTAGGAAGGGAAATCAAATTGGATGTTGATTTTTTTCCCATTCCATTATTCGAAACCATTACCATATTCAGTGTACCGATTTTCATCTTGGCCGTATGGGCCAATCTGACAGCCATTCGGAGATTGATTTTCTCCAAGGAACAATTGGAGAAAATGGAAAAAGAAATCAAACAGGAAAAAACATCTCAACATAAACAACTCCAGGATCAACATACGCATTGAACCGAATTGAATAACACAATATCTACGATTAAACAAAATTCTAATAAAAAACATAAGATAAAATGGCTGATAAACCGCAAGTACATCCACACAAAGGCAAATTGGGAATCCTTCTTCCAGGAATGGGGGCCGTTGCCACTACCTTTATTGCAGGATGTATTGCTGTAAAAAGAGGATTATCATCTCCTATCGGTGCCCTTACCCAAATGGGAACGATAAGAATTGGTAAAAGAACTGAAAAGAAAAACCCTTTGATTAAGGACTTGGTGGATATAGCGCCATTGGAAGATCTGGTGTTCGGTGGATGGGATCTTTTCGAAGACAATGTATATGAAGCCGCCGTTCATGCGGATGTCCTGGATCAAAGATTACTGGACAGTATCAAAGATGAACTGGAAGCCATAAAGCCGATGAAAGCCGTTTTTGATCGGAAGTACGTCAAGAAACTGGATGGTCCGAATGTTAAGAACGCCGATACCAAAATGGACTTGGCCCAAATGGTCATCCAAGATATTGAGGATTTCAAAAAAGCCAACGGATGTGATCGGGTAGTTATGGTATGGTGTGGTTCTACCGAAATCTATATAGAAGAATCGGATGTCCACCAAACCGTAGCCAGCCTGGAAGAAGGCTTAAGGAATAATCATGAAGGGATTGCCCCCAGTATGATTTATGCATATGCCGCTATCAAGACAGGTGTTCCGTATGCCAATGGTGCTCCGAATCTTTCCTGTGATGTTCCGGCTTTGGTTGAATTATCCAAGCAAACCCAAACACCCATCGCCGGTAAGGATTTCAAAACAGGGCAGACATTGGTAAAAACCATCATGGCTCCCGGACTCAAAGCCCGATTCCTAGGAATCGAAGGTTGGTTCTCTACCAATATTTTGGGTAATCGTGATGGCGAGGTACTAGACGATCCGGATAATTTCAAGACCAAAGAAGTTTCCAAATTAAGCGTATTGGAGCAAATCCTCCAACCGGAACTCCACCCGGAACTTTATGGCGACTTATACCATAAGGTAAGAATCAATTATTATCCACCGAGGGGTGATAATAAAGAAGGATGGGACAATATCGATATTAGGGGATGGTTGAATTATCCGATGCAGATTAAAATAGATTTCCTTTGTAGGGATTCTATTTTGGCTGCCCCACTTGTTTTGGATTTGGCTCTTTTCCTCGACTTGGCCAAGCGGTCAGGGATGAGTGGAATTCAGGAATGGTTATCCTTCTACCTGAAAAGTCCGCAAACCAAAAAAGATCTTTACCCTCAGCATGATTTATTCAAGCAATTGGAAAAATTAAAAAATACTTTGCGACAGCGGAGAAGATTTAATCACCCATTTGGGCTTGGATTATTACGAAGATTAATTCTAATGAAAATAAAAAACCTCCCGGAAAATCCGGGAGGTTTTTACTTTATAAGTAAATGAACACTTTCGCCAAAATAATCGCTACCAGTTTCGGTTTCGGATATGCCCCGGTAGCTCCCGGCACTTTCGGAGCCATATTCGGATGCTTGATCATCGCCATTTTATTTTTAATAACAGATAGCCCCATCTTCATTTCAACCGACCCGAATATTATCTTGATTTCTGCAATTTTATTTTTTACTCTTCTGGGAATTTGGGCCACTAATACCTTGGAAAAAGAATGGGGACACGATCCTGGAAAAATAGTCATGGACGAAACTGTCGGCATCTGGATATCCTGCCTTTTTATCCCTTTGACTTGGACACACCTTATTGCGGCATTTATATTATTCCGATTTTTTGATATCTTAAAACCTTTAGGAATAAAATATTTTGAAAAACTCAAAGGAGGATATGGAGTAATGTTTGATGATGTCGTAGCAGGGATTTATGCCAATATCGTTTTGCAACTCTTTATTTATTTCGGATTCTTCGAATTATTATTTTGAAAGAACAAAATAAAGAAAGGATATCGGTCGGAAAATCTTTTTTCCGATATAATGTAAGTGCCTTCATTGCTACTTCGGTTGATTATATCACCCTCATTATTTCACATTACCTCATAGGAATTTATTATCCTTATGCCACAGCCATTGCTGCAACGGCCGGAGCAGTAACAGCATTTTTCCTCGGAAGGCATTGGGCATTCGAAAGAGCAGATGGGAAAATCACCCATCAGGGAATCAGATTTGTAATCACCGCTATAGGCAGCATTATACTCAATACATTAGGCGTAGTATTTTTTGTAGAAATTTTGCAAATCGAAAACCTGATGATAGCAAAATTCATTACTTCCATTTTGGTGGGCTTCGCCTTTAATTACCCCATGCAAAGGTTCTTCGTTTACAAATGAAATCTTAAGCCGTCTTCCTTTTTCCAACAGATAACATTGCTCCAATATAAGCCATCGGGACAGGTAGCAACAATCCTACAAACCACATCCAAATGGGATGAGGAATCATCCATAAACTCATCAGTGCAAAAACGGCAATGGCCACTCCTATGGAAATAGCACTTTTCCTCCAATTGTCAGGAGCTATTTTCGCTGCAACAAACGCACCGACCAATGGGCCAATCAACCAACCGGCAATTACAAATAAAAATGCACCAATCGGTAAGTTGGCCATATATTCACCCATCATCTCAGAATTGGTGATATCCAAATCCGCCGGAGGAGGATATACTTGATGACCGATCCCCATTTCTATAATCCCGGACACTATTCCGGAAACAATCACTCCTACTACAACCGCTAAGATTTTTTTTGCCATGGTTTTTTATTTTATAAGGTAATACCCTGAAGAAAAGGACCCCACAAAATAAATATAAGACGAAAGTTCGGATTCACCAATACTTCTTACAAACACTTCCACACATTCAGGTAGATTCAAATATAATTTGCAATAATTCTAATTTATTTAAAAACGCCACAAATGTGACTAAGGTTACTAATTACTTATGCATAAAAAAATTCACAAATGTGACAAAGAAATGCAATTTGATTTTTCTTCATATTTCATGACAGAATAAATTTCAAACTTCGGAAAAGCATGGTAAACTGAACGATATATTGCAATAATTCATCGAAAAAGCCAACTTCAAAAGATAATTCTGTATATAAAGGTGTTTTTTTTCATAATATTTCGAATACAATAATTAATGACATGGTTATCTAAATACCACATTTATAAAAATCAAAAAAATAATAAATTTCATTTTTTCCATAAATTATTACGTCCAAAGATTTTTTTTCGATTCACAAATTCAACTAAAAGATGTTGGAATCATTATCTTTTGCATTATCACATAATAAATGTTTCTTATTTAAAGTAAAACATGGCAGCCCACACATGATTCATTTTAAATAAAAAACACATAAACATTGGAAGTCATATTTTTCAAAATATCTAAATCTTAATAAAAAAATTATAATAAAACAGGACTGTCACAAATACTTAAAGCTTCAAATCAGAGCTTTTCTTTTGGCACAGAAACTGCCCTATTCAAATCACAAATTGATTATAAAAATTAAATTTCACAATAATGAAAAATCTTTTTATCACCATACTTATTACCCTCTTCTTTTTAAGCACTAATTCTTTTGCACAACAATTCGAACCGGTACAACCTATCGATTGGAAAAGTTTCGGAAATGTCACCTTCGGCGGCAATGTAGAAATCAACGGAACTGCTAAAGATGAAATCCTCAATATGCTCCCTAATGAAGCCGTTGATGTTTCTATAGGAAAAATCACAGAAGACAACACTATCGAGTATGTCATGAAAAGCACCTCGGAAAAAAACACGGACTACATTGTTACAATGGATTATGTCCGTTATAAATCCGAACTAGTTGAGGGGGGAGACAAAGATGGAGAAATGGTAAAAATAGGAATCGGGTTGAGGTTGACAGCTAGAATTACTTGCTTGGACAAGGACATCAACTTGGGTTCTCTTTTCTCAATCGCTTCAGCTGTAGAAAATGAAAAAATGCACGGTTCTTTAAATGTGGATATTATCGGAATCAAAAACAAGGATGTTACCATCACTGTTCCGATCCCCGGTCAATTAAACCAGTCTTCTATCCAGAATGCCATGCAATCATTAGCTACGGTAAAATCCAAAATGTATGATGTGGATGCAGTTCTTCACCCACAAATCATTGCTGTAATCAAAGCTGATAAGCAATCCAGTTCTTCCGAAGTAATCGGACATTACAAAAAACAATTGAGAGATGATGCCATCTATAAGAGAAATGCACACATCATCCAAAATCAGGAAGGCTTGGCTCAAAACTAATTTTATTTGATTTTATCATAGGTATGTTTTAATGTAAAAAACCTTCTCTTTAAGGGAAGGTTTTTTTATTTATCCGATAACACAAAATTTATCTACCCTATTATGGAAATTCATTTTATAAATAGTAATTTTCGGCATCAATTCCCAAGCACAAAATCTCATATGGCCTTCTCATGGTTGGAAAAAATCGCTTTTACAAATTAATGGTCGCCAATAGAGGCGAAATCGCAACTCGTGTATTAAGGGCTGCTTCTGAATTAGGACTCAGGACTGTCGCCATATACACTTTCGAAGACAGGTACTCCCTGCACCGATACAAAGCTGATGAAGCCTATCAGATAGGCAAGACGGATGAACCCTTGAAACCCTACCTCGACATCGATGAAATCATTCGGGTAGCTAAGGAGAACGGGGTGGAAGCTATCCACCCTGGTTATGGTTTCCTTTCTGAAAACGTGGAATTCGTCCGGAAGTGTGTAGAAAACGACATCGTTTTTGTTGGCCCTACAGCCGAAACCATGAACCGTTTAGGAGATAAGGTCGAAGCTAAAAAACTGGCTCGGGAAATCGGCGTACCTCTGATTGAAGATAGCCAAGAAAAGCTCGAAAAGTATGAAACCGCCTTAAAAGAAGCCAAAAGAATCGGATTTCCGATAATGGTCAAAGCGGCAGCAGGAGGAGGAGGACGAGGAATGAGAGTTGTCCATTCTGAAAAAGAATTGGAAAAAGCTTTCATAGAAGCCAAAAGGGAAGCCAAAACCGCATTCGGTGACGATACGGTTTTCTTAGAAAAATTCATTGCCAGCCCCAAGCATATAGAGGTACAGATTCTAGGAGATAACCACGGGAATCTCATCCATTTATATGAACGTGATTGCTCCGTACAAAGGAGATTCCAGAAAGTCGTCGAAACGGCTCCGGCTACTACCCTATCCGGAGCCGTTAAGGAAAAGCTTTATGACTATGCATTGCGGATTGCCAAACATGCTAATTACAGTAATGCCGGCACTGTTGAATTCCTCGTCGAAAACGAAGCTATTTATTTCATAGAAGTCAACCCACGTATTCAGGTAGAACATACTATTACCGAAGAGGTTACAGGCATAGATATCGTCAGAACCCAAATCCTGATCGCAATGAATTACCCATTGCATCATCCTCAGATTTATATCAGAAGCCAAATGGATATCCAATGTCAGGGATATGCCATCCAATGCAGAATCACAACGGAAGATCCGGCCAATAATTTCAAACCCGATTACGGCACTTTGGTCGCCTATAGATCTGCTGCAGGTTTCGGTATTAGGTTGGATGCCGGTTCGGCTTATGCCGGAGCCAAGATATCCCCCTTCTTTGATAGCATGTTGGTTAAGGTCACCGCAAGAGGTCGAACCATGAAGGGGGCTGCCCAAAGATTACATAGAGCCTTATCGGAATTTCGTATCAGGGGTGTGAAAACCAATATCGGATTCCTGATGAACCTACTGAACAATGAAACATTCCAAGATGGAAAATGTACGGTTAAATTCATTGCCGACAATCCACAGATTCTGGAAATGCCCCGATACAGGGATAGAGGAACGAAACTCTTGAAATATCTGGCTAACACCATCGTTAATGGAAATTCCGATGTCAAGTATGTAGATGAATCGAAGGTTTTCAGGACTCCTATTGTTCCCGAATTCGATAAGAAGTCCGTTTATCCTAGAGGGAGCCGTACATTATACAAGGAATTAGGGCGGGAACGCTTTCTCAAATGGTTGGGAGAATCCAACCCCATACATTATACCGATACTACTTTCAGGGATGCACATCAATCTCTATTGGCAACCCGTGTCAGAACCTACGACTTACAGAAAGTAGCGGAAGCTTATGCCAAACAATGCAATGATGTCTTTTCATGTGAAGTCTGGGGCGGTGCTACTTTTGATGTCTGTATGAGATTCCTAAAGGAAGATCCCTGGCAACGCTTGGCCATCATGCGGGAGGCCATGCCTAATATGTTATTGCAGATGTTGTTAAGAGGATCGAATGCCGTAGGTTATACCGCATACCCGGATAATCTGATTGAAGAATTTATCGTCAAGGCAGCAGAAACAGGTATTGACATATTCAGGATTTTCGATTCTTTGAATTGGGTGGAAGCCATGAAGGTCAGTATCAGAACCGTTCGAGAAAAAACCAATTCAATCGCACAAGCATGCATTTGCTATACCGGAGATATTCTCGATAGCGAAAAAAAGAAATTCACGCTCCAATATTATTTGGATTTGGCTAAGCAATTGGAAGATGAAGGAGCCCATATGATCGGCATCAAGGATATGGCTGGTTTGTTGAAGCCCCATGCCGCCGAATTATTGGTCGGCAAACTCAAGGAGAATATTTCCATCCCCATCCATCTCCATACCCATGATACTTCCTCCATCCAGTCCACCACTTATTATAAAGCCATCCAAGCAGGAGTGGATGTAATTGATGTGGCATTGAGTTCTATGTCGGGACTAACTTCTCAACCCAATTTCAATTCAATCGCTGCATTCATGAGGGGAGATGAAAGGGAAAATAAATTGAATTATCAGGCATTGGAAGATCATTCGAATTACTGGGAGGCGGTCAGGCAATACTATTATCCGTTTGAAACGGAATTGAAAGCCGGAACGGCAGAGGTATATGAACATGAAATCCCCGGGGGGCAATATTCCAACCTAAGACCACAGGCAAGAGGGCTGGGACTTGAAAATCAATTCGAATTGATCAAGGAGAATTATAAGATTGCCAATGAATTGTTCGGCAATGTCATTAAAGTTACGCCTTCTTCAAAAGTGGTGGGAGACATGGCTATGTTCATGACATCTAACGGTTACACCAAGGAAGACATTTTGGAAAAGGGGGATACCATCTCCTTCCCGGATAGTGTCAAGGCATTTTTCAGAGGGGATCTAGGGCAACCTTACCAAGGATTTCCCAAGCAATTGCAGAAAATGGTTTTGAAAAATGAAAAACCATATAAGGAAAGACCGAATGCACACTTAAAGCCTATCGATTTCAAAAAAGAATTCGAAGCCTTTCAAAAGGAGTTTGAATATCGTGGTGAATTGGATTTCCTTTCGTATAAATTATACCCGAAGGTCTTTCAGGATTTCCATGATCATTACCAACAATATGGAGTCGTTACGAAATTACCCAGTCATGCTTTCTTTTTCGGATTAAAACCGAATGAGGAAATACTGGTCGAAATTGCAGATGGAAAAAATCTATTGATTCAATTCCTGAACATTTCAGAACCCAATGAAGAAGGTATCCGAACCGCATTTTTCAAATTGAATGGGCAGACCCGTTCCATCCATGTCAAGGATTTGAATCTTCAAATCGAGAAGGTAGAAAACAGGAAAGTGGAAAAGGACAATGATATCGGAGCTCCACTACAAGGAAGCCTGACCAAAATCCTAGTCAAAGCCGGAGATAAAGTAGTTGTAAACACACCTTTGTTTGTCATTGAAGCCATGAAAATGGAAAGTACTATTACATCTCCGGTCAAAGGGAAGGTCAAGAAAGTACATTTACCCGAAAAAACGATGGTAGAACAGGATGACTTGGTCATTGAATTGGAATAAAACATTAATTCAACCTGAATTTAAAACACGCTGAATCATGTATAAAGTCGGAGCAGCCCGAACTGATATAACTCTATTTTGCAAGGATGTAGTGATGTTGGGATACGGA
Organism: Saprospiraceae bacterium; assembly: GCA_020628145.1. Lineage (GTDB taxonomy): Bacteria > Bacteroidota > Bacteroidia > Chitinophagales > Saprospiraceae > JAHDCE01. The sequence goes on along the minus strand of JAHDFN010000105.1, from coordinate 4,895 downwards.
AGACCCTTCCATAAAATCAAGGATGTGGAAACCCCTATCCACTCCCGTACAATTATCATCGAATCCCAAGGAAAAAAAATCTGTTTCGTCAACCTGGAAGTCGGATTTTGTACCATCTATCTCAAAAACGGAGTGGTTGAAAAACTGAAAAGGGATTTTCCGGAATTCGGACTGGATGATTCCAATGTGATGATTACCGCCCAACATACCCACTCCGCTCCCGGTGGTTTCGGCCAACATTTTACTTATAATATTCCTACTCCCGGTTTCCGGAAAGATGTATGGAAGCATTTCCGTGATGGAATTGTACAATCCATCATAACGGCCCATATCAAAATGAAACCGGCAAAAATTAAATTCGATACCGGTTTTTTTGATGAAAAAGACGAGATTGCTTTCAATCGTTCCCTTGACGCATATAATACCAATCCAGAAGTCAAAAAGAAATTGAAGAAAGAGGACTGGCATTTGGCCTGTGATCGGGAAATGAAATTAATGAATTTCGAAAATGAAAAAGGAAGGGTTATTGCCAGTTTGAATTGGTTCGGCATACATTGCACCAGTGTCTCCAATGATAAATATAAAATCTGTGCCGATAATAAAGGATATGCCTCCACCTACATGGAAGAACATTTTGAAAATCTATATGGTGATGAAAATACCGTTTGTATTTTCGCCCAGGATGCCTGTGCAGATGTTTCCCCCAATTTCATTTTCGATATTCGAAAACAGTGGACCCGTGGCAAGTATAAGGATGATTATGAATCCGCCAAATTCAATGGGGATTTGCAGTTCCAAAAAGCCCGTTCTATTTCCGATTCGATAAAAAAATCTAAAAACCTTCCGGAAAGATTGGAATACATCCAGACCTATGTGGACTTTTCTTCTATGATATGTGATCCCGAATTCACCAACGGTCAAAAAGACTGTCGTACCTCAGGTGCATGTTTAGGTGTGAGTTTTCTTGAAGGAACAGTAGAGGGTCCGGGATTGGCCAAACCTTTCGGGGTGTTTTTAAAAACGGCACTCGACATCCATAAAAAAAATGAATTGAAATGGGCTACAGAAGAAAACAGACCGGAGAGTTTCAAGGAATACATCCGTTTGAAATATGAAACCCAAAGCCCGAAGCATATAGCCATAGAAGCCGGAAAGGGCAAATTCGCATGGCTGGATCATGGTGGTCAGATTCCGATTCCGGGCATTATTGAAAAAACGATTGATTATATTAAGAATGCCGTCAAACAGAGAAAAAATGTACACAAGCCTTGGATCATCTCCAAGCTTCCCATCCAGATTTTCATTTTAGGCCCAATGGCCATTGTCGGCATACCTACGGAAATTTCCGTTATCGCAGCCGAAAGGCTAAGAAAAACCATCATGGACGGATTAGGCTCTTATGGTGTGGAAAGGGTACAGCTTTCACCATATGCCAATGCCTACGCCGGATATGTAACGACTCCCGAAGAATATATGCTGCAAAAATACGAAGGAGGACACACCCTTTTCGGTAAATGGACTCTCCCCGCACTACAGACTTCCTGTAAGCGTTTGATGGACAAATTAAAAAAGGGAGAAGAAGACACCACTACTCCGCTTATTTTTTCAGAAGACCAGATTTGGGTATATCGGTAAAAACATCACCGAACTAATGTCAGATTACCTGAAAGATATTCCCGTTCGCCATTGATATATTCAACTTCCAATAAATACACATAAACTCCGGACATTGATTTTTTTTCATTGAAATTCCCATTCCATCCAATACCGAATTCATTGGGCAGGAAAGTTTCGTTAAGAAAAACCTGATTCCCCCAACGATCATAAATGGAAAAAGAATGGATTAATTTGATGGCACTAGAATTTCCATAGATATCCAAAATATCATTGTATCCGTCCCCATTCGGTGAAAAAATATTGGGGATATAAATAAAATCAGTTACATCTACCCTGACCAGCCCCCGGCCATACGCCCGACAGCCATTTCCATCTGTGATTTTCAGTTCGAAGGTGGTTAAATCCAAAGGTTGATATTCAAAATAAAAGCAGGTATCACATTCCAATGAACCATTACTTATCCATTGAAAATCGACAATGGTTTCAGCATTGGTTTGAAAAGAAACCCCCAAATCTTCTCCAAGTGTTAATAAGGTATCTCCCGGCAAAACATCTACGAATAATGAATCAGGTGACTCTATGAAAATTTCTTCCATTTGGACACATCCTAATGCATCTTGAAAATATAAGGTTTTCAACCCTCTGTACTGGTTATCGAACAGAATCGGAATCGTATCAATACTGACATAAGGTCCTTCTTCCTGCCATGACCAGCCATATGGAGAAATTCCACCATTAACGGAGGTAATGAAAATCCCTCCATCTTGGGATTCATAACAGGTCGTCGGTATGTTGTCAGATTGGACATTTAGAGGTTCAGGGCCGATAAGCTCCAGACGAATGGAATCCGTACAACCGTTATCGTCCATTACAGTAACTGAATAATTACCCTTCGGCAAGCTATCCCTTATATCCAATGTATCTCCATCCGACCAATTGTAAATATATGGCCGAGTTCCTCCTATGATGCTCAAATCGATACTACCATCCGTTTCTCCGGAACAACTGATATTAAACATACCGTACTCACTGATATCGGCATTCAAATCCAAGGGTAAGGGTTCTTGTATTAAGAAATTTTCTACCAGAGAACAGCCTTCGTCATCCGTTATCGTTACCGTATAATTTCCGATAGTTAAACCACTGATATCCGAGCCATTTTCATTGGTTGACCATTGATACTCATAAGGCAAAGTCCCTCCGAGAACCAAAAGGGAAATATTTCCATCATCTCCCCCCGTACAGGATACGTTATTGATTTGAGTAGAAGAATCTACTGTCAACATTGGTTTTTCATGTACGACTATTTCAATAGCGACTTCAGGACAATCCAATGAACCATCCTGAATTAGAACGAAATATGTTCCGGCAGAAAGTCCATTGGCCGTTAATCCGGTTTGCACCGGATCAGTAGGCCATATAACCGTTGGTGAAGTCAATGAATTATCCAATTGTAATACTACATTACCGTCAGCTCCTCCTGCACAACTCACCGTATCATCAGCAATTCTCACTTTGAGTTAAAAATCGTCAAAACCTTAAAAAATGTTATCTTTCCTTTATGAGATTAAGCAAAAAAGGATCAAAGAAACACAAGAAAGGAATTTTTGATAAATTATACCATGACCTAGTCATCCCATTGTTCGAAAGTATAGCAGATAATCGGAGTGAAAACTTATCATATGATTTACCAGATGCCCTAAAGAGATGGCTTCCACACAGATTATTATTGTATTTGACTCTTATGTTTAGAAGAATTAAAACATCTTTTAAAGGAAGTTCGGTACTACAATGATTTTAGTAGGAAAATGATGCTTTTAAAGCAATTTTCATTCTTCCCGTCTGCCTCCGATATAAATCGAATTTTTCGATGACCAAGAGTCATTTACGTGTTTTGCCGTCTATTCCCTAAATATTTCAATGGATTTTTGATATAGAATCAATCGGAGATAACCGAGTAATATATCAATCAGGTCGTTTATAATTGATTTTTGATGAGTTGGTTTTACAATATGAATTTGGTTTTACAATATGAATTTGAATAATTTACTCACGTTTTTAATATTTTATATACTATGGAAAATACAAACACGATTTTAAACTTTTTTTTCAGATTTTCTGAATTTAGAAAATTACTGATTCTATTCACTTGCCTGTTTTTTTTATTGAATGCCTTGCAAGTCAATGCCGTTATATTAAATTCCCAAGAAGAAATTGATTTAATTGGTCCTACGCTTATTGGGAATATAGATGAATCGTTAATTATTCACGATGATAATTCTGGGAGTCCGATCACGAATTTACAACCGTTATCAAATGTTTTAGAGGTAGAACAGTTACAAGTCATATTGAATCCGGCATTGGAAAGCCTTGAAGGTTTGAATAGTTTGCAAACGATTAATGGCGGACTTCATCTTCATACCAATTCTATTCTGAATGATATTACGGCTTTATCTAATTTGACAACAATCAATGATGTAGTGGTAATTTCTAATCATCCGATGTTGGAAAGCCTTGAAGGTTTGAATGGCTTGCAAACGATATCTGGAGGAATTCAAATTTATGGTAATTCTGTTCTGGATGATATTACGGCCTTGTCGAATCTGATTTTGATTGATGGGTATTTGACTTTTTTTAATAACCCATCATTATGTAATTGTGAAGTAGTATTGGATTTTCAAATAAACCAAAGCACATTTATAAATAATAATTCGCTTGGATGCAATAGCCTCTCTGAAATAGAAGCAGGTTTAGGTTGCGAAATAGAAGAAGATTGTTCCTTCGGATTTCCGAATTTAGGTTTAGGTTTTTGGAACCTGGATGGTGTAATCGATTTCTATTGGCAACCACCCGTGGATTTTCCTGAAGCCACGTATCAAATTAGATATAAAATAAAAGATTGCGATGAAAATTGGACGGTATTTGATGAATACCCCGATATATCCTATGTTATTAATACAAAAGACTGTCTGGTATATCAATTCCAGGTTCGTTATATGTGTGGAGGAGAATGGTCTGATTGGGCGGAGATAGAAGCATATTCAAATTGTGAGACAGTACGGGGACGAATTAAAAAAGAATCCGGCGATTATATTTCTTTTGTTGATGTTACGGTGTCCGGATTTACTACTTGTGAAACGGTAACGTCTAATTTTGGTAAATATGAATGTACCGTTGAAAATTCAGATGGAATTTCAATTACACCAAGTAGGGATGGAGATGATTTATGTGGGGTAAGTACTTTTGATATGGTTTTAATGTATAAACATATATTAGGC
>JAHDFN010000104.1:8475-14112 GCA_020628145.1 Saprospiraceae bacterium | reverse complement strand
CATTGTTTCCAGATCAGAAGATCAATCTTTCTTCCTCTTCTACAGGAAGGGATTTGAGTACAAGGATGATTGATCTTTTCTCTCCTATTGGAAAAGGACAAAGAGGATTGATTGTGGCACAGCCCAAAACAGGTAAGACCTTTTTGTTAAAGGATGTAGCCAATGCCATTGCTGCCAACCACCCTGAAATCTACCTGATTGTACTACTCGTGGATGAACGTCCGGAAGAGGTCACTGACATGAAAAGAAGTGTCAATGCCGAAGTTATAGCTTCTACCTTTGACGAGCCGGCCGACAACCATGTCCGTGTGGCGGGTGTCGTTTTGGAAAAAGCCAAAAGAATGGTAGAATCAGGTCATGACGTAGTCGTCCTGTTGGATTCCATTACCCGCTTGGCAAGGGCTTACAATACAGTTGCACCAGCTAGTGGAAAGGTTCTTTCCGGTGGTGTGGAAGCCAATGCGCTACACAAACCTAAAAAATTCTTTGGTGCTGCCAGAAATATCGAGGGAGGAGGTTCCCTAACCATTTTGGCGACGGCCCTTATCGATACGGGGTCGAAAATGGACGAAGTTATCTTTGAAGAATTCAAGGGTACGGGAAACATGGAATTACAACTGAACCGTTCATTGGCCAACAAGCGTATCTACCCGGCCATTGATGTCAAACATTCAGGTACACGTAGGGAAGATCTATTGATGAGCAAGGACATCCTAACTCGTATTGACATTCTCCGTAGGCATTTGAGTGACATGAAACCGGACGAAGCAATGGAGTTCATTTTGCAGCAAATCAGGGGAACGACGAGTAATGAAGAATTCCTATTTTCAATGAATGGATAACAACGGCTTCGGACAAGTTGGAAAGTCCAAGTATTTTCCATACTTTTGCGGAGTTTTTAATAGCATAATATTAAGATTTAAAGTATTTAGCGATGAAACGTACATTTCAACCATCAAGAAGAAAACGTATCAACAAGCATGGATTCCGATCCAGGATGGAGACCAAAGACGGCCGTAAACTTTTGGCCAGAAGACGTAAAAAAGGTCGTAAGAAGTTGACAGTATCAGACGAAAGAGGAGCGAAATAATTTCCATCTCCTTTAAAGATATTTTTAATTTATCAAGCCCATGAAAGAAATTTCATGGGCTATTTGTTCATAACAAAGGAGCCGTTTCCATAAGCAATGGAAGAAAAAAAAATCCGATACACCTTCTGCAAGGAAGAAAAGCTGAAAAAAAAGAAACGGATAGCGTTCCTTTTTGAAAAGGGAAAATCCTTCCACCAATTCCCTATCCGCTGGGTATATCTGGCAGCAACGGAAAAAGACGTTTCCGATTTCCCTATCCAGGTTGGTTTCTCCGTATCCAAAAAAAAATTCAAATCCGCAGTTAAACGAAACCGCATAAAAAGGCTTATGCGTGAAGCTTGGCGGTTGAACAAGCACCACCTTTACAAAAACATTCCTGAAAACACGTCCTACTTTGTCATGCTTATTTATACATCCAAGGAAGAAATGTCCTTTGATGAATTGGAAAAGAAAATGAAGAAGTCGATGAAGCGATTCCTTGAAAAAAAGAATAAAGCAAAATGAAATGCCCGGAATGCTGTTATTATCAATATTCATTATCACAGCCATTCTACAAACCATCTATTGGGGCGTAATCTTTTTCCGTTTCGCCCTTCATCATCCAAAGGAAACAAATACCGGAAACGCCAGGGGTTTCCCCATCAGTGTCGTCATTTGTGCATATAATGAAGAAGAAAATCTCAGGAAACACCTCCCTGCAATATTGGCTCAGGAATATCCGAATTTTGAAGTCCTGATTGTCAATGATGATTCCACTGATGGCTCCGGAGCTGTGATAGAAGAATTCCAACAGTCGTTTCCACATCTCCGATCCATCCGATTGGATTATCCGGAAGGAAAAAAAACGAAAGGAAAAAAGAACGCCCTTTCCGAAGGAATTAAAAACAGTTCTTATGAGACCATCCTCGTTACCGATGCCGATTGCCACCCTGCTTCGGAACAATGGATTCAGACGATGGCCTCCCATATCGAAGTTCCAAAGACTATTGGCTTAGGATATGCCCCTTACGAATTCCGTAAAGGCTTCCTGAATGTCTTCATCCGCTTTGAAACCATCTACACTGCCATACAGTATATGTCTTTTGCCCTATGGGGCAGCCCTTATATGGGTGTAGGACGCAATATGATTTACAAAAAGGAGTTATTTTATAAAGTAGGCGGGTTCAAAAGTCATGAACATGTTGCTTCGGGAGATGATGATCTTTTCGTGAATGCCATTGCGAACAGAAGTAATACGGGCATTGTTATACAAGAGGGGAGTTTCATGTATTCTCCTCCGATGGGAACATGGGGCGAATATTACCGGCAGAAGAGTCGGCATATGACAACGGGAAGGCACTACAAACCCCTACACCAAATTCTTTTGGGTTTGTTGTCTTTGTCACATTTCGGATTTTATATCCTTGCCGGGCTGTTATGGCTATCCGGAATTAGCACGATTTTTGCTTCTGTTGTATTCCTAGCCACCATACTTCTGAAAACCACCGTTTTTTCAATCATAGCCCTTAGACTGAACGAACGCCGCATTATACCCTATTTTCTTTTATTAGATGTGATATATATATTATATTACGTCATATTAGCCCCTGCCTTGGCATGGGGAAAAACTGACAGATGGAAGTAAAAAACAAAAACAAACACCTATCAATTAAAGCACAAGAGGATTATGTTCTTGTTCAACGAGCAGTTAAGAATGACGACCAACAGGCCTATACCATCCTCATGGAACGATATAGGAATTCCATTTTCCATATGATGCTGAAAATGGTCAATAATAGGGATGATGCGGAAGATCTAACCTTGGAAGCCTTTGGTAAGGCGTTCAAAAAACTGCCTAGCTATGCTCCCAAATTCGCTTTTAGCACCTGGTTGTTCAAAATCGCCATTAATAACTGTATTGATCATATGAGGAAGAAGAAACTCCATCTTCTTTCCATAGATGACCCCATAGGTGATGAAGGAGACAATGATTTTTCCAATAACCTACAATCCAATACCCTTGACCCGGAAGAGGCATTCATCCGGGGTCAGAAAGTCAAATTGATGAGGAATGTATTGAGCCAGTTGAATGTCAAATACAGGCTCATGATAGAATTGCGTTTCTTCGAGGATCTCAGTTATGAAGAAATCTCCAAGGAATTGGATATTCCCTTGGGTACGGTAAAGGCCCAACTATTCCGTGCCAAGGAAATCCTTTACAATTTACTTCAAACGCCAAATTCCAAAGCTCATTTGGATATGGTAAAGAAAAAGAAAAAGAAAAACGATAAATAGCATGGGGTTGTTGAATATAGAATCAGTATTCAACAACTTCTATTTCCGAATATTACACTAAGCCTTATTATTGCCCAATAACAAGCCACCATGAAAAAACCGGGCATCCTGATTTTTTCCATTTTGGTTTCCATTCTTTTCTTCGTTCTTTTATCGAAGGTATTCATGGGCGTATCCGAATACCTGGCTCATAAATACAAACCAGAATACATCACGCCTACCTCCAAGGACTCATCATATATGACATTGCTAAAAGATACGCTCAAAAGAAAACCGGCGATGGACTTGAGCAATGAATTAAGGCAATTCTATATTCTTTCGGATTCCATACAAACGATATTGAATGCTGAAATATCACCCGATTTAATTTCCGGAATTATTTTAGACAAAGGCATGGCTCAGGAATACCATTCGGAGTTGAAACGTTTTGACGATACGGGAATTATCGCTTGCCCATCCGGTTGCTTAGACAGTTCATACCTCCAATTAGAGAACTGGGATGAATTCATTCGGCAGTCATCCCCTTCGGAGATCGGAGACTTTATCGAAAAGAAAATTTCGGAAATCGAGGAAGCGGAATTGGCACAGTTGAAGTTAATGGAATAAATCAGGGGACATCCATATACTTGTGGGTCTGGAGGGAAATCCTCCATCTCGGATTATCCTTAACATAATCTATCATCAGCGGCAGCATTTCCTTTTCACGGCTCCATTCGGGTTGCAATAATAATGCACAATCCTCCCCTACCTGTCCTGCCTGTTCTTCCGCCCATTTCAGATCATGTTTATTATATACAATGATTTTCAATTCATCTGCCTTAGCATAACATTCCTCCAAGGGGAATTTGAATTTCTTAGGAGACAGGCAAATCCAATCCCAGGTACCCGTAAGCGGATGGGCTCCCGATGTTTCGATATGTGTTTTCATTCCGGCTTCCTGAAGGGAACGAGTCAAGTCCGTCAAATCATGCATCAAGGGTTCTCCCCCTGTTATCACGACCAATTTGCCTGGAAAGGCCGAAGCATTTCCAACGAGTGAATCAATAGAAATCCTCGGATGTTTATCGGCATCCCATGATTCTTTCACATCGCACCATACGCATCCTACATCACAACCTCCCAAGCGAATAAAATAAGCGGGTTTCCCTTGATGAACCCCTTCTCCCTGTATGGTATAAAACTGCTCCATGACCGGCAGCTCGGCTATTACCATTTTTTCCATTCGAGCATAAATTTAATTACAAAGGTAAGGGGTTTTAAAACAAAAGGGGTCGCCCGAGTTTACAGGCGACCCGTTTTGTTTTTTTCAATCAATTCCAAAAATCATGATAACGTTCGAAATTCATCACCCCTCCTTCATAATGGATGGCATAAGCAGATGAACAGCCATCATCACTCATATTCATTTCGAATTCATCCGTGCCGTTTGAGACATTTATCAATCCTTTTTCATACCAACGGCAATCATTGTTCCCATGCGAAAGATCATTGATGCGGTATTCCCACTCCATGCCATCATTTATGCGGCCGTACATTTCTCCCTGGATAGCATATTCCAATAGACCTTCGGATTCATAGAGTGTTTCATTCAGTTCTTTGGATACACAACCCCTTAAGGCGACAGTTGTGCCATCTTCAAGATGGATGGTCATGCCTCGGTTTTCAGGGGCGGCTCCTTCATCATCAAATTGACACCAATCAATGCCGACTACCTGACTTCCATCACCCGACATCCGGGTTACCTGGGTCGCTTTAGCACCTTCTACCCGGAGATTATTAATATGGAAATCATGGAAAGTGATTAATTCGATTTTTCCTTCTGCCATTCCTTCCATATTCGTGGAATAAGCAACACGTCCGGAATAAGTATTTCCATATTCATCGGAATACCCTTCGGGATAACGGATGAGCGTCTTGGAAATATATCCATCCGAAGGAACCATATTAAGGTTCTGGCCTTCCGGCCAATCGACTTCATTGTTCATGATGCGTTTCACATCTGCTTTGACCAGTCTAGCCAGATCGAAATGGGAAGTCAACGTTTCGGGGATTTCTTCTTCAGGAATAAATTGCACACTTACATCCGAACAGGAAGAAAACATCCAAAGGAAAATCCACAATCCTAGAATAATTTTGATTTTTTTCATAGTACTCGAGTTTTTAAATTGTTTTTCACCTTTCAGGCCAAATCATTTCCCTACAGGCTTTTTAATAGAAAAATCATGATGAATACGATTCACAATGATTCGTTTAATTTCAAACAAAGGAATTCC
>JAHDFN010000104.1:0-8375 GCA_020628145.1 Saprospiraceae bacterium | reverse complement strand
AGGAATTCCATTAAAAAATAGGACTCAACCTATTTCTTTATAAAAAAATCAAATTCCCAATACCTGTTTTCCGGATTAGCCCTCTTTGCAAACCTTTAAGGGATATTGAAAAATACGGCTAAAAAAACCTTAATATCCCAACAGGATCAGTATTCGAAATCTCCATAAGACTTGCTGATAAATTATAGTTTCAACTGTAATGGTTTCATTTCTCTCACATACAATAATTTCATAATAACATGGCTTAATGCTATACAACCACCATGTCCCAACCAAATACAGCTTGATTCTCAATTGAATATAAAAAAAATCCTAGAAAAATTTGCATCCGAAGGAAAAAAGGATTTACTTTGAAACACAAAGCACTTTTAAAATGAACAACCAAAAGGATCACATAGAGGAATTGAGCTACATCAGATCGATGATGGAGCAATCCTCCAGATTCATATCGCTGAGTGGTTTGTCGGGAGTAGGTGCCGGCATTATCGCTTTGCTTGGAGCAGGAGCGGTTTATGCCTACTTGGGGACTCATCCTTTCAGTGGAAGGAAGTGGTACTATGTTGAATCATATCCCTATGAAAAATGGGGGATGACCCCCGAAGTGTTTTTTGTCCTGGTCGCCGCAGCCGTTATGATATTGGCATCTGCCATCGGTTTTTTCTTTTCGAAACGGAAAGCGACTAAAGCAGGGCAGAAACTCGTAACAAGGGCCTCCATGAGACTGTTATCCAATTTCATGATCCCCTTGATAAGTGGAGGGATTTTCTGTCTGATGTTATGGAGATTGGGGTATTTCGGAATCATTGCACCGAGCATGTTGATTTTTTACGGCCTGGCCTTAATCAACGGAAGTAAATACACCCTCGATGATATCCGATATTTAGGATACGTGGAATTATTTTTGGGATTGTTGGCCACTTGGTTTTTCGGCCACGGCCTATTATTCTGGGCCATAGGGTTCGGAGTGATGCACATTGTGTACGGCTTGAGGATGTATTTCAAATATGATCGATAATCCATACCGTTTCGGATAAAAACGGTTTATCAACAAGAGATGAAAGACATCATCAATAAATTGAATAAGATTTTCGACAGTCGGATGAGGCTGGGCATCATGTCTGTCCTTATTGTAAATGACTGGGTGGAATTCAAGGTGCTGAAGCAAACCCTGGATGCCTCGGACGGAAATCTGGCCAGCCATATCAAGGCCCTTGAAAAAAACGAATATATAGAAGTGAGGAAAATGTTCGTTGGAAAAAAACCACAGACTTCATACAGGGTAACACCCCTGGGTAAAAAAGCCTTCAAAGAACATTTGAATGCTTTGGAAAAATTATTAAACAACCAATAAACACCTATATTTTTTTTACACACACGCTTTGTATTTCAAAGTAATTTGCAACCATCAAGAATTAGAATACAATGGAAAATTCATTCATCAAAAAAAGAGCTGCCTTTTTACAATGGCTGGTCAACCACACAGCTCCACTTTACATGAAACTGACCAAAGGAAACAAGGCGAAATGGAAATACGAAACAGCGGATTTGAAAAAATTCCCCGCAGATTCCTTAGGTAGGGAATTATATGATTTTCTAAAACAAAGAAACCTCGATATGATTCCTAAAGCCGAGCGACACGATGTATTCCACATCCTGACGGGTTACGACATCACACCGGAAGAAGAAGCGGTTATGCAATTCTGGTTATTAGGCAATCGAAAATGGACACCCTATACCCTCGGTACTTGTATCATAGGCATGGTATTGATTCCCGAACATTGGTCCGATTTCAAAACCGCATTTAAAAAAGGATGGATCGATCCTTCCATCCACGACTGGGATTTTGAAAATATGTTGCACTTGAATTACAACAGGATGCTTGCTTCCATCCACCAACCGATTCCACAACCTTTTTTTTAACCCCAAACTTTGCATTTCAAAGTTCTTTTTAAACCGTCATTAAAATGGGAATGAATAAAATAGAAAATAAAAAAACGGATAAACCGAAAAAGGAAAACCGTTTACTGTTCGATAAAAAAACAAGTATTTTTATTTGGGCAGCAATGGCCTCATTGATTTGTTCCGGCATTCTGATTTTCAGAACACAGATATTACCCTTCGATAATGCAATTGTTTTCAATAGCAATGATTCTAATTTTTTCATTACGAAAAAAGGAACTTATATTTTTTTATTATGGAATTTATTCTTGGCATGGATTCCATATTTGTCGGCCCTTGCTTTAAAACCGATTTACAACAAGACGAATTCAAAAACAATATTGTTTTCTATTTTGATGATTTGGTTGTTTTTCTTTCCGAACGCCCCATACATCATCACCGATTTCGTGCATTTGAGGCAACGGTTCAACATACCGATTTGGTATGACATCCTCATGTTGTTTTCTTTTGCCGGAACGGGGTTGGTGTTGGGGCTTCTTTCACTAATGGAAGTGGAAAAATTCATTTCGGATCATTATTCGAAAACAATGGGCAGACTCATCGTTTCACTCTCTATCCCACTCTGTGGATTCGGCATTTGGATGGGTCGTTTCCAAAGATGGAATTCATGGGATATCGTTTCCCGACCCGACGAAATAATCAAGGATATCTTCCTACATATTTCACGCCCTATTGAACAGATGGAAACGATGGGTATTTCAATTGGAATAACAATTATCTTATTTATGTCTTACGGACTCATCAGCATTTTAAAAATCCCTCACAACCCCAAACAAGTCATTTCATAGCATTATTAAAACGGAAAGAAAGAATCATGAAAAAGCATATTAAAAACATTGCCGTAATTATTCTGGCACTGGCCTTCAATTTCCTTTTCTGGAAAGAAGGATTAGGATTGAATACTTTAATTTTTTCTACCATTTCTATTCTCGGATTATTTATTTTACGAAGAGGAATATTCAAGAATCGAAGCATGCAGATTATCACCCTAGGCACTTGGCTCGCTTCCGCAGCCATCGTTTACAACAATTCCTTATTCGCCCAAATCATTTTTATTTTATCCTATGTTCTCATGCTTGGATACAGCCAGGAAAACAGATATCGTTTCCTAGGGCATGGATTCATCGTGGGCATATGGAGTTATTTGGAAACACCATATAAATTATTCGATAATATTTTTTCAAGCACACCGGGTAATTTCCGAGTAGGCAAAAAAATCAAGTTATTTATTATTCCGACTATTGTTTTCACTGCATTTTTAATCATTTACATGTTGGCCAATGATCGGTTTGCAAGTCTGGCTTTTGATTTTTTAACGGATTTCATTTCTTTTTTAAAAGAAATGGATATTTCATGGCACAGGATTTTCTTCATCCTTATCGGATTTATTTTTGCAGGAGGCATTTTTTATAAAAACAAAGCGGCTTTCGGCTTCGATGAAAATCCTGAAAACCTGAAAAGAACCCGAAGAAGCAAAAACAAAAAGCCTCTTATTTCCTTCTCTGCCATTTCATTAAAAAACGAATACAAAACGGCCATCATCACCATCCTTTCATTGAATGCATTATTATTCCTTGTGAATTTAACGGACATTAATTTCGTATGGATGGCTGATGTAAACAGTCTGAATATTTGGGAATTAAAATCTTATGTTTATCAAGGAACTTATGTCTTGATATTTTCCATTCTGATGGCTATGGCTGTTCTGATTTATTTCTTCAGAAAGAATATAAATTTTTATCCGAACAATGGTTTTCTAAAAATCATTTCCTACATATGGATTTTACAAAATGCGATCCTTGTCATCTCCGTCGGTATTCGGAATTACCGATATATAGAATATTATGGAATCGCCCACAAACGCATCGGAGTATTTATTTTTCTTTTATTGACCTTAGCAGGATTAACGACCATGATCCTAAAAATAAAAAATAAAAAATCTCTGCATTTCCTTTTGAATAGAAATGCTTGGATATGGTATATCACTTTCATCATCCTCTCTTGGATCAACTGGGACATCCACATGACGAAATACAATATTACGGTAGATTATAACAACAAGCTGGACACGGAATTTATTTTCCACGAAATTTCAGATAAGAATTTGTATCTCTTGGAAGAGTACGGTTCAACAATAATGGAGAGAGGCCGTTTGAACTCATATGAATTCAGATCAAAAATGGATCAGAAAACATATAAATTCAACACTAAACTGAATGAACGGACTTGGAGATCCTGGAACCTGCCGGATTATAAAAATTCAAAAATATTCAGGAAATAAAAAAAGGTGATGCGGATTCGCATCACCTTTTTTTATCTTAAAATCTCATATAATACACATTCCTCTAAATCGGGATAATCCTTCAAGCCCGGATGCATAAAATATCCTTTCTTTTCCATTCCGATTTTTTTCATCACATTTTCGGAATTCACATTACCGATACTGCATACGGCAATAATTCTTTTGAGACCTACATCTTCAAATCCGAATTCCAAGCATCTTTTTGCCCCTTCGGTAGCATAACCATTTCCCCAAGCGGACTTTTTCAATCGCCAACCGATATCGGTGGAAGGATTGAAATCTGCTTCATATGTCTGATCTGCCAACCCGATAAATCCGATAAGTTCACCCGTGTCTAAAATTTCAACGGCAAAATAAACATAGCCCCACTCATCATGGCGTTTTATTAGGTGCTTAATGAATCCTGCCGTTTGTTCCCGGGTTAATATCTTAGGAAAAAATTCCATCACCTCCGGATCCCCGGTCACTTCAAAAAAGTCATCCAAATCACTTTCCTTCCATTTCCGGAATCCTAATCTTTCGGAAGTAAAAAGGTATTTATTTTCCACAAGTGCTTTTATTTTAAAAATCGAATTGATTTAATGGATGTTATCACGAAAAATTGATTATGGCCAACCGGTTCTTTTGAAAATATGCCTGCGTTATTCCTCTCAATCGTAGCTATGGTTACGCTTTTCGACGAATGCCTTGCCTATTTCCAATATTCCTCATTTGTCTTACATAATAAACATTTCGGGATAACATCTAATTTATGGCAACAATCTACCATACCTCCTAGGGAATGGTATCGTTTCACGTAAGTGGTGGATACCACAAACCCAACGCACCATCCTCTCCAATCCCAAACCGAAACCGGAATGAGGAACAGAACCGAAACGTCTCAAATCCAAATACCATTCGAAGGGTTCCATAGGCAGATTGTGCTCTTTTATTTTTTGAATCAGGACATCTATATCGGTTTCTCTTTCCGAACCACCAACAATCTCTCCATAACCATCGGGAGCCAATAAATCCACTCCTTTCACATGATCCGGATCGCCTTCCACTTCCTTCATATAAAATGCCTTGATTTTGGTCGGCCAGTTATATACCATTACCGGTGCATCGAAAACCCGGGTCAGAACCGTTTCATCCGAATTTCCGAAATCTTCTCCATCCTTGAAATTCCTAGCGGACTCTATCCACTTGGGAATATTCCTACATGCCTCTTCCAATTCGGCAATTTCACTACGCAAAGCCAATATTTTTGCTTCATTGAATTTCCTGGCTCCTTTCTTCATTCCCGCCTTAATCGCAGCTTCCCTTTCGGCAATATCTTTTTTCTTTTCTTCGATGCCTGTTTTCGCCGCAGCCAAATCGTCCTCCTGTACTTTGATGGCATTCTTACCCTCCACATCTTTTTCGCCTCTTAGGATTTTTATAGCTTCCGTATAAGGCACCCTCGGATAAGATTGGTTCACCGTTTCCAAACGGGCAACATCCCTGCCGAGGATTTCCAATTCATTCTTACAATTCTTCAAGCAGCGGTTCACTAAATGACGACTGAATTTTTCGATGAGATCCATATTCATTTCATTATCGAAAAATGCCATTTCCGGTTCTATCATCCAGAATTCGGCCAAGTGACGAGGCGTATCGGATTTCTCTGCACGGAATGTCGGACCGAAGGTATAAATCTTACCCTGGGCCATACACATCGCTTCACCATATAGCTGTCCCGTTTGTGCCAAGTATGCCGGGTCTCCGAAAAAATCGGTAGCAAACAAATCTGTTGTTCCTTCGGCGGCATTTCCGGTAAAAATAGGTGAGTCGGTTTGAAGGAATCCTTCTCCTTGGAAAAATTCATGAATACCCATAATGATTTCATTCCTTACCCTCAGAATCGCCCACTGTCTTTTAGATCGCAACCATAGATGACGACGATCCGCCAAGTGACGGACACCATGTTCGCTTTCATTTACTTTTATCGGATAATCCTTCGAATAATTATAAACTTCCAAGCTTTCCGCAATGATTTCATAACCACCTTTCGCCCGTTCATCCTTCGAGACCTTACCGGTAATGGAAAAAGAACTTTCACGGGTTAGTTTTTTGGCTTTTTCGAATAACTCTTCCCCTACATCGTCCTTTGCAATGACACAAGGGGCGAAACCACTTCCGTCCCTTATTTCGACAAAGGCATGGTTCGCACCGAAACGAGCATTATACACCCAACCTTTCAGGGTGACCTCCTTGCCTTCATGTGCCGGTAATTCGCTGATATATTGATGCATAATCGTATAATTTTGACTGATTGCTGATTGTGATTTCCTAATAAGTGGGCAAAAATACAAAACTCCACCGTACTATAAATCCCTATTTCTTTCCCAGTGGTTCTGATTGGCTGTTTCTTCCTGAAGGGTCACATAATTCATATACCGCAATTCGCTCAATCCACCTTCCTCTACTCCTTTCTTCACTGCACAGCCCGGTTCGTTCAGATGCATACAATTAGAGAATTTACATCCTTCCGAAACCTCAAAAAACTCACGGAAATTATGGGCAATCTCCAAGGGTTCCATATTGATAAAAGAAAGACTTTTGATACCGGGTGTATCAATAATACAACCTCCGAAATCCAAGTCATGCATTTCTGCAAATGTAGTAGTGTGTTGCCCCTTTCCGGAATAATCGGATATTTCGAAAGTCGCCAAATCCAATTCGGGTTGCAAGGCATTGATCAATGTGGATTTCCCTACGCCTGAATGCCCACTGATGAGTGTTGTCTTATTTTTGAGAATTTCTTTCAAATCGTCGATTCCGTCTCCTCTAAGGGCGGAAACCAAATGGGTAGGGTAACCTATGGGAGTATAGATATCTTCCAAAGCGGCATAAATACCGATTTCTTCCTCTCCACACAAATCCACTTTATTAAATACGACATGGGTAGGGATATCGAAAGGTTCTGTCATGAGGAGGAATCGATCTATGAAGCCTTGTTTGAGATTGGGATGGATAATCGTATTGAGAACGATGGTCTGATCTATATTGGCGGCTATAATATGGAGATGGTGGGCTTTCCGGGGGGAACTTCTGATTACGTAGTTTTTTCTCGGCAGGATTTTTCGGATGAGGGCCGTTTCTTCTTCAACCTGTTCGATTTCCAGCTCTACCCTATCACCTACCGCTACGGGGTTGGTCAGTTTTTTTCCGTCCAAACGGAATTTACCGATGATACGGGAAGCATAGATTTTTCCCTCATCCGTTTTCACCTGATACCAACTCCCTGTGGATTTTATGACCGTCCCTAACAAACCTTGTGTTTTTTACTTTCCACAGTTTACAAATATTGAACGGGTATAGTTCCCTATTATCCGATTTTTATAGAAGATGATTCATGAACGGCTGCCGCCATTTCCATGACGAGTTCAGGATCTTTCTCTATTGCATCACCTACCACAACCACATCGGCACCAGACTTGGCCTTCTCTCCACAAGCCTCCGCAGTGCGGATTCCACCACCGATTATCAAGGGACATTCGACAGAAGAACTGATGCATTCAATCATCGAATTGGAAATGGGTGTCTTGGCTCCACTACCGGCATCCATGTACAATAATTTCAAACCGAGGTATTCTCCGGCTATCGCTGTGGATAAAGCAATGTCATCCTTATTCCTCGGAATAGGATATGTATTACTCATATAGGATACCGTCGTCGGCACACCACCATCTATCAGCATATAACCGGTAGAAATGATTTCCAATGGACTTATCTTCAGATAAGGAGCCGTTTCGACATGTTTCCCAATCAATAAATCCGGGTTGCGGCCGGAAATAAGAGAAAGGAATAACAAAGCATCTGCCCGATAGCTGATCTGGTTCGTTCCACCCGGAAAAAGGATAACGGGTATATCACATTTCTTCTTGATATTGGATATCAATTCATCCAACATCATATTAATGATGAGACTTCCGCCGACAAAGAAATAATCCACTTTCGCATCAATAGATAAACGGATGGCGTCATCGACATTGGTAAGGCTGAGCTTATCCGGATCCAAGAGACAGGCGAAACTTTTTTTTCCGGATTTCTTGTCTTCCCTGAATTAAAATGTTATTGTCCTGCATAAAGT
>JAHDFN010000103.1:5116-14188 GCA_020628145.1 Saprospiraceae bacterium | reverse complement strand
GTTAAATCCTTTGGTTCCTTTTTCCCTTACGAACTTTTTAGTGATAACATCTATTGGAAATCCTTCAAAAAGGTCATTCCTCCCGAAAAGCATCTGGTGGGCAAAAAATACACCAAAGCCATTGAGGATGAAAAACAGAAGGATTGCAAGGCAGACGCCCTGCTTTTCCAAATCCTTATTATATCATATAATGCATATGCACTTGGTCATTTTTTATTTCAATTGCATTCATCATACATTTTAATACACAACCAAAAATTTATATCACTTCAATCAGATTAACCTAGAAGGAATTGGATAAAAAGAAAAAAAAATATACCAGCAAGGAAGATGGTTTGGCCAAGTTGCAAAAATATTGTGCCTATCAGGATAGGTGTCATAAAGAAGTACGGACTAAATTATTGGATTTGGGAATCTATGGAGATGATTTAGAAGAAATCATAGCCGAACTAATTGCCGAAGACTTCTTGAATGAGGAAAGGTTTGCGAGAAGCTATGCTCGGGGAAAGTTCAGAATGAAAAAATGGGGAAGGATGAGAATCAGAAGGGAATTGAAAATTAGGAATATTTCGGAGTACTGTATTAAAAAAGGTTTATCAGAAATAACCGAGGAAGAATATGAAGCCGTTTTAAGTCGGTTATTGACCCGTAAAAATGAAATATTAAAAAAATCTTCACTATTTGAAAGAAGAAAAAAATTATTCAATTATGCCTATTCAAAGGGGTTTGAAGCTAATTTGATACAAAGTTTTGTTAAAGACTTGACACGAACAGAATAAGGGCGTATATTTGTGGCATGATTTTTGTGGTAATGGTGGCAGTCACGTATATTAACTACTTCTAATACGAGAAATCGAAAAACCGGCCAACTTCCATAAAGTCTTCTTAGCAAAAGAATCAGAATTAACTAATGCAACCACGTTCTTAAATAAATTAAGGACAGGCTAAAACTTCTACCATGATTAAGCAAACTTTAGGCCAAAAGCAGTTACAGAAACTGTCTCCCCAACAGATACAGTTGATGAAGTTGTTACAAATTCCCACAGCTACTTTGGACCAGAGAATCAAGGAGGAGTTGGAAGCCAATCCGGCATTGGATGAAGGTGAGGAAAACGATCAGGAACAGGAATTTGATAGCGAGGCTCTTCGTGATGATGAAAAATTCATGAAAAATGAAGAAAGTGGAAATGATGAAGTTGAAGGAGATAACATCATAGATGCAGCCGATGAATATGACGAAATTGTAAAAGAAGAATCCTTAGAGTTGGATGAATATATCAACGACTATATGGAAGACGATGTTTCCAGTTATAAGTTGAATGTCAATAATTACTCCGCAGATGATGAGGAAAAAACCATGCCGATGGCTGTGGAGAACAGTTTCCATGAACATCTCGAAAGACAGATGGGGTTACTGACTTTTGCTGATGATAGGGAATTGGCCATTGCAGAACAAATCATAGGTAGTATAGATGACGATGGCTATCTGAGAAGAGAAATCACTGCTATTGTAGATGATCTCATGTTTTCACAGAATATCTTTGCCCGAGAAGAGGAAATAGAAAAAATTCTAAAAAGAATACAACTCTTGGATCCACCGGGAGTAGGAGCCAGAACGCTACAGGAAGCCCTAGCGCTTCAGTTACATCGCAAAAACGACAATGAAGAATTATCATACGATGAAAAAGTGCCAATTAGGTTGGCATTGAGAATCGTAGAAGATTATTTCGCCGAATTTTCCAAAAAACATTATACCCGTCTGCAAAGACAATTGAATATCAACGAACGTCAGTTGAAAAAAGGTATAGAGGAAATTCTGAAACTCAACCCCAAACCGGCCAGTGGATATTCTTCCGGAGGCAATTCCAGAGCAGTTCATTACATCGTTCCTGATTTCACCATATCCAATAGGGATGGGGAATTGGAATTGGAACTGAATTCCCGTAATGCTCCCGACCTAAGGGTGAACGATCACTACAAAGACATGCTTACGACCTATTCGCAATCCAAAAAGGCCGGGAAGAAAGCCAAACGTAGCGAAAAGGAAGCCGTCATGTTCATCAAACAGAAAATAGATTCTGCAAAGTGGTTTATCGATGCAATCAAACAACGTCAACAAACCATGTACCGGACCATGTACACCATCCTTCAACTACAATATGATTATTTCTTAACCGGTGATCAGAGAAAACTCCGTCCGATGATTTTGAAGGATATTGCGGATATGACAGGTTTGGATATTTCAACCGTTTCCCGGGTAGCGAATTCAAAATACGTTCAGACCGAATTCGGAACGAAAAGATTGAAGGATTTCTTTTCCGAGTCGCTTCAGACCAAGGATGGTGAAGAAGTTTCCACCTTGGAAGTCAAGAAAATCCTTACCGATATTATCAGTAATGAAAACAAACGTAAACCGCTTTCCGATGAAAAATTGAAGAACATGTTGAGGGAAAGAGGTTACAACATAGCCAGACGTACCGTTGCCAAATATCGTGAGCAACTCGGTATTTCCGTAGCAAGATTAAGAAAGGAATTATAAGCTTATACTAATACTTCCAATACTGAATATGTGGGGTTCGGAATGCCGAACCCCTTTTTATTTTCTGTTTTTCATGGGAGTGGATAATAATTGACCCATTTCAGGAATCAGACTTTTTATTTCTTCTTTGAAATCATCGGTTTCTTTTCCAACCGACTGGAGACTGTCCCAATAAAGCTGGTAATTCTCCTTACCTTTTTCAAGAAGGGAAATCCGATAACTTTTGGTTCCCGTTGCCGCTTCCGTAATCTTTTCCCCGGGAGGATCCAACATTTCCGCCTTGGATTTGAGTTGTTGAAAACGGGAAGCTTCAATACCGAAAACCGTATCTACCAGAATAGTACCATACACATCTATCTTGAATTCAACCTTTTCTTCTGTAGCACGAATGAGATAACTGCGATGGTATTGGGGAGGAGTGGAACTGTCTCGGAATCTATATTCGATAAGATCGATATTGTCAATATTCATATTATTTACAATCTTCTGATTACAGGCATGGAAGATACAAGTGCCTAAAATCAATGAAAAAACAGGAATTAATTTCATAATAATGATATTATAACCTCTCTTAGATGGGAACTATTATTTTTGCAAACTAATTGAAAAAGGTTAATTATCGGGAATAAATCAATTCCTAATTAATAATTTAAAATTACCATAATTATGTATCGGACTCACAACTGTGGAGAATTACGCATGGCCAACGTGGGCGAAGAAGTGACGCTCAGTGGTTGGATTCAGGGATCAAGAGACCTCGGATTCATGATGTACACCGACCTGCGTGATCGATACGGCATTACCCAATTGATTTTCACCGAAGAAAATACCACTAAGGAAGTTTTCGAATCGGCCCGTACTCTGGGCAGGGAATATGTCGTAAAAGTAAAGGGAACGGTCTTGGAAAGAAAATCCAAGAACCCTAACATTCCAACCGGGGATATAGAGATAGATGTCAATGATTTGGAAATCCTCAATGCTTCTAAAGTACCACCATTCACAATTGAAGACGATACGGACGGAGGTGATGAACTCCGCATGAAATACAGATACCTCGACCTGAGAAGGAAACCTGTTCAGGAAAACCTGATTTTCAGATCCAGAGTAGCTGTTGAAACCAGAAGTTATCTTTCACAAGCGGGTTTCATAGAAGTGGAGACACCCGTTCTCATCAAAAGTACACCCGAAGGGGCAAGGGATTTTGTCGTTCCCAGTCGGATGAACAAGGGACAATTTTATGCACTGCCCCAATCACCGCAAACCTTCAAGCAGATTCTGATGGTGGGCGGCTTCGATAAGTATTTCCAATTGGTCAAATGTTTCAGGGATGAAGATCTTCGTGCAGACCGACAACCGGAATTTACACAGATAGACTGCGAAATGTCATTCGTAACCCAGGAAGAAATCCTCAATACCTTTGAAGGTCTGACCCGTTATTTGTTCAAAACCTGCAAGGGCTTGGATTTACCCGAGTTTCCTCGGATGACTTATGATGAGGCCATGGAAAAATACGGATCGGATAAACCGGATACCCGGTTCGGAATGGAATTCCATAATCTGAACGGAGTAGCCAAAGGAAAAGGATTTCCTGTATTCGATTCCGCCGAGTTGGTGGCAGGGATCAATGCAGAAGGTCAGGCAGATAATTATTCCAATAAGGATATCAAGAAACTGACCGAGTGGATGCAAAGACCGCAAATCGGTGCGAAAGGCTTGGTATATGTCAAATTCAATACCGATGGTTCAATCAAATCCAGTGTAGGCAAATTCTATTCGGATGATGATCTGAAGGCTTGGGGAGAAGAATTCGGAGCTAAACCCGGAGATATGTTACTGATCCTTTCGGGAGAAGAAGAAAAAACAAGAAAGCAGTTGAACGAATTGCGTTTGGAAATGGGGGAACGGATGGGCCTTCGTAACCCGCAGGAATTCAAACCGCTTTGGGTAGTCGATTTTCCATTATTGGAATGGGATGAAGACACAGAGCGATTCCATGCAATGCACCACCCTTTCACTTCACCAAAGAAAGAAGATGTCGAAAGGATGATGAACGGAGATCATGAAACGATGAAAGCACTCCGTGCCGATGCCTATGATTTGGTGATCAATGGAGTGGAAATCGGTGGTGGTTCCATTCGTATCCATGACAGGGATCTACAATCCCGTAATTTCGATCTACTCGGATTTACGAGGGAAGAAGCGATGGCTCAATTCGGTTTCCTTTTGGGAGCATTCGAATATGGAGCACCTCCGCATGGTGGTCTGGCTTTCGGTTTCGATAGGTTGTGTGCCGTTATGATGGGACAGAATACCATCAGGGACTTCATTGCATTTCCTAAGAATAACCAGGGAAGGGATATGATGATAGATGCTCCTTCACCCATCCATGATGAGCAATTGGATGAATTATGCCTGGGCATCCATTTGCCCAAAGAGGCTTAAACCATTCATAAAATAAGAAGCCCTGCCGTGCAAATGCTCGACAGGGCTTCTTGATTCTCGGGTATCGGAATTATCTTATTTGATAAATCTTATCGTCAGCGGATACCTATAGGATTTTCCCTTATTGG
Source organism: Saprospiraceae bacterium (assembly GCA_020628145.1). Classification (GTDB taxonomy): domain Bacteria; phylum Bacteroidota; class Bacteroidia; order Chitinophagales; family Saprospiraceae; genus JAHDCE01. The sequence continues at coordinate 9,079 of JAHDFN010000103.1, read as the reverse complement.
CATCCAAGGCTGCAAGAATGGTCAATATGATGGATACAATGAAAATCAATGGTATTAAAAGGAAACCAACGAATACAAAAACCGAAATACCGGCTATGAAATAATATATCAATAGTGATATTTGAAAATTAAGGGCTTCCTTGGCATGTTCATGTACATATTCCGATTTATCCTGATAATAGGACATCATAATCAATGGTGCTATGACATTTCCTACGGGTATTACCGCACCTATAAATGTACTCAGGTGGGCCAACATCCCCCAAAGCTTATTGTCTTTTTCTCCTAATGTTTCAGGAACGAATGCATCTTCTACTTCCATTATATTCAGTTTTTGGTCAACAATGATGAACCCAATATGCAGGCAGATAGGGTCCGGATCATCTATTATCGACAAATGCTTGGATTTTTCTGATGAGGTGGTAAAACCCGAATATCATAAAGCAAGTCCATTATAATTTGTCCTAGTACTTAATTTGGATTCTGTATATGAAATTCAGACCCACCATATTGAATACCATATCTATCTTTGCATTCAGATGATTTGAATAAGTTTAAATCACTTTTATGTATGATAACAAGCCTCATGTTATGAATTACTCATTGTTTTTCTTACTTTAGGATGAATTAACACAAACATCCGACAAATAAAAACACTAAAATTATTACTGATATGGGTCGGTTATTATTCATTATCATTTTTACACTATTTACAATTCCGTTAAGTGCCCAAGGTAATGGTGGAGGTGGAGGTGGTGGTGGCTGTGCTGGGGGAGGCACCAATCTTTCCTGTAACAATGCTATTTCGGATAGTAATTCCAACGGCACTTGTCTAGGATCTGATCCCACCGGAGGAAATTCGGGATGTAATCCCTGCTGTTATGCAGGTTCCGATTTGGATGGGGATGGAGATCAGGATGTATCCTTCTCTGTGGAGAATACCAATTGGTATGAGTACTGTAACAATACCGGTGGTACCTTTACCGTCGAATTCGTAGTGGATGCTCCGGGCTGTAACCTTCAGGGAGCCGTATGGAATTTTACGCTCACCAATGGGGAAACGGATTGTGGGCACAACAGTTTCAATTCTCACGATAGTAGTCCGGGAGGATCGGGTGGTTTTTCGCTTTCCGTCACTTTGGCAGACGGAGAATGTGCCGGCCTGATGGTCGATGGTTATGCCGGTTTTGAATGTGGTAGTTATACCGTTACGGCAGTATGTCCCTCATGTGCGATTATTGCCAATGCAGGACCCGATGTAGGTATCTGCCCAGGTCAGTCGGTCGTGATAGGTAATGATCCCGTAGGAACGGAAAACTATGATTATAGTTGGAATAATGGTGGCGGTTCGGGAACCATAGACCTTACAGGCGGTGGACAGGATAACGGACAAATCACCGTTTCACCTAATTCCACCACCACTTATATCCTTACAGTGGAAGACCCTAATGACCCTTCATGTGTGGCAACGGATCAGGTCGTTGTAACTGTAGGAGTACCTGCACCGGATGCAGGAACGGATCAAACGATATGTGCCGGGCAAATCGTAACAATCGGAGGGGATCCGGTCGGAGGGAACGGAGATGATTATGCATGGAGTTCGGGTGATAATGGACAAATCAAAACCAATGGAAACCCCAACAATCTGGATAACGGACAAATAGACGTCTCTCCTACGACGACAACCACCTATACCGTTACAATTACCGATGCACAGAACTGTACGGGTACGGCAGACGTGACGATTACCGTAGATGAACCAACAGCCAATGCAGGAACGGATCAATCCGTTTGTGGCGGCGGTTCGGTATTGATAGGAAATGACCCGATAGGAGATCACGGAAATGATTATGTTTGGAGTACCGGTGACGCAGGGACTTTGGATTTACAAGGCGGTGGACAGGATCATGGGCAGATAAGTGTTTCTCCCACAACCAACACTACCTATACTGTTACCATTACAGATCCCAATACCGGATGTTCTGCTACCGATGAGGTGGTGGTCACCGTAGGGAATCTACCTACGGCCGATGCGGGAAATACCCAACAATTGGCATGTGAAACGCCGACCATTACCCTTGATGGTTCCAATTCCGATTCCGGACCGAATATTACTTACAATTGGTCCGGGCCGGGTATCCTCAATGGTGCTACTACCGATTCGCCATCCGTCAATCAGGCAGGGACATATACGATTACCGTTACGGATTCCAATTCGAATTGCTCCGCAACTTCTACCGTATTGGTGAACCCTGTACCACCGTCCAATGTGAATTTTATCCGTTGGTAAGTTCCCGTTGATAGAAGCCACATTGATTAGATGTTATCATGAAATGTTTTTTATATATGAAAATACTGATGGTTTGTTTAGGCAACATATGCCGTTCTCCTCTGGCAGAAGGAATTATGAAGCATAAGGCGACCGAAAAAGGTTTGGATTGGGAAGTAGGTTCTGCCGGAACAGGGAGTTGGCATGCCGGCGAATTACCGGATTCACGTTCGATAGAAGTAGCGGATAAGCATGGAATAGATATAACGGATCAGAGGGCGAGACAATTCGTCAAATCCGATTTGGATAATTACGATTTGATTTTTGCAATGGATGCATCCAATTATCAGGATATCATCCGGATGACTGACAATGAAAACCAAAAAGGAAAAGTACATTTAATCATGAACATGTCCCGTCCGGGAATGAATCAAACCGTTCCCGATCCATATTGGGGAAACGACGGTTTCCAGAACGTATATGATATGTTGGATGAAGCTTGTGAGGCCGTATTGGAAAAATACACTTAAAATCAGGTTTGGGATCGATTTACCCCTTTTAGGAAAGGAACAAACCTGAAACGGCCGCCTTCCTGTACGATTTCGGATTTCCCTTCCTCATCCTTGCTGAAACATAACATACGCTTACTTTCCCCTACTCCTATCGGAATGACCATTCGGCCTCCTACCTTGAGCTGTTTGAAAAGTTCGTCGGGAAACTGATCCGCACCGGCCGTAATGATGATGCCATCAAAAGGAGCAAATTCGGGAACACCTTTATAGCCATCCTTATAATACATCCGAATCCGTTCAAAACCCATTTTATCCAAAAGATTCCGGGTTTTCCTATATAAATCCTCTTGTCGTTCTATCGTAAAAACCCTGGCACCCAACATGGCAAGAATTGCAGCCTGATACCCGGAACCGGTGCCTATTTCCAATATCCGATCCCTTTTTTTTACTTGGAGCATTTGGGTTTGATAGGCAACGGTAAAGGGCTGTGAAATCGTTTGTTTGTTTCCAATAGGAAAAGCCTTATCTTCATACGCATGTTCTTCAAAGGCATTGTCCAGAAAAAAGTGGCGGGGAAGGCTGTGGATGGCATGAAGGATCTTTTCGCTTTTTATCCCTTTCGATTGGATGGTTTTCACCAATTTTTCCCTCAATCCCTTATGTAGATATGTATCTTTCAAATCAGATATTGAATCAAATAATAAAACATGTCGTAAACCAATAGGTGACAAGATAACGATTTCGTTATTCTTCCCTATATTTGAACGATTTTTCAACAAAAATAATTCCCCGTATTTCAAGTGAAGACACCCTTTGGTCAATAAAAATCATATCAACCTATCATGACAAAAATAAAATTCGGTACCGACGGATGGAGAGCAATCATCGCTCAGGAATATACCGTGGATAATGTGAAAAGAGTGGCGGAAGGTACCGCACTTTGGATGAAAACACAAGGATTTAAAAAAGTGGTCATCGGACATGATTGCCGTTTTGCCGGACAATTATTCGCCTCGACTACAGCCCGTATCATGGGGTTACACGGTATCAAGGTCAATCTGGCGAAGGATTTTGTCTCTACCCCGATGGTATCCCTCGGTGTTGTCAAAACCAAATCCGAATTGGGAGTTGTTATTACGGCCAGCCATAATCCGCCGGACTATAACGGATTCAAATTAAAAT